>CAZQIE010000031.1:0-31295 GCA_964593675.1 uncultured Opitutales bacterium
TACCTCGCCTCCGCCCTCCTGTGGCTGTAACCCATATGTCGATTGGCCCTAGGGGCGTAGGTCCATCCGGTATAGGGTCCTTTGGGGGCGTGCGCTGACGGATAGCCGACGGCGCAGGAGGCGCTTTCTCAGGACCGTGCGCAGGGAGGCGCAGAGTTTTTTCGTTGCGGAGCCCGCCGCCCCTGATTTCTCATTCAGCCTTTTCTCTACCCGGGGTTGCACCCGCCAGACGGCTGTGAAGCTGAGTCCCGGCCCTGCGCCGCCCCCCGCGCCCAAGCCCCAGAGCATCCGAAATGTTTCTTAGAGAGATCGTCATCAACGGTTTTAAGAGCTTTGCCGACCGCACGCGCATCGTGCTCGGGCCGGGGGTGACGTGTATTGTCGGCCCGAACGGGTGCGGCAAGAGCAACATCGTGGACTCTATCCGGTGGGTGCTGGGTGAGCAGAGCGCCAAGGCGCTGCGCGGCGGGAAGATGCAGGACGTCATCTTTGAGGGAACGGACCAGCGCAAGGCGCTCCCAATGTGCGAGGTCTCCCTCCTGTTCACGGACTGCGAAAAGGAACTGGGCACGAACTTCAACGAAGTCCAGATCACCCGCCGGGTATCGCGCGACGGCTCCAGCGATTATTTTATCAACGGCAAGACGTCCCGCCTGAAGGACATCCAGCGCCTGTTCATGGATACGGGCGTGGGGCGCGTATCGTACTCGTTCATGGTGCAAGGGCAGATCGACCAGATCCTGTCCTCAAACCCTTCGGAACGACGGGTCATTTTTGAGGAAGCCGCCGGCATCACGCGTTACAAGAGCCAGCGCAAAGAGGCGCTGACCAAGCTCGGGCTGGTGGACCAGAACCTCGCGCGTGTGACGGACGTGATCGAGGAGGTAAGCCGCCAGATCGGCTCGCTCAAGCGGCAGGCCAGCAAGGCGCTGCGCTTTAAGCGTATCAGCCACCGGTTGCGGCATCTGGACCTCGCGTACAATGGCTACCTCTTTGCACGCAGGCAGGCGGCTATTGATGACCTTGAAAAGCTGGCTGGGGGACTGCGCGGGCAGGTAACGGACGCCCGCACAAGCCTGCGCGAGCGTGAAGGCATCCTTACCGCGCACAAGGCCAAGCGGGCGGAACTCTATCAGCGCCTCCAGGAGGCGCAGCAGACCGTCTTCGATTTGCGCTCGGAAAAGGAGCAGGCCGAAAACCAGGCCGAGTTTGCGGGGGTGCGCCGTCAGGACCTCACGGGCCGCATCGCGGAGATCCAGCGCGAGCTCGAAGCCCTCGAGCATCAGCAGCAGGAACTCGACTCGAAAGCGCGCGATGACGCTTCGCTCAAGCAAAGCGCGCTGGAAGTCATGGGGTCTTCCGACGAAGTCTTCAAGCGCCGCACGCAGGAGCTTGAGGAAATCGCACGGCAACTTTCCGCATCGGAGCGCATGCTCGTCGAGACGCGCCAACAGCTTCTGATCCTTGAGGGCACGATGACCCGCATGCGGTCTGCGTGCACGACCATCGAGGTTGATCTGAAGACGTTCCAGGTGAAGCACGCCGGGTTTGCAGACTCGGTCTTCCAGCTTACCGAGGAACGCGCGGGGCTGGACCGGCGCCTGGCGGACGTCCTGCGTACACGGGAGCTTCGGCAAGCGGAGCAGCAGCGCGCGCAGGAGGCCGTGCAGGCGGAGCAGGCGAACAGCCAGCGCATCCGCGGCGAATACCGCGAACAGCAGGCCCGGATGCAGGAACTGGATCGCCAGATTGCCCGCGGGACTGCGCAATTGCAGGTGCTGGAAGGGCTTCAGGCTAAGTTCGAGGGCTTCAGCGAAGGCGCGAAGGCCATCCTCCAGGGGCAGCTTGGCGACCTTCTGCCCAAGGAGTCCGTCCGCCCCCTTACCAAGTTCATCAAGACGACGGACGAGTCGCAGATCGGCGCGCTGGAGACCCTCCTTGGCGTCGCTGCGGAAGCCCTCGTCGTCGGCGATACCGCGCAGGCCGCGGCAGTGTCCAAGGCGCTGGACGAGCGCAAGCTGGGTCGTGCGTGCCTGCAAGTGCCGGCTCCGCGGGTGGAATACCGGCCTGCCGAAAACCTGCCGGCGTGGTTGCGCCCGGCCCTGTCGGTTGTGGAAGTGCGCGAAGCGGACCTTGCCCAACCCGTGGCGAACCTGCTCGCGGGCTGCTATTTCTGCCCCGACGCCAACGACTTCCTCGCGTTTTGGCGCGAACGCCCTGATTTTGATTTTTCCCTCGTCGCCACGCCCAAGGGCGAGCTCATTGACCGCCGCGGGCTTGTCCACGCCGGCCACGCACGGGGCAACAAGAAGGAATCGAGTTTCATTCAGCGCGAGACTGAAATCGCGCACCTGCGGGAACGGCTCCACGCCGAGAACGCCCGGCTGACGGAGCTGACGGAGCACGCCATGAAGCTCCAGGCGGACCTCGAGGCCTCGGAAAAGGAAGTCGAGGAACGGCGGCACCGCCTTGTGGAGATTGGGCAGGAGATGACGAGCCTGCAGGCGGACGAGCGGTCCGCACGCCACGCCATCGCCACGAACGCCGAAAACTGCGCCAAGGCGCAGCGCCAGCTTGAGGAGTTGGAAAACTCGCGGGACGAGGCGGAACGGCGCATGGACAAGGCGCGTGCCGAGCTCGCCAACGCAGACGCCCAGGTAGAGAGCCTGCGGCAGGCGATCGCGCAGCGTGAAGACGACATCGCACGCATCCGCGGTGAACGCGACAACCGTCAGGAGGCCATGGCGGAAGTCAGGCTCGACCTCGCGGAAAAGCGTCAGCGCCTCGAAATGATCGACCGTGGGCTGTTCCAACTCGAACAGCAGCGCAAGGAGATCCAGACGCGCCTGCTGCGGCGTCGCCAGGAAGTGGATACGCTGAAGGAGCAGATTTCCTCTCTCGAAAAGGACGCCGGTAACCAGCGCGCGAAGGCGGCGCAGCTCGCGACCACGCTTGAGGCCACCATGGCTACGGTGGACCGGGACCGGCAGGCGCTGATGGCGGCGGAAAACGAGATCCGCACCGCCGAAGAATCCCTGAGCGTGGACCGTGATGAGCTGAGGCGCGGTGAAATTGCGCTCAACGGCTACGACGTGAAGCTCGCAGAGGAGCGGTCCCAGGCGGCATTTGTTGAGGAAAAGATCCGCGCGGAATATCAGTTGGAAGTCCGGAGCATCGTGTGGAAACGTGAGCTGTGGACTGCGGATGAGGAATTCGAGACGAAGCTAAAGCTTGAGGAGCTCGACGAGGACGCCGACCTGGAGGCGCGACCCAAGCGCGCCCGTGGGGAGCCGACCGAAGCCGACCTTCAGGCCATGGACAACACGGACTGGGAGCCTCTGGCCCGCGAGATCAAGAGCCTCCGCGACCGTCTGGCCTCCATGGGCCCGGTGAATCTTGTCGCAATCGAGGAATACGGGGAACTGAAGGAACGTTTCGACTTCCTCAAGACCCAGAGCGACGACTTGTGGAAGTCCAAGGAGGAACTCGTCAAGGCCATCGACGAGATCAACAAGACCTCGCAACAGCTTTTCCAGGACACGTTCGAGCAGATCCGCAAGAATTTCAAATTCACGTTCAACCAGCTCTTCAACGGGGGCGAGGCCGACCTCCAGCTGGTGCAGCACGAAGACGTGCTCGACAGCGGCATCGACATCATCGCCCGCCCGCCCGGCACAAAGCTCAAGAGTCTGACGCTGCTGAGCGGCGGTCAGAAGACGATGACGGCCGTGGCGCTGCTCTTTGGCATCTACATGGTGAAACCGAGCCCGTTCTGCGTGCTCGACGAGTTGGACGCTCCTCTGGACGACGCGAACGTGGGCCGCTTCACCAATATCCTGCGGCAGTTTACCAAGTACTCGCAGTTCCTCGTCATCACGCACAACAAGCGCACGGTCTCCGCGGCGAACGGCATCTACGGTGTCACGATGCAGGAGCGCGGCGTCACGAAGCTTGTTTCGATGCGCTTCGATTCGAAGACCGGCGAGACGGCCGAGATGTCGGCGAGCGAGGCTGCGGCGGCCGTCGAGGCCCGTCGGAACGCAACGGCTGGCGCACAACCGGCTGAAACGATTTCACCCGCGACGATCACGGCAGCCGCGGAAAGCGAGATGGCGCTGCCGGAGTCAGAGGAAGGTCTTGGCGAACCGGCGGCTTCTGAGTCGTCCGTCGGGGCCGCGCCGCTGCCCGATAATGCGGCAGAACCGGAAGAAAAAACGCCAGCAGAGGCCACCGGCCAGCCCGCTGCACCGGTGGTGGAGCCGGCGACCGAGGCTTCGGCGGGCGTGCACGAAGAGGCGGTTGCGCAGGGCGACCCGGAAGGGGACGCCGCTCCTGCCGGGCGCGTGTAGGCATCGCGCTGCCGTATTTCACGCAACGCAGCATTTGCGTGCGCGTGGGTTTGCACCGTTCACGGGATCGCGCGCTCGTGGGCGTGCCGGTGGCCAATATCAGGCGAATATCCTGTGTTCAATTAGGGGCCTTTTTTTTGGAACTTTTCCGCCGCAGAGGGAACAAGGCGGCACCGGGCGGGGTCGGGTTTCGTCGCGGGAATATAGTACGCCGCGGTGTCAATAACGGCTGGCGCTTTATTTCCGCTCCCCCTATTGAAAATTCTTCCTGCGACCCTTTTCGAAGGAGGCCCCTTGTCCAATTTTCCCCCCAAGTTTCTCGGCTGGTTAATTCTTTTGCTGGCTCCGGCCATGTTGCTGGGAGCGCAGGTTGAGACCCCGCTCATGAAGCTGGCGGAGGTGCGCCCAGGCATGAAGGGCGAGTGGAAGACGGTGGTGTCGGGAACGCAAATTCAGTCGTTCCCGCTGGAGGTGCTTGGGGTCATGCAGAACTTCGCCGGGCCGCAACGCGCCGTGATCATCTGCCACGCCTTGGGGGCCGACCAGATCCTGAACGGGCCGGTTGCCGGCATGAGCGGCAGTCCTGTTTACATCGACGGGAAGCTTGTGGGTGCCTACGCCTACGGTTTCGCGTTGCAGCGCGAGCAGACGCTTATCGGCGTCACGCCCATCGAGCAGATGTTGGAACTTCTGGACTTGCCTGAAGGCGAGCCCAACCGCTTTCGGCCAAAGCCGTCCGTGGCGGTAAAAGATACAGGATTTCCGCTTCGCGAGAACGCAGCCGAAGGGTGGCGCGTCACTGCCGGTGCCGTTCCGGACGGGGTGGGGGATGCCCTCCTGAAGCCGCTCCCTACGCCGCTCATGGTCTCGGGGGTTTCCGCCCGCACGCTCGCGGCGTTCCGCGACGAGTTTTCGAAGCTGGGCCTTGAGCCCATGCAGGCCCCGACCGGGGCGGGTTCCTCGCCCACGGCGGCGGGCCTCGACGGCGGCGCACTTGAGCCCGGCGCTCCGGTGGCGGCTGTCTTGCTGGATGGCGACTTCAGCCTCTGCGGCGTGGGCACGGTGACGTGGCGCGAGGGCAACAGGCTCCTGGCGTTCGGTCACCCCATGTTCCAGGCGGGCTCGACGGCTACGCCGATGGCCACCGCCGAGGTCGTCACGATCGTGCGGTCCCTTCGCCAATCCTTCAAGCTCGCCAATATCGGCCGCACTGTCGGGACGATCTACCAGGACCGCCTGACCGCGATCGCGGGAGAGGTCGGACGGGCGGCGCCCTTCACCGCGTTTTCGATAACCGTGGACAGTCCGGAAACCAAGCCGCGCACGTACGCTGGCCACATGCTTCAGGACCGTTCCATCAGTCCGCTTCTTGGCGCCGTTGCGCTTCTGGAGTCGCTCACGTCCTCGATGGAAGCGGGCGATGAACAGACGCTTTTCACAACGCTGCGGGTGGAGCTCGAGGGCCACGAGCCCGTTGTCTTGCGCGATGTGGCCAGTGGGGCAAACGCCCCCATCAAAGTCGCCATGCGGCACCTGCGGCTGCTGTCCGACATTTTGCAGAACCCGTTTGAATTCCCCAAACTGAAAGCGATCCGCTACGAGGTGAAGGTCCGGAACGCGTGGGCCACGAGCCGGCTCGAGGGCGTTCAGGTTCTGAACGGGCCGCTTGAATCCGGGGAACCCATGCGCGTGGCGCTTACCGTCGGAAACCTTTTGGCCCCGAGCGTACGGCACACGGTGGAGGTTCCCATCCCTCCGGCTGCGGAGCTCGACGAGTACACGCTGTTCGTGGGCGACGCCGAGGCCGCGGACCAGTTGGATCGCGGGCGTTCCCGGCGTGACTTTCAGGCCCTGGATGACGTCCTCAACTTCGTGCGTCAGGGCCGTACCTCGCAGCGCATCTATGTGCGCCTGCTGCAGCGTTCACAGGGCTTGCGTGTCGAAGGTGCAAGCCTGTTTGACCTCCCGCCCTCTGTGCGTGCGTTGTACACGTCGCCGAAGACTGTCACGCCTCGCGAGCGCATAGACCAGCGGGTCGTCTGGCAGACGGAGATCGAAGTGCCGGGTGAGTTTTCCGGACAGCACACGCTTCCCGTCACAACCCGTTAAGCCCACGCCCTAACGCAAAACCTTTTCCCGACGCCATGGATCAATCCGCCACGCCCCGTCTTCCCTCCGCGACTGTCGTCCGTCCCGCTCACCGGTTCCCCGGCTCGCGAGCCAGGGCGGCTCTGGTATCCCTCCTCGCCGCTTCGGCGGCCTTGGGGACCGTCCAGGCCGTGCAGACGCAGGTCGTGGACCAAGGCACCTATGACGCCTTCCTCGAAGGGAAGCTTGAGGGCGTTTCCCTGACCAGCCAGGGCGTCCTGCAACTCGCGCCGGCGGTGGCCGAGGTGGCGAAGCTCAAGAGCAGCGTGGCCTGGAAGACCGTGGCTGACGCGCAGGGCAACATTTACGTTGGTACGGGAAACAGTGCGGGCGTGCAACGCATCAGCCCCGACGGCAAGGTCGAGCAGGTCTTCGGGCCTGAGGAAGTGCTGGCGCGCGCTCTTGCGTTGGACGCCCACGGGAACCTTTTCGTGGGCACTTCGCCCAACGGCCGCGTCTACCGTATCCGGCCTGGTGAGCGTCCGGAGGTCTATTTCGACCCTCCGGAGGGCTACGTCTGGGACCTCGCGTTCGACAAGGATGGCAGCCTTTACGTCGCCACCGGCAACAAAGCGCGCATCTACAAGCTTGCGCCGGACTTCCAGCCCAATGCGGAAGCGGAAGTATGGTTTGAGTCCGACCGCAGCCACGTCACCGCTTTGGCGCTCGGCAAGGATGGCAAGCTCTACGCTGGCGTGGGCCCGAAGGCGCTTCTCGTCGCGGTGACTGGAAAAGGGAAGGGGAGCGTGCTGTTCGCGTCCGAGTCCGAGGAGATCACGTCCATCCAGCCGCGCGGGGATGGCTCCGTGCGGTTTTCCACATTTAACAAGCAAAGCACTACCAGCCGCGGAACTTCGGGGTCCGGTGGCGGGCCATCGGCTCCGGGTGCTGGCGACCCGGCCCGTGCAGCGTCCAGTGCCGGCGGCGGCGCGCAGAACGGGAACGTTCCGCCCCAGCAGGCTCCGGCGCCGTCGGATCAGGATAAAGGCGCGCGCGCGTTGCCGAGCGCAATTTACACCGTGCAGCCCGATGGGTTTGTTGAGCTGTTCTGGAGTCAGCCCGGCACAAACATCTACTGCTTTACGGACCTCCCGGATGGCTCTTGCCTGATCGGAACCGATCAGAACGGGCGGATCTTCCAGGCTGTCGACCCGGTCACGTGGAAGATCGTCCAGAGCTCCAAGGAAGGCGAAGAAGTGACGAGCCTTCTGCCCACGGCTTCCGGAATCATCGCCACGACGAGTAACCCCGCCGCCGTGCTCAGGCTGACAACGGAGCCGGCGGAAAAGGGCTCCTTCGTCTCGAAGACGCTCGACGCGGGCCAGATCGCGCGCTGGGGGCGTCTGCGTCCGCTGGCCTCCGTGCCCGGCGAGACCCAGGGGCTGACGTGGTCCACGCGGACGGGCAACACGCCCAAGCCGGACAAGACGTGGACGGACTGGGCGCCCGTGGGCGAGGCGCTCGACATACGCAGCCCGAAAGCGCGCTACCTGCAATACCGGCTTGAGTTCGCCAAGACACTGGCAGGGCTGCGCCGCGTGGAGACGTTTTTCCAGGTGGCAAATGCGGCGCCCGTCGTGGCGCGCGTGACCATCCTGCCGGTTTCCGTCGAAGTTGTGACAAACCCCTCCGCGCGGCCAAATCTGGATATCCGGCAGGTTGTTGACGGAACCATTTCGGCGGCCTCGCTCAACCCGCCGGCCCCGCGCCCGCAGCTGCGCTCCACGGGCGAGCGTGGTTACTTCACGCTGGGCTGGAAGGCGTTTGATCCGAACGACGATCAACTCTTGTACACGCTCCAGCTCAAGGCGGATGGCGAAGACGCCTGGACGACGATCGCGGACGACCTGATTGATCCCGTATTCTCGCTGAATGGCCGCGGTCTGAAGGAAGGCTATTATCAGGTAAAGGTCACCGCCACGGACAGGCTGGAGAACCTTCCGGCTGAGGCGCGCACCGGTTACCGCGTGAGCGCCCCCTTCCTCGTCGACAACACGTCCCCGGAAGTTCGCCACGTCTCGACAACGAGCGAGGGCAACGTGGTCACGGTCCTCTTCTCCGCCCGCGATGCCTGGAGCGTCATCTCCGATGCGACCTATACCGTGGATGGGAACCAGCTTGCGCGAAAGGCAATTCCCGTGAACGGCGCGTTCGATGCGCAGGAAGCCCAGTTTTCGCTCGCCTTTCCCGGCCTGAAGCCGGGGCTGCACAGCGTGGTGCTGGAAGTGCGCGACGCCGCCGGAAACGCCGCGCTCGGCAAGGCGACGTTCGAAAGCAAGTGAGCGTGCGGTTGCGTGCGTCACCGCGCCGCAACCAGCCTGTCGGAAGCAGCGTTTTTTCTGAGGATGTTACCCCGGGCCTGAGAGGGCGGAGCGGGGGTGCGGGCCGCGGACGCCAAGTCTGCGATTGACCGGGGATATATTCCCTGAACAATCGCACGTCCGTAACGCGCGGCGTCCTGCCGCACAAAGCCCTATTGCCTGGTGAAGACTTCCGCACCCAAGGTCAGGAAACACAGCCCCGCGGCGGTTCCGCAGGAATTGGGCTATTCCCCCAAACAGGATCCCTGGTCTGCTATGAAGAAATACGTGTTGGGTATCGATTTTGGCACTCTCTCCGGCCGCGCCTTGCTCGTGGACGTCAATACCGGCGAGGAAATTGCCGACGCGGAGTACAAGTATTCGAACGCGGTCATTGAAGATGTGATTCCAGGTGAGACCAAGCGCCTGGAGCCCGACACCGCGCTGCAGGACCCCAAGGACTGGCTCGAGGTGCTCAAGGTGACCGTCCCGGCGGTGATGAAGAAGGCCAAGGCCAAGCCGGACCAGATCGTCGGCATCGGCACGGACTTCACCTGCTCCACGCCGCTGCCCACGATGGCGGACGGCACGCCCCTTTGTTTTGACGACAAGCTGCGCCCGGACCCGCATTCCTGGCCGAAGCTCTGGAAGCACCACGCCGCGCAGCCGGAAGCGGACTACATCAACAAGGTGGGCCGCGAGCGCAAGGAACGTTTCGTTTCCGTTTACGGCGGCAAGTACTCCAGCGAGTGGTTCTTCTCGAAGCTCCTGCAGGTCGTCAATGATTCGCCCGGCATCTATGACACGATGGCCTACTGGATCGAGGCCTGTGACTGGATCGTCTGGCAGATGACGGGCAAGCAGTGCCGCTCGGTTTCCTCGGCCGGCTACAAGGGCATGTGGGTTTACCCGTATGGCGCGGGCTGGGCATACCCGTCCCATGACTTTTTTGGCGCCCTGCACCCGAAGCTCCGCAACGTCATCCATGACAAGCTGAGCACGGAACTGCACCCGCTGGGCAAGTCCGCCGGCGGCCTCACGCAGTCCATGGCCGACATGATGGGCCTGAAGCCCGGCATCCCGGTCGCGGTCGGCAACATCGACGCCCACGTAGCGGTTCCCGCCTGCACGGTCACCACGCCGGGCAAGATGGTGATGATCATGGGCACGTCCACGTGCAACCTCCTCTTGGGTGAACAGTTCCACCCCGTCGAAGGCATGTGCGGCGCGGTCAAGGATGGCGTCGTTCCCAATTTCTGGGGCTACGAGGCCGGCCAGTCTGCCGTTGGCGACATTTTCGGCTGGTTCGTGGACAACGCCGTGGCGCGCCGCGCTGTTGGTCTGCGTGCGGATGACGATCCGGGCAAGGTCCACCAGGTGCTTTCGGAAGAAGCGGGCAAGCTCAAGGTCGGCCAGAGCGGCCTCCTGGCGCTGGACTGGTGGAACGGCAACCGTTCCGTTCTTGTGGATACCACGCTCTCAGGCTGCATGTTCGGCCTGAACCTCGGTACCACGCCCGCGGAAATGTACCGTGCGTTGATCGAGGCCACCGCCTTCGGCCAGCGCCGCATCATCGACGCCTTCGAGTCGCAGAACGTGCCCGTCCGTGAGCTCTATGCGTGCGGCGGCCTCGCCACGCGCAACCCGGTGCTCATGCAGATCTACGCCGATATCATCGGGCGCCCCGTGTTCCTCGCCGCGACGAAGCAGACCTGCGCGTTCGGTTCCGCCATGCACGGCGCCGTCGCCAGCGGCTACTACCCTGACATCCAGGTGGCGGCATGCCAGATGGCCCGCATCAAGCAGGAACGCTACGAGCCGAATGAAGGCAACCACAAGGCCTACGGCCGCCTGTATGAGGAATACAAGCGCCTGCATGACCTCTTCGGGCGCCATCAGGTGCCGACGATGAAGACGCTCAAGCAGCTCCGTGCGGAAGGTCACGCTTAACCGGCTTTCCACGAACATCCCGGGTTGATTCCGGGGCAGCAAACTGATCTGATCTGAGCCGGGCTTTACCCGGTTTTAACGGCGGCCTCTCTGGCAACAGGGGGCCGCCTTTCTTTGGGCAACCGCCTCAATTTTTGCACCATGGATTTCAGGACACTCCGCGAAGAGGTATTCAAGGCGAACAAGGAGCTGGCGCAGGCGGGCTTGGTGGCGATGAGCCGCGGCAACGCAAGCGGCATTTGTCGCGAGTCCGGGCTCGTGATCATCAAGCCGAGTGGCATTGATTACCGGGTCATGCGCCCGGAGGACTTGGCAGTCCTCGACCTTGAGGGCAAACCTGTTCCTGCGTCCAAAGTCCCCGATGGCGTCGCCTCGTCGCTCGTGCCGAGCGTAGACACGCCCATCCATCTCGCCCTCTACCGCAAAGACGCCCGCATTGGCGGGATTGTCCACACCTATTCCAATTACGCGACCGCCTGGGCGGCCGTTGGGCAGGCGATCCCGTGCGCGCTGACCGCCATGGCGGACGAGTTTGGCGACGAGATCCCATGCATGCCGTACATTGACAATCAGGGCGAGAACATCGCAAACGGCATCATGCGCTTCCGCGGCCGCGGCCCGGCGATCCTGCTGGCGAATCACGGTGTCATGGCCTTTGACCGGACGCCCGCCAAGGCGTTCCAGGCCGCCGTCATGGTGGAAGACGCCGCGAAGACCCTGCTGCTCTCGCGTGCGCTCGGCACGGTAAAGCCCTTGCCCCTCGACGAAATCGAGAAGTGGTGGAGCCGGTACCATAACGCCTACGGGCAGTAGGCGGTTGTCCTGAGGCAAGTCCGCACCGCGCACGGGCGCCCATGGTACGGTTACTCAACGGGTACAGAGCAAATGGTTTGGCACGGTCCGTGTCGGCTGTTTAGCGTTTCCCGCTTGAGCGTTCCCGCCGAACTGGGCACCTGTGCCCGCTCCCGCATCAGGGGCGCCGCAGACCTTTAACGCAACATGGACTTCACCCTTTCGCCTGTCTTGCTTGGGTATAACGGTGCTGCCTGCGCAGCTTCGGATCGCGTGGCGCTCAACGGGGCCACCACGGAACGCGCGTTTTCCGGCGCCACTTGGCGCGTGTCGCGCGTGTCTACGGAAGCACCCGGTCTCGCGGACCACACGTTCCGCTTCGATGTGACAGCGGGAACGGCCAAGGAGGCTGGGGCTGCTCTCGAATTTGCGTTCGCGGGCTGGTCGCGTGGCAACTACGTCCTTGTGCCTGCCGCCGTGTATGCGGGGAACCGTTTCCGTGCACTCAAGCTGCCGTACTCCCCGCGCATGCCGGAGGAGGATTGCACGCTCAACCCGCCCCTCACGATGTCGGACGTGCCGCGCCTTGAGGTCGGTGAGGCTCCGTCGCTTCTCGAACTCAAAGCCGGTGACATGGCGACGCCAGCCTTTGCGGTGTACGCGCCCGCCTTGGGCCGTGCCGTCCTCGTTCTTTTTGAAGCTTCGAGCGCGTGGGGCGAAACCGGCCTCCGCATCGAAGAGACCGCAGGCAATGACCAGGCGTTTTTCCGCGTTCTGGCTCCGGGCATCCGGAGCAAACGGTACACGCACATGGACCGCAACGTGACCTCGCCCGACCGCGCCGCAGACCAGGCCGCGGGTGCGTCCGTTGAAATCCGGGTGCGGGTGCTCACGTTTGCGTGCGGCAGCGAAGCCGCGCTGTTCCAGCGGTATTTTGCGGAACGCAAGGCGCTGGCGCCGCAGCCGGAGCGCCTCAACCGCGTGCCCTTCACCAAGGCGTTTTCTCTCATCGAGGAAAAGTACAACCGGGAGTGCTGGGAGGAAAAAACGAACCTCTACCTGACGGAGCCGAACCGGGCCTCCTCCTACACGTGGCAGGCGGGCTGGTGCGGCGGCATCATCAACACGTTCGCGCTCACCTACGACGGCTCCGCTATCACCCGCGAACGCTCGTGGAAAAACCTCGACTTCGTGCTGACCCACGGCATTGCCCCGTCCGGGCTCGTTTACGGGAAATGCACCCTCGACGGCAAATTCATCACCGATTTTTGCCACGACACGAAGCGGCCCTACACCATCAAGTGGCACCTCACGCGCCGCACCGCGGACGTGCTTTTCTACGCGCTGAAGCAGGTCGACATCCTGGAGCGGCGTGGTGCGCCCATCCCTGCGGCCTGGCATGTGGGCCTGCAAAAGATGGCTGAAGGCTTGGTCCGCGTCTGGAAGCGCTACGGACAGCTTGGGCACTTCCTCAACACCGAGACCGGGGAGATCGCGGTGGGCGGGACTTGCAGTGGTGCCCTCGCGCCTGCGGGGCTCATCCTCGCCGCGCGCCGCTACAACCTGCCTCACATCGCGGCCGCCGCTGCGGAGATTGGCGAACACTTCTACCGCGATTTCACGGCCCGCGGCGTTACGACCGGTGGCCCTGGCGATGCCGTGCAGGTGCCCGACAGCGAGTCAGGCTACGCGCTCGTCGAAGGCTTTGTCGCCCTCTTTGAACACACGGGGAATGGCGTCTGGCTGCAACGCGCGGAACAGGCCGCGCAGCAGGCGTCGTCCTGGGTGATGACATATGACTACGCATTCCCCGCGAAGTCCGAATTTGGTCGCCTGAACATGCGCAGCCTTGGCACCGTGTTTGCCAACGCGCAAAACAAGCACAGCGCCCCCGGCATCTGCACGCACTCCGGCCTCGGCCTCCTGCGCATTTTCCGGGCCACCGGAGATCGCCGCTACCTTGAGCTCCTGCGCGACATCGCGCATACGCTCCCGCAGCACATTTCCCGCGACGACCGGCCCATTTCCGACCCGAGCGGCCGCGCCATGCCGTCCGGCTACATCAACGAGCGCGTGAACACGAGCGACTGGGATAACAACCTCGGCGGGGTGTTCTACGGCTCCTGCTGGTGCGAAGTTTCCACCCTTCTCACCTGCGTCGAAGTGCCGGGCGTTTACTTCCAGCCCGACACCGGCTACGCCTTGGCCATCGACCACGTGGAGGCCACGAGCGTCGCGCGTGCCACGGGAGATTTCGCGCTGCGTCTGCACAACCCGACGCCCTTTGACGCCGTCGTGCGCGTGCTGCGCGAGACAGAGGCCGAGCGCTCGAAGGTGCTCCCCGCGAACCCGCAGTTCTCTTACGTGGAAGTTGCCGTCAAGGCCGGCGCGACGGTAGAAATCTAATGCCCTGTGGCCGGGCGCGGAGGCCAGCGTGCTTCCGCGCCCGCGTCCCCTCCAAGTCCGTCCTCAGCTGTGGCTTATACCGTAAAGATCCGGGCCGTGCCCAATGCCTCAAAGACACAAGTCTGCGGCTGGCACGGGGACGCGGTTAAGGTGAAGCTGCAGGCTGTTCCGGAAGGAGGGCGTGCAAACGAGGAACTCATCCGGTTCCTCGCCGAAGCCCTTGGCCTGCCGCGCCGTGCCATCACGCTGGTTACAGGCGATACTTCGCGGGACAAACGTATAAGCGTCGAGGGCGTTGACGAAGCCGCCTTCCGGGCGAAGTTCGGCCTTTAAGCCCAACAGCCGTGAGTGTCGCATGCGCGCCCCGGTGCGCGGCGCTTTGGCCCACGCTGTATCCGCGGAAACATGACGCCGGGCTGCGGCGCTACGGCCTGCCTTACAGTTTGTTTTCTTCCAGCGTGATCATGTCGGGCGGGATGTTCGACACGCACTCAATGATCGTCGACACCCCTTCCTTCACCTTCAGCATGGAGTCCTGGTGCAGCGTCTTCATGCCCGTGCGCATCGCTATGCGCTTGAGCTCCGCAGTCTCTGCCCGGCTGTTGATCGCCTTGATGAGGTGCTCGTTGTTCTGCATGAGTTCGTGGATGCCCACGCGGCCCTTGTAGCCCTTGAAGCCGCATGTCGGGCACCCATCGGGGTTGGCCTGGTAAATCTGGCCTGACCAGCCGATGGCCTTCTCAATGACTTCCTTTTCGTTGCCCTCGGGTATGTAGGGAATCTTGCAGGCTTTGCACACGCGGCGACCCAGACGCTGGGCGCACACCACGACCAGTGATGCCGAGATCATGAACGGCTCAATGTCCATGTCCGTGAAACGCGCGATTGTGGAGGGTGCGTCGTTGGTGTGGAGCGTGGACAGGAGAAGGTGACCCGTGAGCGCCGCCTCAACCGCGATTTCGGCGGTCTCCTGGTCTCGGATTTCGCCGACGAGGATGATGTCCGGGTCCATGCGCAGGTAGGCGCGAAGGGCCCGCGCGAACGTCAGGCCGATCGTCTTGTTCATCTGCATCTGGTTGATCCCGGGAATCGTATACTCGATCGGGTCCTCGGCCGTCTGGATGTTCACCGTCGGGTCCGCCACCTCACGCAGTGCGGAGAACAGGGTCATCGACTTGCCGGAGCCTGTCGGCCCGCAGTGCAGGAGCATGCCGTACGGTTGCCCGATGCACTCGCGGTAAAGGGCCAGGTTTTCCTCCGAAAAACCGAGCGCCGTGATGGGCAGCGCGCTCTTGGTCTTGTCGAGGATACGCATACACACCTTCTCGCCGAAATTCATCGGGCCGGTGGCGACGCGCAGGTCGATATCAATGTTCTTTTTCGTGAACTTCTTGAAGACGATACGACCGTCTTGCGGCAGGCGCTTTTCCGCAATGTCCAGATCGCTCATGACCTTGAGGCGTGCCACGAGCGCCCCGGACACCGCCTTGGGGAGCTTGAGCTTTTCCGAGCAAACACCGTCGATGCGGTAGCGGACGATCAGCTCGTTTTCCTGAGGCTCAATGTGAATGTCGCTCGCGCCGGAAATGTAGGCGTCTTCGACGATGCGGTTTGCGAGCTGGATGATCGGGGCCGATTCTTCATTCTCACAGGCCGCTTCGATCTTCCCGACGTCACCGCCTGTGGCGGAAAACTCGGCGCCAATGACGTCCGCGATCTCCGCGATGTCACCCGCGTGCGCAACCGGGTCAGCTGCCTTGGTCTCTTTGAAGAACTGCTTGATCAGCTTCTCGATGAGCGAAGCCGGAGCCACCGAGACGTCATCAATCGACAGTTCCGTGGCCTGGCTGAACGCCTCGCGCCGCGGGTAGTCGAGCGGGTTCGTCATCAGCACGGCCACGCTGGACGGCGTCGCCCGCTTGTACGGGAAAATGCCTTCGCGGCGGATCACCGCGTCGCCGATCACTTCAAGCAACTTGTCGTCGATGCCCAACTCCGCCTCAGAGGTCACCAGCGGGCACCCGGTGAATTTGGCGACAAACCTCGCGGTATCCGTATCGGCGATCTGATACTTGGGATCCAGCATGCGCTGGATCAGGGGCGCGGAATATTCAGCGACCTCGTTGAGCAGCGCGAGGTCCTCCTCGGTGAACTCGGGCGTGGGCGCATCGGGCTCCTTGTTCAGCACCTGGATGGCCCCGATCACCTTCGTGCCCTTGAGCGGCACCGTGAGCATCGTGCGCACCTCGAAGCCGGTGTTCTGGGACATGTTGTACATGGCCCCCGCTTCCTTTGACTGGCTGAAGAACACGGGCTCACCAGACTCGATCACCCGCCCCACAATGCCCTTCCCCAGCGGGATCTTCAGCGCCAGCAGCTTCGTCTCCTTTTCCGCAAACTCCTTCTCCCGTTCCGGGCTGTTGGACCACAGGGTGGGGGAGTAATACACGTGCTTGAACGCGATCTCGTTCCCCTCGACGAGGTAAAACGTCATCGACTGCGCGTGGAGGGCTTCCACCACTTTGCTCGATGTCAGCTCCACCACGGAGTCCACGTCCTCACGGCTGGGCTGCGGCTTCGAAAGCACCTTCAGCAGCAGCGTCTTTCTCAGTTGGGTCGAGATGCCTTTTGGGTTCGCCATGGGAAACGGAAAAATCTTGGGGTTCTTCGAAGCACCGTGCCAAGCGTGAGGTAACAGGGAATGCCCGCCGGGTGCCCGTATCGGCATGACCGGCCCTACGCTCTCCCCAGTTTCTACCCGGCCACGGCGCGCCTTTGAAGAAGAAAAGCGTCTGAAATTGGACAGCGAACACCCCGGACCTTAAAGAGCCCGCGTACCTCTCTCATGGAATCCCTGCTCCCTCGGGATCGCGTTGCCCCTTGAACCAGCTTCAGAGCCGTTGTTCCAAGTTGGCGCACCGGTTCACGTCATGCCATTACCCGCGCCGCAGTGCGGAAGAGCGTGCCACCGCGTTCCATGCCGGAAAGTTGAGCGGAATGCGCTCTAGAACGTCACGAGGTCAGCCTGGACGTTGAAGCCGAGCCCGTTGTCGCGATCCGCTTCCTGGCGGTAGATGACCTGCCACTCGATGTCCCACGAATTGCCGACCAGCGTGCGGAGCGCATAGATCTGCTCCGTGACCTTGCCGATGCGGTGGTCGAAGCGCCAGCGACCGTTCACGCTGTAGCGTTCGTTGATCTTATACGCGCCTTCGAAGTAATACTGGTCGATGCGGTGCTGGAGGTTGCTCGAGACCACCGAGAAAGACCATTCCTCGCCGTCCATGACGCGCGTGCGCGTGCGGATTTCGCGCAAAGTGGCGTCCTGCGGGTCGAACCGGTTGTAGAGGTCAAAGCCGAGCCAGTAAGCCGGCATCACGCCCGTGCTCGCGTAGAGGTCCGAGAACTGGTTCGAGGTGGGGCGGCGGGAAAACCGGAAGTCTTCGTAAACGTTGAGGTAGGCGAGGTCGCGCGAGCCCCAGTCCTTGTCGCGCGTCTGGAGGATGTTTTCCGTGCCAACGCGGAGCGTGTTCGTCGTGTAGAGGTTGTCGACGTTGCGCGTGTTCGAGATATCGATCGGTTCGGGATACGTGGTGAACTGCTCGCTGTCGATCGGCGCGATGTGGGCCTGCCCCTGTTCTGCGGACGGCACGAACCGGTATTGTGCGACCGGGCGCAGCACATGCCGAAGCCCGTCCACTTCCCAAAACTCGTTCTTATAGCCCCACTGGCCGTAGCTGTGCAGGGCGGAGTCGAACCCGATCTGCGGCAGCACCCGCGTGTAGGCGGCGCTGCGGTCGACGGGCGTCAGATAACTCGTGCCGCGGACACCCGTGACGGGCGTGAACGTGTAATAGTTCGTCGGGGTGAACGGGCGGCTGATCCCGTAGTAACCGTCGACGCGGGAGCTGTGATACTTCTGGCCGGTGTCGATCGGGTTTTCGCGAAGGAGCGCGTAGCTCGCAAAACTCTGCTGGTAGATGCCCGTTTCCGCTATGGGCGTCGGCACCATGTCGAAGCGCACCTCAGGCAGGCGTTCCTGCACCACCTGGAAGTTGTTCGGGCGGTAGCGGGTAAACGCGGAGACGTAGTAGTTGCTGCCGCGGTATACGCCCTCAACATAGTTGTCCGGGAACTGGTTGTCCCGGTAGAGGTCGGGACGGAAGTCGCGGACGACACTCGAGTCACGCCACCAGTACATCGTGCCCGTCAAGTCTACGCGCTCCCCGATGCTTTGCTTGTGGCCCCAGTCGATGAAGTAGCGGTCCATCGGGATGGGGCGCCCGAGGATGTCCGTGCCACGGTTTTTGCCGTAGTCGTGGATATACCCGGAAAGGAACGCGCCGTGCGTGCCGTAGTCAGGCTGGCCAAAGTTATACCGCATGGCCGGCCCGGCCAGCACACCGTGCTTGCTGTAATAGTCCAGCAAACCGCCCGGCTGAAAGTCATCCCGCCCGATGTAGTAGATGGCGTTTTGATCGTAACCGCCGAGAAAGTTTGAGAAGCCGAGCCGGCTCTTGATGCCGATAGGCAGTTTTTCCGTGCCGCGCTGGGAATAGCTGGGGAGGTAGAAGATGGGCACGCTTCCCAGACGGAAAATGGCGCCGGTGCCGACGAGCCGGTCTTCCGGTCCGTAGTACGTAAGTGTGTCAGCCTGTAGGCTGAATCCGTAAGGATCGGGCTCGTTGAAGTAGACGGTCGCATTCGTCAGCTTCATCTCCTGCGCGCCGCCCTCAAGGCTCTCGGCCTCGACAAAGAGGGGCGGCCTGCCCATGCGGATCGCTCCCGTCGCGATCGTCCGCGCCACCATGTCATACCGCGCGCTCCGTGTAACAACGCGCAGGGCCTTGTGGGAAAGCCGCACCTGCCCCGTCGCGATCGCCTGGTTCTTTTCCTGATTGAACGCAATCTCGTCCGCGTCCACCTGGAACTGCGGGCTGGTAAGCTTCGCGTTGCCGCGCGCGACGAGGCTCTTCGTCTCCTGGTCAAATTCCAGCGGCTTGTCCGAACTGAGTTCAGGCCGATCGGCCGCCCCCGCAACTGCCGGGGCGGTGAGTGCTAACAGGAGGGCGGGCCAGACGCGCTTAGGGGATGACACGGGGGGCGAGTGTGGCGGGCGCTTCCCTCAGGCTCAAGACGAAAGGATGGAACCGGTCGAAGACAAGGAAGCCGGGGAAAAACCACCAGGCTACGCCCGAATCCTTGGACCGAAATCCTAGGGGGATCCTCCCGGGTGTGGGAAAATGTCTTGTGTGGCCGTTGGGGATTCTAAAGATGGGGGCGGTTCCAACCATTTCTTAACGCCCGCCGGCAACGGTGCGCGCTCTCACCCAAACCCTCGCCGAGACAACCCTCGTAAACGCCGTGATCATCAGCGAATCGGACCTAAAATCGATCCTCATCGCCCGCAACCCGCAGCCGCACGCCGTTCTGGGTATGCACCCTGTTACGCACAACGGCAAGAAAGGGGTAGTTGTCCGTGCGTTCCTGCTCAACGTCCGCTCTTGCGAGATCGTGGACTACCGCAGCCAGCCGGAACGCCGCTATGCGATGGAGCGCCTTGATGCCAGCGGGTTCTTTGAAGTCTTTATTGAGGGGCGCGACCTGTTCGCCTACCGGCTCCGCGTCGAGCGCGAGAACGGCGAAATCCGCCAGTTCTACGATCCTTACTGTTTCCTGCCTACGCTCAGCGAGGACGACCTTTACCTCATCAACAAGGGCGACGACCACCGCGTTTACGAAAAGCTCGGCTCACACATCCGTGAGTATGATGGCGGCGTGAAGGGCGTTTCTTTCGCCGTTTGGGCTCCCAGCGCCAAGCGCGTGTCCGTCGTCGGTGACTTTAATCAGTGGGACGGCCGTTATCACCCGATGCGCACCCTCGGGGCCTCCGGCATCTGGGAGGTTTTCATTCCGGGTCTCGAACCGGGCGTGAAGTACAAGTACGAGATCGTCGGCAACGGCGACTACCTGCACATCAAGACGGACCCGTACGCCAAGTTCTACGAGGCCCCGCCGTACAACGCCTCCATCGTCTACGACCTCCAGGGTTACAAGTGGGGCGACGGCGACTGGATGAAGAAGCGCGCGCAGACCAACTGGAATGAGAAGCCCATGTCCGTGTACGAAGTGCACATGGGCTCCTGGAAGCGCGTGGTTGAGGACGGCAAGCGCCCGCTCACCTACCGCGAGTTGGCATCGGAACTCACGGACTACGTGAAGCGCATGGGCTTCACACACGTGGAATTCATGCCGCTGTCCGAGCACCCCTTCGCCGGCTCGTGGGGCTATCAGGTCACCGGTTTCTACGCGCCCACCCACCGCTACGGCAGCCCGAAGGACTTTATGTACCTGGTGGACTGCCTCCACCAGGCTGGCATCGGCGTCATTCTCGACTGGGTGCCCGCGCACTTCCCGCGTGACACCTTCGCGCTCGCCGAATTCGACGGCACGCACCTTTACGAACACGCCGACCCCCGCCAAGGTCAGCACCAGGACTGGGGCACGCTCATCTTCAACTACGGGCGGCACGAAGTCCGCGGCTTCCTCATCGGCAGCGCCCTCTCGTGGTTCGAGCGCTACCACATCGACGGTCTGCGCGTCGACGCCGTGGCCTCCATGCTGTATCTGGACTACAGCCGCAAGGCGGGCGAGTGGATCCCGAACCAATACGGCGGGCGCGAGAACATCGAGGCCATCGAGTTCCTGCGCAACACCAACGACCTCGTCCACAAGTACCACCCCGGCACCATGATGATCGCCGAGGAGTCCACGTCTTTTGGTGGCGTCACCAAGTCCACCGCCGAGTTCGGCCTCGGGTTCGACTTCAAGTGGAACATGGGCTGGATGCACGACACGCTCGAGTACTTCAAGAAGGACCCGATCCACCGCAAGTGGCACCACAACCAGCTCACCTTCCCGATGCTCTACCAGTACTCCGAGAAGTTCATCTCGGTGTACTCGCACGACGAAGTCGTCCACGGTAAAGGTTCCATGCTGATGAAGATGGGCTCGTGGAACATCTACGACAAGGCCCGCAGCCTCCGCGCTGTGTATGCCTATATGTGGATGTGGCCGGGCAAGAAGACCATCTTCATGGGCAGCGAGTTCGGCCAGTCCCAGGAATGGCGTTACGACAGCAGCATCGACTGGCACCTGCTCCAGTACATGGACCACGAAGGCATCCAGCTCGCGCTGCGTGACCTCAACGCCATTTACAACGCCGAGCACAGCATTGCGGAGCTGGACAACAAGCCGGAAGGCTTCCAGTGGATAAACTGCAACGACGCCGAGAACAGCGTCCTCAGCTTCCTGCGTCTCGACGCAAAGCAGGAGACCATGCTTGCGGTCATCTCGAACTTCACCCCCGTGAAGCGCGTGAATTACCGCGTTGGCGTGCCCAAAGCCGGCTTCTGGCGTGAGCTCTTCAACAGCGACGCGACCTGCTACGGTGGCACGGGCGAAGGCAACATGGGCGGTGTCGAGGCCGAGGCGAAGCCGTGGAACGGTCGCGACTTCTCCCTGAACATTCTCGTTCCGCCGCTTGCGACTGTCGTCTTCAAGTGGGAGAACCCGGCAAAGAAGGCCGCCGAGCTCGACGGCAAGTCGGCCAAGAAGGCCAAGGGCAAGGATCGCGCCGCGGGCGAACCCGAGACACCTGCGGTCTCACCCGCTGCGCCAACCAAGCGCGTCGCAAAGGCCATCGAGGCGAAGGCCGAGTCCGTTTACGCGCCCGTCAAGAAGGCTAAGAAGTAAGCCCAGGCGGCAACAGCGTTTGCCTGACAAAAAGGCGGAATTCCCAAAAGGGGTTCCGCCTTTTCGTTTTCTCGCGCGTGCCGCTCGACCGACGCCCCGGAAAGAATGCGCTGGCGTTTGACGGAAAATCCGGTGCTATCGGGGACGCGGCCTTCCCCGTCCGCCTACGAAGAGAAACATACCGATGAGCGAACACGAACAAGACGCGCCCCTGACTGGCTCCGAAAAGCACGCCCTGCGCGGTCGCGCCCAAGTGCTCAAGCCCCAGCTCCTCGTGGGCAAGGCTGGCGTTACGCCGGACGTCCTCAAGGAAGCCGAGCAGGTGTTTGCCAAGACGGACCTGATGAAGGTGCGCTTTTCGGCAAGCCGCGAGATCCTCCGCGAACAGTGCCGTCAGATCGCAGAAGGCACGCAAAGCACGTGGCTCGGCCAGGTCGGCCGCACCGCCTCCTTTTATCGGCGCCGCAAGACCGAGGAAGGCGTCATAGACGAGATCGACGAAGGTTAAGCGCCGCTTCCGGGGTAGGGGACGCTTTCACGCCTACGGCAGTACCTTCGCCAGCAATTCTTCCACCCACCGCCGGTGCGGGCCGGAAAGCGTGACCGTGGGCAGCGCGTCCGGAGATACCCATTCCAGTTCCAGGTTTGAAAGGGCCTGCGGCGGCACATCCGCGGGTGCTGCCTTCCGGATGGTCTCTTTTATCCGCTGCTTCGCGATCGTGCGCGTCTTTTCCGCGAGGATTGGCAAGCATTCCGGGTTTGCCACGAGCCCGGAAGACTCGGGCAGCTCCAACAGCCCCGCCAGCCGCCGTGCGCCCGCGGGCCTGCGGTGGAGCAGGAGTGCCCCGTCCTCCCGTCGCACCCACAAGCGCGTAAAACGCACCTCCACCACGCGCTTTGCTTCGAGCTTCGGGAACGCCTCCGCGTCGCCCGCGCGCCCGGCTCGACAAAACTCCACCACCGGGCACACCGTGCACATCGGGCCCCGCCGCAGGCACACTGTCGCCCCAAGCTCCATCATCGCCTGATTGTGCGAGCCCGGGTCCTCCGCATTGAGCAGCGTGTCGGCGAGCGAAGCCAGAGCCTTTGCAGCGGTTGCGCCATCGCGGAAGGTCCGTCGGTCGCCCGTCAGGCGCGTCAGGATGCGGACCACATTCCCGTCCACCACGGCTGCTGGTATGCCGAGCGCAATACTGCAAATGGCCGCCGCCGTGTAAGGGCCGACGCCCGGAAGCTCTCGCCAACCCGCGACGTCACGGGGCGGTTCCGCCCGTTCGCTCAGGAGCTTTGCGAGACGGTGCAGGGACCGCGCCCGGCTGTAGTAGCCGAGACCCTCCCAGTGCTTGAGCACGAGCGACTCCGGCGCCGCCGCGAGCTCCACAAACCCGGGAAACGCCCGGAGCCAGCGCTCAAAATACGGCAGCACCGTCGCCACCTGTGTCTGCTGGAGCATGAACTCCGAAACCACGGTCTTGTAAAGGGACGGTGCGGTTCTCCACGGCAGCTTACGCTGGTTTGCGCGGTACCACCCCAGCAGGGCCTGCTGGAACAACCCGGCGCAGGGCAGGGGAGCCCCTTCCCGCTGGCTCAAGCCAGCCGGATTTTTCGCTGCCCCTTTTCGCGCTTTGCCCATGGTTGCTTTTTTGGGGAATATCCCGTTTACCTTGCTGTCCAATGTCCGAACGGCGCCCACGCGCCAATCCGGCGGCACCCTTTTCTCGGACATCTGGACCCGCGCCGCCAGAAAAAGACTCCCTCAAAAAACGGCATGGCCAAGAAGTCACAGAGCGACGAAAGCGGCGAGAAAAAGCGCGCGCTCTACACGATCACGCTTACGCCCGAACAGGTCGAAAAACTGCGCGCGTGGTGTGACCACCGGCTCTGGGAGTTCTTTGACGTCGATCACGCCGTCTTTGCGGCAAAGGGCGATCAAGTGAACGTCGTCGCCTACAAAAGCGGCAAAGTCGTCATCCAGGGAAAGAAGACGGAAGATTTTGTCACCTACGTGGTCGAAGGCGAGATTACGCACGAGGCCCGCATGGGTTACGACGAAGTTCACCACCCGGAATGGTACGAGCCGCACGCGGGTGTGGACGAAAGCGGCAAGGGCGACTTCTTCGGCCCCGTCGTCTCCGCCTGCGTGATCGCCGCCGACAGCACCACGATCCGCACATGGGTCGAGAAAGGCGTCAAGGACAGCAAGCGCATCGGCAGCGATGCCGAGATCCTGAAGCTCGATAAGATGATCCGCGGGACTCAAGGGGCGGTCGTGAAGACCACTTTCGCGGGCATGCGGAAATACAACGAGCTGTATCATAAATTTGGAGACAACCTGAACCGTCTGCTCGCCTGGATGCACGCGACCTCCGTGCGCGAGGCTTTGGCCCGGCAGCCCGTTTCCTGGGGTATGCTCGACCAGTTCAGCGAGCAACCGCTCGTTCAGCGCCAGCTCAAGGACGTTCCCGGTTTTGAGCTGAAAATGCAGACCAAGGCGGAAGCCGACCCCGTCGTCGCGGCGGCCTCCATCGTGGCGCGCGCTGAATACGTCCGCCAGATTGAGGCGCTCTCCGAAAAATCGGGACTCGAGCTCATGAAAGGTGCAAGCAGCCTTGTAAAGCGCCAGGGGCAGGAGCTCGTGCAGAGGTTTGGCCCCGACGCGCTGGGGGACTACGCGAAGCTGCACTTCCGCACCGCCTACGAAGTCCTCGGCCTGCCGGTGCCCGAGAAAAAGCCTTTCGTGCGCCACGGGCGCCCGTCTGCCGACAAGATCGACGAATAACGGAGCTGCATGCCTAGGCTTCACCAGTTCGATTTCAAGAAGCTCACCGGGCACGCCGGCATCGTGGGCGTGGACGAGGCTGGCCGCGGGTCCCTGGCGGGGCCCGTGGTCGCCGCCGCCGTCTGGCTTCAGGAGCCCTTTTACGCGGATTCCAAGCTCAAGCGCGCCTGCCGGGCGATCAATGATTCCAAGCAGGTGCCGCATGACCTGCGCGTGGAGCTGCTTGCGCAAATGGAGGGCTGGCGCCAGGCCGGCCGCCTCTGCTTCGCCTGGGCAGCCGCGAGCGTTGAGGAGATCGCAGTCCTGAACATTCTGGGCGCCACCCGCCTGGCCATGCAGAGGAGCCTGGAGCAACTCATCCGTGACCACGCGTGCCCGTTGCGCCCCAATGGGGAGGCCCTGCCGCTCTTTGAGCTTCCCGAGTCCCTTCAGCCACCTTCCGCGCGCCTCCTCGTTGACGGCAAGCCCCTCAGGCCCTTTCCCTACCGGCACGAAGCCCTTGTCGGCGGCGATGGCCGCAGCCTCGCCATCGCGATGGCATCAATCGTCGCAAAGGTGAACCGCGACCGCCTGATGGCCGAACTGGACCCGACGTTCCCCGCCTACGCTTTCGCCGTGAACAAAGGCTATGGCACGCCCGCGCACCGTCAGGCCTTGCTGGAGCATGGTCCGTGTTCCGCACACCGTGTCCTCTTCTTGAGGAAGCTCCTTGAAGCGACGGACGAGGATGCCGACGACCAGGCCGAACTCTGGGCGGAGACGCTTGTGGAAACGTTAAACACCCCCGCGGCTCCCGCGGCTCCCTCCCCGGCGCACGCGGATTCTCCCGGTAACGGCGCTTCCGTCACGCCTATTTCCGGGTGTTGAAGTCCGGCTCCTTTGTTCCGATCATAGCTCGCAGCTTTCTCGTATCATGCGAACGCATTCCCTTCTGCTTGGCGTAAACATCGACCACGCGGCAACGCTCCGGCAGGCCCGCTACCGCGAAGCCCCGCGCACCTGCGGCCAAATGGTCGAGCCTGATCCCGTGGCGCTCGCCCAACTCGCGGAACGCGCCGGAGCGGACGGCATTACCGTACACCTGCGCGAGGACCGTCGCCATATCCAGGAGGAAGACGTGCGCCGCCTGCGCGCCTGCGTCCATACGCACCTGAATCTGGAAATGGCCTGCACGGACGCGATGGTCCGTTTCGCCCTCGACCTCAGGCCGGAATACGCGTGCCTCGTGCCCGAAAGCCGTCAGGAAGTGACGACCGAGGGCGGGCTCGACGCCGCCGGCCATCTGGCCCGTGTGCGCGAGGTTGTCCAGACGCTGACGGCCGCCGGCATAAAAACGAGTCTTTTCATCGACGCCGAACCGCGCCAGATCGAGGCCGCCGCCGCGGTGGGCAGCCCCCTTATCGAACTGCACACAGGCGCGTATGCCAACGCCTACTACGGGGCCGGTCGCGCGGCAGAGCTCGAGAAACTGCGGCAAGGCTGCGAACTGGCGCACAAGCTTGGGCTCACCGTGAATGCCGGCCACGGCATCAACTACGTGAACATCGCGGAAATCCGCGGGCTCCCGTGGCTCCATGAGCTCAACATTGGCCACAGCATCCTGAGCCGCGCTCTCTTCACCGGCATCGAGGAAGCCGTCCGGGAAATGAAGGTCCGCATGAAGGGAGGTTCGCTGTGAACCTCGACGCCTTCATCGGCCGCATCGTCCTAGGCGTGGGCACCGATATCGTGGACGTCGAACGCATACGACAAGCCCACGAAAAACACGGCGAACGTTTTCTGGGCCGCATTTATACGGAAGAAGAAAAAGCGTATTGTTTTCAAATGAAGAACCCGTATCCGCACCTGGCCGCACGCTTTGCAGCCAAGGAAGCGGTGTCGAAGGCCTTCACCACCGGCATCGGCGAGAGCCTCCACTGGAAGTCCGTCTCCATCTACCATGGCTCGAGAAATGAGCCGCTGGTCAGGCTGGACGACGTGGGCAAAGCCTTGCTCGCGCAGGTCGGTGGTTCTGACATTCTCGTCTCACTTTCCCATACCGCCACAATCGGACACGCCGTCGCCCTACTCGCGAAATAACACCAGCCATGACCAGCCACCCCGTCCTGTCCTGTTCCGCCGCCCTTCAGCTCGAACAGAGGCTTTTGCCGGACGACGGGCATGCGTGGCAGGCCATGGAGCGTGCGGGACGTGGGGTGGCGCGCGCCGCGCTTCGGGATCTGCGCGAGCTCGGTGACTTGCGTGATGCGCTCCGGGTGCTCGTTCTCGCTGGTCCTGGTCACAACGGCGGCGACGCCCTCCTTGCTGCGTATGAGATCGTCTGCCGCATGCCCAAGGCCCGGGTGGACGTTCTGCGCCTGCTGCCGGAACCGGCGATGAAGCCGCTGGCCCTGCGTGCACTGGGCCTTCTGAAGGCATACCAGGCTGTGACGGTACATGAAGTGCCGGCCCGCTCCGCAGACGCCCTCTCCGAGTGGCTCCACGCCCTCGCCCCGGAAGGTGCCTGGGATCTTTGCCTCGACGGCCTTTACGGCATGCAGTTCAGGCCTCCTCTGCGCGAGCACGCCGCCCATCTCGTGGAGGCTGTAAATGCCGCGCCGAACCTGGGCTTGCGTGCCGCCGTGGATCTGCCGAGCGGGGTGGGGGAGGTTGCCGTGCCGCTGGCCTTCCGAGCGGATTTTTCCTATGCGACAGGGATCGCAAAGGGCCCGCTCTTCGCCCCGGAAAACGCTGAGTACGTCGGTCGCGTGCGGTACGTGGATATCGGCTTTTTCGACGTGCCGGACGCCCCGGAGCTTCAGCCCGAAGCCCCGAAACTGCTGCTTCCCGGCGTGCTTGATCCGCTGCGCGCCTTGCGCCCGAGCCATTGTGACAAGCGCACGTTCGGACACCTCTTCATCCTCGGCGGCTCACGCCGGATGCCGGGCGCGCTCCTCATGGCCGTCAAGGCCGCGCTCCGCTCAGGCGTCGGTCTGGTAACCGCTTTTGCGCCGGAGTCTGTCACGGCTTCTTTCGCAGCGGCCGCTCCCGAGGCCATGTGGGTGCCTTGGCCTGAGACGCCCGAAGGCGGTCTTGCCCTCGAGGGCCTTGGAGAGTTCCTGCGGCTGATTGGAAGCGCTACGGCCGTCCTTGTGGGACCCGGTTTGGGCCGTGAACCGGAAACCCTCACGCTTGCCCGCGAGCTCGTCCGGGAATGTACGCTTCCCCTCGTCCTCGACGCCGATGCCTTGCAGAAGTCCGTATTCGACGCCCTGCGCGGGCGCTCCTCCTCTGCCGGGCCGGTGCTTGCGACGCCCCATGCGGGTGAGTTTTCCCGTATTGGCGGAACGGATACGGCGCCCGAGGGCCTTAACGCCTTCGCAAGGGAGCACCGCTGTGTCGTCGCACTCAAGGGACCCGTAACCCGGGTTTCCCACGGCGGGCAGTGTTGGCTGAGTCCCTTCGGCGGCCCCGTTCTCGCACGTGGCGGCAGTGGCGATATTCTTTCGGGCCTGGCCGGCGGCCTTCTTGCGCAGGTTCCCACGGAACCCGCCCAGGCTCTCTGCCGCGCGGTTGTCTGGCACGGCCTGGCCGCGGACGTTCTGGCCCGCAGGCAGGGGCACGCTTCCGCCGTTGCCACGGATCTGCTCCCGTGCCTCCCTGCGGTTCTTCGCGCTGACTTCTAGGGCACATCCAGTTCAAGTCGCCGCACCTGTCGGATATCACTCCTTCATTCCCGCCGACGCGAGGATGGGGCGCCCACGCTCGCCGCTGCGTCGGCGCAAGCGGCAACTTGAAGCAAAACTGGTTTAGGGCGCATTCAATTCGACCTGAACCCTTCTTTCGCCCGGGTGGCCGGGCAGTCGCGTCAACCACGCGCACCGGCCTCGAAGGGGCCCGTTTTTTTCTTTTAATATCCAATAATACGGTTAGGCTTTTGCCCGTCATGCGCGATGACCTCACCCCAGAGCGCGCCCTGATGGTGCTCAACGCCCTGCCCAACATCGGGCCGATCTCCCTCCAGAGGCTCCTTTCCGCGTTTGCAGGCGACCCCGTGGCGGTGCTGCGGGCAGACGCCCGGCAGCTCAAGCGCGTGCATGGCATCGGCGATGTGCTCTCGGATGTCATCCTGTCGTGGCGGGAGCGTTTTGACCCCGCAAAGGAGGAAAAGCGGCTCGCGGAGATGGGCGGGCGGTTTGTCCCGCAGGGTCATCCCGATTACCCGCCGCTGCTGCGCGAAATCCATGATCCGCCCATCGGGCTATACGCGCTTGGCCCGGTTATGCCGGCGCGGCGGAACATCGCGATTATTGGCAGCCGGCGCGCAACCCTCTATGGGCAGGCGGTGGCGAAGAAGCTCGCCGGCGATCTCGCCCGCATGGGCTTCTGCATAATCAGCGGTCTGGCGCGCGGTATCGACTCCGTCGCCCACCAGGGAGCTCTTGACGCCGGGGGGCAGACGGTGGCCGTGCTGGGCTGCGGCGCGGATGTAATTTACCCGCCCGAAAACCTTGACCTTTACCGGCGCATTGCCGCTTCGGGCGCGATCCTCAGCGAGTTCCCCTTGGGCAGACGCGCGGACAAGCAGACCTTCCCGATGCGCAACCGCATCGTCGCCGGCCTTTGCGAGGCCGTTATCGTTGTCGAGTCAGACGTAAACGGTGGCAGCATGATCACAGCCAAATTCGCGGCAGACCAGGGGCGCACGGTCTTTGCCGTTCCCGGACGCATCGATCAGGTTTCCTCCCGCGGCTGTCATGCGCTCATCCGCGACGGTGCCGTTCTTCTCACGGGTGTTGAGGACGTGCTGGAAGAGCTCCAGTTTGGCGGCGCGCAAATGGAGCTCTCACTCGAAACCGCAGCCGCCCGGCGGGCCGCGGCCGTCGCGGACGCTTCGGGAGCCGACGTTGAGGCTGCGGCATCGCCCATGCCTGCTGGGCTCGGCGCGGAGGAGCAGAAGCTTTGGGCGTGTCTTTGCGAAGGCGGCACGTTGGGCGCTGACGCCTTATCCAAAGCTTCCGGGTTGCCGCCTCAAGCGGTCGCCTCGGCGCTGCTGATGATGGAGCTTCGGCGTCTCGTCGTGAAACGCGCCGATGGCACCTTCGAAGCCCGCCTGTGAACTCATGCGGCGCGAGGCTCAGCCCGGGGGCCAGCCCAGCGCCCGCCCGCCCAGCACATGCACATGCAGGTGCGGCACGCTCTCCCCGCCATCGCGTCCGTTGTTTACCACCACCCGGTAGCCTGAACGCAGGTTCAGGTCTTTGGCCACCTTCGACGCCACCAGCAGAAGGTGTCCGAGCAGGCCCTGGTCGGCGCTGTGGGCCTCGTCCAGGCGCGGGATCGGCTTGCGTGGCACCACCAGCACGTGCACCGGCGCCTGCGGGTTGATGTCATGCAGCGCAACGCAGAGCTCGTCCTGGTACGCGAACTTTCCGGGAATCTCTCCCTCAATGATCTTCTGGAAGATAGTCTTGGACATGGTCAGTGAGAAAGAGGAATCGGGTCGGGCTTTGCCGTCGCGCTAGAGGAAGAGCAGGTGGAGGACCGTCCTGGGCGATGAGTTCGCCGCGGCCACTTCCTCAATGTAGCCCTTGATGCTCTGATATCGCTCCCGGGACCGGCGGGTCCACCGCCGACCGGGCGGGCAGACCATGCGGCGCAGTCCCGTAGTCAGGAGGATGGCCCGAGGGTGGCCCGCCAGCTTTCTCAAGGCAAGGATCAGGCGTTTGCGGATAAAGAGGGGGTCGTAGGCGTCGTCGCGCAGGTCGAGCAGCTCAAAGGCCGTCTCGGGCCGGTCCTTCATGTGCAGCTTCAGCAAGGTCTCCGCCGCAAGTGCCAGCGAGTTCTGGTCAGGTCCCCCCGGCGTCGCGTCCTGCATGCTGAACTCGATCGCCGCGCGGATCTGCCTGGCCAGCTCCGGGTCCGTTCCCGTTGCCAGCGTGAGCAAGGAGTTCAGCGTATGCAGTTGTGGGCCGTGCTCGCTCGGGTCCATAGGGCGGCCGAACTTTACAGCTTCAGGAAGTTCTCCAGGATGCGCATGCCACCAACCGTTGCGTACGATTCCGGATGGAACTGCACGCCCCAGACCGGCAGCGCCCGATGCTTCAGGCCCATGATCTCGCCTTCCGCCGTTTCGGCCGTGATGTCGAGGCAGGACGGCAGGCTCTCCCGCTCCACGAGCAGGGAGTGGTAACGTGTTGCCGAGAACGGGTTCTCGATTCCCGCGAAAAGGTCCTTGCCGTTGTGGAGGATGGGCGACGTTTTCCCGTGCATCAGGCGCCCCGCCCGCACCACCTTTCCGCCAAAATAGTGCCCGATGCTCTGGTGGCCCAGGCACACGCCCAGCAGCGGTTTCTTCCCCGCAAACGCACCGATCATGTCGAGGCTCACCCCGGCTTCCGCGGGCGAACACGGGCCGGGCGAGATCAGCACGCGCTCCGGGTTCAAGGCCAACGCCTGTTCCACGGTGATCTCGTTATTGCGGAACACACGCTGCACCACTCCCAACTGCCCGAAATATTGGACAAGGTTGTAGGTGAACGAGTCGTAGTTGTCGATGACCAGGAGCATGCTTGGAGCCTGTGGTAACCGTCTCCACGGGCGCGCCCAGCGGCGGACCTTCCCGGGGAAACTTGTCCTTTCTAGGGTGTGCCTTCTCCCCAACGGGTCAAGGCAGGACGCGTCTTTCCCCCATTGAACCGCCCATACGGCATGGGGGAGCGGGCTTCTTTAACTAGGGAAGGAACCCGGGTGGGTTCTTTCGGTCGAAACCGGGTATAACCCCCTAGGGCCAATCGACATTTTAGACTGTACAGATTGTGACCGAGCTGTTTGAAG
>CAZQIE010000032.1:0-31237 GCA_964593675.1 uncultured Opitutales bacterium
CCTCGCCTCCGCCCTCCTGTGGCTGTAACCCATATGTCGATTGGCCCTAGAGCAGTTCCATTTCAAGTTGTCGCATGCGCCGACGCTGCGGCGAGCGTGGACGCCCCATCCTCACGTCGGCGCGGGCGGAAAAGTTATTTAAGGAAGTGCGACATCTTAAAGTAGAAGTGCTCTAAGCTATGCAGCCCAAGGAAACGGCCCACGCCGTGCGTGGTCGCCGCAGTGTCGGCGCACGCGACATCTTAACGGAGAGGTGCGCTAAATCTCGTCGGGGCGGAGCCAGCGGAAGGCGAGGACCTTGAAGCGGCGCCCCAGCGTCTTATTGAGAAGATTGAGGCTGCCGGGGTGGGTGATGACCGAGTCGGTAGCGTCTATCCATTCGTGAGCGCGCTGGACGCGGGCTTCGCACCAGGCGCGCGAGCGCAGGCGGCCCAGCGGGTCGCGGACCTCCGCGTAAGCGCGGATCAGGAAGGTGTCGGAGCGGACGCTCGCCATCGAGCCCAGGGGGACCATGACGTCGGCTTGCGAGAGGGCGGCGGGTGTAAGGGGCCAGGGTGTGGAGGTGCCGTCGGACCACAGGTCGGGCACATCGGCAATGGCGGCCTCAAGGAGGCTGCGGCCATCAGGGGACGTGGCGGACTGGAAAACCGGGGAGGGCGCGAGAAAGTCCGCGAGGCTGGTGTAGGGGCCGTAGGCCGCAGCGCGTTCCCGAAGACGCTTCACGATGGCCTCGGCGAGGCGGCGGGCGGGGTCAGTGGTGAGGCGAGTGAGGCCGCGCCGGAAATAGCGGGTCGAGGAATCGCCGCGGGGGTCGCGGTTGGGATCGCCGAGGTCGAGGGTGTCGCGGAAAGACTGGGCGAAGCGGGTGAGGACCGCCTGGCGGGGCGTGGTGGTCTTCTGGCCGTGGGCATCAAGGTCGTCGCCAAGGGGCATGGAGGCGAGGACGGCCATCCAGGCGGCCACGGAGGTGGAGTTGATGTTGAACGCTCCGTCGTTGAGCAGGACGGAAGCGGTTGTTCCGGAGAGGGCGAGAAGAGTGTCAACGGAGTGGGGTTGGCCGGACCGTTGCGGGAGGATGCGCAGGCGGGTGTTGGGGAGTGCTTCACCGAGGTTGAGGGCGGGCTCCGGAGAGCCGGGAACGAGTCCGGAAAAGAAGGTGGTGTCGAAGGCCGCGTTGAGACCGAGCTGATGGCCCCAGCTGTTGCCAAACGCGTAGGGGCGGCTACCGGCGAGGTGGGCGTGCTGGAACTGTGCGAAAGACAGGGGACGCTGTATCAGTAATTCGAATACAGGGAGGTCGTCGGCGAGGTCATGGGCTGCGGCGATGTTGCGGCAGAACAGGCGGGGGCCGTCCCAGGGCGGCTCGGAAACGGCGTAGGCGGGGGGGCTGGTGCCGCGAAACAGGAGAAATGCACCGGGGGAGCCGGGGGCGTCGTCGGCGGTATGCTGGGCGCCGCGGAAATCGGGTCGCGTGAGCCAGGCGCCGAGCGGCGCAGTGGGGCGTACGTGCTGGAGGTCCGCTGGCTCCTTGAAGCGGACACCGTAGCCGAATTGCCAGGAGGTGTCCGCCCACGGACGTGCAACCGTGGCGGCGTCAAAGGCGGCCTGAATGGTGACGAGAGGTTGGGAGGGGCTTGAGGGAAGCTTGAGGGAGAGGCGGAGCGTGCTCGCGGGAATCTGGAGGGAAATCGTGGGGGCCGGTGCAACGAGCACCGGTATGCGGGCGGTCTTCTCGTAGGCGAGTTTTGAGAACGCCGCGGGAGCTTGTTCGGTGCAGGCGGCGGAGAGCGCCGTTTCGGTCGTGGAAGTCCAGGAAAGCACGCGGCCAGCGGGCCAGGAGCTGGAGCCGGTTCGCGGTTGGAGGCGCACGGTACGCAGGACCGAACCGAGGTTGACGGTGGCGGATTGGCCTGACGGGGTGCTTAAGCGGACGGTCGGCAGGCCGGAAAGTTCGAGGTCGAGCGGGACGGCTTCGAGCGGCGTGGTGTAGGGGTTCCAGGCGTCGATGCAGAGGGCAAGGCGGACGCGGATCTGGTTCGTTGGGGCGGCGGGCGTTGTTTGGAGGGGCGTGAGCGCGACGTTGAGGTGGACGCGGGTGAGCACGGGAGCGACGCCCGGTAGCGCCTGTCCGGGTGCGGGGTAGCTGCGGTTGGTGGTGAGGCGCGCGGGCGCTGGGGCACCGTCCGCCTGCGCTTGCTGCGGGGCCGCACGGACGGTGGTGAAGGCACTGATGTAGGCGCCGAGCCGGCTGGGGAGCGCGTTGGGCTGGACAGAGGCGTCGGTTTTCCAGCCGCCGTCGGGGCGGGTGAGAAGGCCCGAAGCGAGGGGGGTGACGTCGTGGAACAGGGGGCGTATGAGTGCCGGTGTGAAGGGGCGTGCGCCAGAGCTGTTTGCGGCGAGAGACGCGGAGCTGCTATGCGGGACGCGGCGAAGCCCGAGGCGGAGGGCTTGGTCGTCGAGGTCGGGCTGTTTGTCTGCCTTGGGCAGGAGGAGTTCGAGGCCGTGGCGGCTGGGCGCGAGCTGGCGGAGGCGTGCGCGTGAAGCGGGGTCGAGCTGCTGGTTCAGCCAGGACGGTTTTTGGTCCAGCCAGCGGTCCGTGAGGCCGAGACTGGCTTTCACGCCTTCGTCCGCGACCCAGTAGGCGATATGCACGGCTTGGCCAGTCGCACGCGCGGGGCCGAGCCGGATTTTTGGAGCAACGACTACGCTGGCGGGCTTGAAGGAACCGAGTGTGCCGGAGTTGACGAGGATCTCGGATTCGCCGGGGGGAAGGGCAGGGGATGTCGGTGAGCCTGACACAAGCCAGACGGGGTTTGGCCGGAGGGCGCCGGGCGCGGTGGCGCGGGAGACACCCGTCCAGTGACGCGAGCCGGGGGCGGCGCCTGGGAGGAGGTCGGCGCGAAAGGTGGTGCGGTCGTCGGGGCCGGCGGCTTTCTGGAGCGCTCCCAGAGCGGTTTGCAGGGCGGTGAGGGCGTGTTCGCGTGCCGCGTTGCCGTCCAGGGCGTGCTGGCTGCGGGCGGTCTGGAGGCGGGAGGCCACGCCAAGGGCGGTGAGGACGGCCACGAGGAGAGCCATCACGAGGAGCGCGACGGTCAAGGCAAAGCCGGGCCGTGCGTGGATTCGCACGGCGGGTGCCGCTGAGGGGGAGGCGGCCCGGAAGAACATGCGCGCCCATGGCACCAAATATGGGCCTGGGATACAAGCTTGGGTTGGGTCCCGCTTCGTGATGGGCGCGGCGCGGGCCGCCAGCGTTACTTAGTAGGCGGGCGGACGACCAGGCGGACGCGCTTCTGGGCCTTGAAGTGGCGGCGGGCGAAGCGCTGGAGCGCGGCGGCGTCAACGGCGTCGATCTCGGCATCGTAATCGAGCCACGCGTTGACGGGGAGGCCGTAGATGGCGTTGAGGGCGGCCTGGAGCGCGCGGGAGCCGGGAGCCTGGAGGCCCATGCGTTTCTGCGCCTTGAGTCGCACGCGGCAGCGCTCGACTTCGTCGGGCTGGATGTCTCCGCGGACGACGCGGGCGACTTCCGCGGCGATCTCCTCCTGCACCTGCGGGACTGTCCGGGGGGAGGTTCCCGCGCAGAAATAGAACATACCCGAGCGCAGCCCGGAAATGCGCTGGGACCCCACGAAGTAGGCAAGGCCCTTTTCCTCGCGGACGCGGACGAAGAGGTGGCTCGACATGCCGCTGAAAAGTTCATCGAGAACTTCGCCGACGCGGTATTCCGGATCGGTCACAGGCACGTCCGGGTAGGCTTCAAAAACGACGGCTTGCTCGCGTTCCAGGAACTCTTCCTCGTCGCCGGGGACGGGGCCACTGAAGGGAATCCTGGGATGCGCGGCTCCGTTTGCGGGAAGGGAACCGAGGGGCTCCAGGAGCCGGAGGACCTCGGCACGGTCAAAGGCGCCGCAGACGGCGATGGCTGTGGATTTGCCGCAGAGCAGGCGGGCGCGGAGGGCCTTGAGGGCGTCGGGCTTGAGGTTGCGGAGGTCGTCAATCTCGCCGATGGGCTCGTGGCGGTATGGGTGGTCGCCGAAGAAGCGGTGGCGCAGGGCGCGTCGGCCAAAGTCCACAACCTCGTCGCGCTCTTCGCGGATGGCGGCGATCTGGTGGTCGCGCTCGGTATCGAAGGTGCGCTGCACGAAGGCGGGTTCGAGGAGCGCCTGTGTAAAGAGTTCGGCACCGAGGACGGTGTCGGAGGGGAGGACTTCAACGCCGACGCCGAAGCTGTTGTTTCCGGAAAACTCGGTCAGGGTGCCACCGACGCTTTCAATGGTTTCCGCGACGTCCTTGGCCGCGCGCGTGCGGGTGTCTTTGCCAAGGAGCGTGGCGAGGAGGGCTGTGGCGCCGTGCTCCCCGGGGGCCTCAAACACGGGCCCGCCGAGGGTGGCGGAGCGGAGGCAGACTTTCGGGAAGTCGTAGGGCTGGAGGAGTACGCGGAGCCCGTTGGGGAAGATGACGGTGTCGAAGCCGGGGAGTCCGCGTGTGGCCTTGCGGGCGCGGCGGGGGCGTGCGGCTTTTGCGGGCTCCATGGAGGCTGCGGTAACGGAGTCGGGCCTGAGGAAGCGGCCTGAGAGGTCGCCGAGGGATTCCGCGCGGACTTCGGCGAGGCGGCTGAAGTAGACGGCCGGGTAGCCGAGGTCGCCCAGGACGACTTCAGCGGACGCGAGGCGCGAGGCCTGGCCGGCCATGGTCTTGCGCGCGTTGACTTCCATGGCGATGGCCTGGCGGCGCGCTTTTTCGACAACAGGGGCGGGGAGGCCTTCGCGGGCGACGCGATCGAGTTCGCGCAGGATGCCGGCTTCCGCGGCGGCGCGTTTGCCGGGGTCGCAGGTGTAGGAGATCCAGAAGAGGCCGCGTTCGCCGGGGTTCCAGTTGCTGGCGTCGACGTGGTGGACGACGCGCTCCTGCTCGCGGAGGGTCTGCCAGAGCACGGAGCTCGTGCCGTGGCCGAGTGCCATGGCAAGGACGTCCAGCGCGGGGGCGTCGGGCGCGGCGAGGCCGGGAACCTGGAAGGCGAGGGCGCCACGCACGACTTCGACGTCGCCCGAGAGGCGGGTCTGGCGGCCGGCGAGCTGGGGAGGCTCAGGCTGAATGAGGGGGGTGGAGAGCCTGCGGCGGGGAGCCTTGCCGAAGTGTTTCTCGACGAGCTTGAGGCAGGCGTGGTAATCGACGGCTCCGGCGACGACGACGACAAAGTTGTTCGGCGCGTAGCGGTCGTGGTAGTAGGCGGCGAGGTCGTCGCGGCTCACGCCTTCAAAGAGGGGCCTGTATCCAATAATCGGATACCGGTAGGGGTGGACGCGAAAGGCGGATTCGAGAAGGCCTTGCGTGACCTGGCGCCCGGGCTCGTCCCGGTCCATGTCGATTTCGCGCAGGATGACGTCTTTTTCCATGGCAGCCTCGTTCTCCGGGAGGAGTGCCGCGAGGGTCATGTCTGCGAGGACGTCGAGTGAAAGGTCGAGGGCCTGGGAGGGCGCGTCGATGTAATAGACGGTGCGGTCGAAGGTCGTATAGGCGTTGATGTTGCCCCCGGCGGACTGGACGTCGGCGCTGATGCGCAGGCAGCCGCGGCGCGCGGTGCCTTTGAAGAGCATGTGCTCCAGGTAATGGGAGAGGCCGGAACCGAGGTGTGAGCCTTCGTGGATGCTGCCTGTCTTAACCCAGACCTGGACGGTGACGAGGTCGGCGGAACAGTCTTCGCAGCAGAGGAAAGTGAGCCCGTTGGAAAGGGTGGTGCGGTGGACAGGCTGCTCGAGGATGAACCGCAGGACATCGTCCGGCGCCATCGCGGGGTTTTTCGACATGTGATGAGGATTGCAGAGGACGCACGACGGGCAAGCTCCAAAGCACCCGCGGCGGGGGGCCGCAGGTAGGGGCGGGAGCGGGTGGCGCGGATTTTCTTGCTCCGGCGTTGGGGCGGGGTCCAGAATGCGCGCATGGCGAAAACCCCGTCACTTCGCATCTTTAGCGCGTTGGCGCCACTGGTGGTCCTTGCTGGGCTGCTGGGGGTGTTGGCGTCTCCGGGATGCACACCGTTCCCGCCGAAATATGTCGTCCGGTTCTACATGGAGACGCGGCCGAACTACCCGGAAAACTGGCGGCGCCAGGTAACGTTGCCGGTGACGCAGGCGACGTATTACGTGCACCCGAACCCGGTGCTGATTGAGGGCGATCCGGCTGGGGCGGACATTGCCGAGGTGCCTGCCGGTAAGGGCGTGCTCTTCCACTTCAAGGACCGCGAGGCCAAGACCCTGTGGCAGGTGACTGCCGGGAACATCGGGCGGCGAATGGTGCTTACGGTAAACGAGATGCCTTTGGGGGTGCGGCTGATTGAGGAGCCGATCACAGACGGCGAGCTGTTCATGTTCGTCGAACTCAGTGAAAAGGACCTGCCGGAATTCATGGAGGACTTGAAGAGCTCGATCCGGCGCTCGCGGAGATGAAGGGCAAATGAGAACCGGAACTTTTTTCAGGGCATTCGGAGTTTTTCTTGCGGCAGCGGTCTCGCTGGGAGCGGCGCAGCCACCGGTCCCGCTGTGGCCGACGTCTAACCGCGCGTTTGAGGATTTCCGTCCGCTGGACCAGATCATTGAGCCGGCGACCGGGAGCGACCGTGTGGAGTCGGGCTTGTTCGGGATGACGCGCGACGCCGGGCGGCGTTTCCACGAGGGCATGGACCTGAAGGCGGTGCGGCGCGACCGGCGCGGCGTGGCCCAGGACCTTGTCCGGGCCGCGTTCAACGGCAAGGTGGTTTACATCAACGAGGATGGGAGCCACAGCGACTACGGCCGTTATGTGATTCTGGAGCATCGGCTGGATGTGCCCATCTACACGTTGTATGGGCATCTCGACACCATCGACCGTGACCTGCGGCTTGGTGCGCAGGTGCATGCGGGGCAGAACATCGGCGTCATCGGGCGTACGGCGTCGTCCGTGGAGATTGCGAAGAAGGACGCGCACCTGCATTTCGAGATGGGGCTGCGGCTTTCCACGAATTTCCAGGCCTGGTACGACGCGAAAGGGCTGCAAGGGAAGAACTACCATGGTAACTACAACGGGCTGAATCTCGTCGGGTTCGATCCGCTGGACTTTTACGAGACGGCGCGTGCGGGCGAGTTGGTGAGCGTGCGGGACTACCTGCGCAACCAGCCCACGGCGTTTACGGTACGCATCGTGTCGCGCAAGGTGCCGACGTTCGTCATGCAGCACGCCGGCTTGCTTGAGCAGGCGCTGCCGGTGGATGCCGAGGTCGGCGGGTTCGATGTGGAGTTCACGTGGTGGGGCTTGCCGAAACGCTGGAAACCTTTCCCGGCCGGGACGGAGGTAGGTGCACCGGAGGGCCGCGTGTTCCTGCTGAGCTATGATCCGGCGCTGCTGGGCAAGTGCGCGGCACGCGGCACGCTCATCCCCGCCGGCGAGACGCCGGAACTTGGGCCCCTGTCCAAGTCCCATCTGGAGCTGATCTTCCTGACGCCGGTGCGGCAGTAAGCGCCTGTGGCGCGGGCCCGGAGGGCTCCGCGAAAGCAAAAAAAAAAGAACGCGCCGGGGAGGCCCCGGGCGCGTTCTTTTTTTGTGCCCTGCAAGGGCGGAGGCTCAGGCGGGCTGCTGCTTGAGGAAGCGGTCGATGCGGGCAAGGACACGCTCTTTGCCGAGGACCTTGAGGACGCCGTAGAAGCCGGGGCCGACACTGGTGCCGGAGACGGCCAGGCGGGTCGGGTGGATGTAATCAGCGGTCTTCACGCCGTGCGTTTCCGCGCAAGCGTGGACGAGCTGCTCAAGCGCCGCCTCCGAGAAATCGGTCGCGCCGGCGAGCGCTGCCTGGACTTCGCGAAGCCGGGCAAAGGGGTCGCCTTTGCCGAGCACCTTCTTGGCTGACTCGGGATCGGTCGGGTAGTCGTCGGTGAAGAAGTAGCGGACGAAGTTCGGGAGTTCTTCAATGGACCGGATCTTTTCCTGGCTGATGCGCAGCACGTTTTGCACGTAGTCCTCGGGAACGTCTTCAGAGAGGACACCAGCGGCCTCAAGCACGGGGCGGGCGATCCAGACGAGGGACTCCGCCGGGAGCTTGCGCACGTACTCGGTGTTCATGTGCGCGAGCTTCTTTTCGTCAAAGCGGGCGTTGTTCTTGTTGATGCCCGGCAGGTCGTAGAGCGCGATGATCTCGTCGATCGGCAGGATCTCGCGGTCGTCCTTCGGGGACCAGCCGAGGAGGCAGAGGTAATTGCGGACGGCTTCGGGGAGGAAGTGGCGGCGCTCGTATTCCTCGATGAGGGCGCCCTGGTCGCGCTTGGACATCTTGCCGGGCCCGTTGGACTTGAGGATGAGCGGGATGTGGGCGTACTGCGGGAGGGGCGCGCCGAAGGCCTTGAAGAGCTCGACGTGCTTCGAGGTGTTGGAGAGGTGGTCCTCACCGCGGATCACGTGCGTGATCTTCATGCAAATGTCGTCCACGACGTTCACGAAGTGGAAGACGGGTTCGCCGTTGGCGCGGAAGATCACGAAATCCTCGTCCTCAAGGCGCTCCACGCGGCCACGGACGCCGTCTTCGATGACCATGGGGTCGTTCTTGACCTTGGTGACGGTCTTCTTGCGGTGCGGGTCGTAGGCTTCGTAGCGCTCGCCGACGAGGCGGAAATAGATGGCGCCGTCCTGCTCGTAGGCGCGGCCCGCGTTCATGAGGCGCGCGAGGTACTCCTTGTAGATGTCGCCACGCTGGCTCTGGAAATAGGGGCCGTAGGGGCCGCCGACTTCCGGGCCTTCGTCCCAGTTCATGCCGAGCCAGCGCATGCCGTCGAGGAGGACGCGCAGGGCTTCGTCGGTATTGCGGGCCTTGTCGGTGTCCTCAATGCGTAGGACGAAGGTGCCGCCGGTGTGGCGGGCATAGAGCCAGTTGAAGAGCGCGGTGCGGGCGCTGCCGATGTGGAAAAAGCCTGTGGGGCTGGGTGCGAAACGGACACGGACGTTGCTCATGGGCGATTCCTGCGCAAAAAGGTCTTCTTAAAATCCACAGGCCGGGATTTCGCAACGCTTATCGCGCAGGGCCTGGAGGTGCGACTTGTGCAGGGCGCTGGGGTTTCGTATAGGCAGGGGCTTTGCGTGATGTCGAAATACAAGGCAAGAGGGCTGGGTTGGCTGCTCGCGGGGGCGCTTGCGTTGCCGCTTATGGGCAGCGCGGAGACCGGTGGCGCAACGCCGGGCGTTGACGTTGCGCGTTGGAAAAACGCGGGGCCGTATGAGGTGGCCGTGTTCGACGAGGTGTTTCGGGACGCGTCGCGGGAGCGGGAAATTCTCGTGCGGGTGTACCGGCCGGCAGGGGCGCCGGGCGCGCGGCCTGTGGTGGTGTTTTCACATGGGCTGGGGGGATCGCGCGAAGGGTATGCGTACCTGGGGCGGCACTGGGCGAGTCACGGGTTCGTCTGCGTGCATCCCCAACACGCGGGGAGCGATGTGGGGGTCTGGCAGGGCGGGGATGCCAGCGTACTGGCCAGCCTGCGGGCGGCGGCGGCGTTGCCCCAAAATGCGGCGGACCGGCCGCGGGATGTGGCGTTCGTGCTCGACAGGCTTGAGCAGTGGAACCGCACGGCGGGACACACGTTGGAGGCAACTTTGGATTTTGCGCGCGTAGGTGTGGCAGGGCACTCGTTCGGCGCGCATACGACGCTCGTGTGCGCCGGGGCGAAGATGATGGGGCCGGACGGCGCGTTCCTGCAGCTTCGGGAGCCTCGTATGAAAGCGGGCCTTGCGCTGAGCCCGACCGTCGCGAAGCAGCGGGACCGGCTTGACGAAATTTACGGTGGGGTGGGGGCGCCGCTGCTGCACATGACCTGCACAGGCGACGAGAGCCCAATTGGCGGCACGAGCGCCCGGGAACGCCGGCTGCCGTTCGATCATATCCGCGCGCCGGGCCAGGTGCTGGTCATCCTGGAAGGTGGCAGCCACATGGCGTTCGGAGATCGGCGGCCGTCGCGGCCGGACCGGGTGGCGTTTCACGACCGTATCCTGATTTCAACTACAGCATTTTGGGAGGCCATGCTTTGCGATGACGCCGCCGCCCGGGCCTTTCTGAAAAAGGACGGCCTCGGGACCGCGATGGGACCCGAGGCCGTGGTGGAGTTCAAGGGCTTTGCGCCCTGAGGTCCCTCAGGCAACCGTGACCTAGACAAACAAGTTTGCCGGGGTCTTTGAGGCCGCTCCGAGGAAGTCGGCCACGCCGCCGATTTCGACGCCGTCGATGAGGTCGCCTTGCTGGAGGCCCATGGCGTCCATGGACATGGAGCAGGCGACCAGGCGGACGCCCGAGGCGCGGGCGGACTCAAGCAGGCCGTGCACGTTCGGGAGACTCTTTGAGCGCATGCGGTATTTCATGAGGGCGGTGCCGAGGCCGCCCATGTGCATGCGCGAGAGCGGGAGGCGGTCTGCGCCACGCGGCATCATCCAGCCGAACATGCGGTCCATGAGGGTCTTTCCTTTCATGGGACCGGGGTTGTCGCGCCGGAGTGCGTTCAGGCCCCAGAAGGTGAAGAACAGCGTGACGGGGCCGCCCATGGCAGCCGCGCCGTTGGCGATGACCAGGGACGCGAGCACGCGGTCGAGTTCGCAGGAGAAAACCACGAGCGTGGCACCGGAGGCGGGCTTGGCGGGCGCATGGGAAGCGGCCGTGGCGGGAGCGGCACCTTTGCGCAGACGGGCCCGGACAATGCCGCGTTCAGAGGCAACGCCGAGGAGTTCCAGGCCCTGCGCGGCGGCAAAGGCGGCGACATCGCGGCTGAAACCGGAGTCGGAAGCGACGGCTTCGAGTTCCTGGCCGGGCTGGAGCGTGCCGAGGGCATCTTTGAGCTTCATGATCGGGCCGGGGCAGGCGAGGCCGGTGGCGTCAACCTTCAAGGCTGCCGGGGCCGGCGCGGTGCAGCAGGCTGTGGCAGGAGCGTTGGTTGCCGCAGTGCAGCAGGCGGTGGTGGAAGTGGGCGTTGTCATGGGCGGTTTGGTGGGTGTGGTTTGGGGGGCGGGTTTGGCGTGGACGCGGAGGCCGCCTGAGAGGCTGGTCACGTCGAAGCCATGTTCAGCGAGCACGCGGGCGCCGAAGTAGCTGGTCTTCCCAAGGGCGCAGAGCGTGAGCACGGGGCGCGTGCGGTCGATCTTGTCGAGGTTGTCCCGGAGTGCCGCGAGGGGGATGTTTTGCGCGCCGGGGAACGGGGCGGCTTCCGCCATGGGGGCGGGGCGCAGGTCGAGGAGCTGCACGGTATCCTGCGGCTTCGGAAGCTCGTGGGCGAGTTTGACGAGGCCGTCCCGGGCGTTGCAGGCGGCGAAGCCTGCGAGGTTCACGAGGTCCTTCGCGCTGCCGAAGGGCGGGGCGTAGGAGAGCTCGAGGTGGCAGAGGTCGTCGATGGTCATGCCGGCGCGGATAGCGGTGGCGAGGACGTCGAGGCGCTTGTCCACGCCGTCCGGGCCGGTGGCCTGCGCGCCGAGGACGCGACCGTCATCGCGGCGCCACAGGAGCTTGAGCGTGAGCTGGACCGCGCCGGGGTAGTAGCCGGCATGGTTGTAGTCGGTAACAGTCACTTTGTCGAAAGCGACGCCGGCCTGGGCGAGGCGCTTTTCCGTCCACCCGGTGACGCCCGCCGCGACGTCAAAGACGCGGACAATGGCGGTGCCGATGGAGCCGGGGTAGGGGCGCGCACGGGTGCCGAGGAAGATGTGGTCGGCGGCGACGCGGCCCTGGCGGTTTGCGGGGCCGCCGAGGGGCACGGCGCTGGGCCCGCCGAGTACGGGGTCGGTGCCTTGGGTGACGTCCCCGACGGCATAAATGTCGGGGTCGGACGTCTGCATGTATGGATTGGTGACCACATGACCGCGGGCGCCAAGCTCCAGCCCGGCGGCTTTGGCGAGGGCAGCTTCAGGGCGCACGCCGATGGAGAGGATGACGAGGTCGGCGGGGATGGTGCGACCGGACTTCAGGCGCACGGACAGGCCGGTGGGCGCGGCGTCAAAGGCTTCCAGGCCGTCGCCGAGGACGAGGTCGATCCCTTTGGTGCGGAGCTGGTCTTCGGCGGGACGAACCATTTCCGGGTCCATTTGCGGGAGCACCTGGGGTAGGAGCTCGACGAGGGAGACGGTCTTGCCGAGGTGGTGGAGCTGTTCGGCCATTTCAAGGCCGATGAAGCCGGCGCCGATGATGGCGACACGCTGGGCACCGCCCGCTGCGGCCTTGATGCGGTCCATGTCCTGGAGATTGCGCAGGACATGCACGCGGGGATCGTCCACTCCGGGGAGGGGCGGGCGCAGGGGGGCTGCGCCGGGTGCGAGGATGAGCTTGTCGTAGGGCAGGTCTTCTTCGGCGCCGGTTTCCAGGTTGCGGGTGCGGACGAGGCGCCGTGTGCGGTCGATGGAAACCGCTTCCGTGCGGGCCCGCACGTCGACGTTGAGCATCGCTTTCAGGCTCTGGGGCGTTTGGAGGGCAAGGCGGGAGCGGTCCGCGATCTCGCCGCCGATGTGGTAGGGGAGGCCGCAGTTTGCGAAGGAGACATCGGGGCCACGTTCGAGGACGGTGATTTTCGCGGACTCCGCCAGGCGGCGGGCACGTGCGGCTGCGGAGGCTCCACCGGCGACGCCGCCAATGATGAGGATGCTCAGGGCTTCGGGATTCTTCATGGGTGTGAGTATTACGTTAAGGGTTTGAGTGTGGGCTGGCCGTTGTGGTCACTGGCCGTGCCGAGGCAAAGTTGGAAAGCTTGGCAGAAGCGGCGCACGCGCTCGCATTCCAGCCGGTACCAGACGGTGGGGCCGTCTTCCCGCCAGGCGATTACACCGGCTTCGCGCAAGACCTTGAGGTGTTGCGAGACGGTGGCTTGGGCGAGGGGCAGGCGCTCGACGATTTCGCCGCAGGAGGCTTCGGGCTTTTCGCGGAGGACGCCGATGATCGCGATGCGGGCGGGGTGGGCGAGGGCGCGGGCAAAGTCGGCCATTTCTATATGGAAGGGGTCGAAGGAGGAGGTATCAGGCCTGCGCTTCATTTTAGATCGTAGATAAACGATTTTATCGGCGGCGTCAAGCGTGCCTTAAGGACTTACTCTTTCCCCCAAAAGAACGGAGAACGCCAACACTGCTCGCTGGGCGACGGCGAACAGGAGGAGGCAGGGGGTTTCGGCCGCTTCGACGACCGCACCCTTTAGAGCACTTTTCCTTAAAGATGTCGCAGCGCCTGAAATCTCTCTTTCGCCCGCGTCGGCGCGAGGAGGGATGCTTCCACGCTCGGCGCACCGTCGGCGTAAGCCGGCGATTGACGCAAAAAGGCTTGAGGCTGAGGCCCGTGTGCCCGGGAGGGAAGGGTGGCTTGCGCGGGGTGCCGGTGGGCCGGCAACGTGCTCTGGGCAGGAACGGCTGCGCGGGGCGGGGCGAAACCTGAAGGGCGGGCTGAGTTGGGCCGGGGCGCTTTGACTCAGGGACGGGAGGGAGGCTCATTCCATGAGTATGGAGAAGCGGAAGGGGGGCATATTTCGGAGGTATTTCCGGCGCGTGCGGTCCTTTTACGAGGATTGGGGGCGGCACGAGAACACGCGTAGCGCAGCGACGGTTGCATTCTACACGTTGTTTTCGCTTACGCCGATTGCGGTCGTGCTGGTGACAATTGCGGGCTTCGTGTTTGAGGACCGGGCGGCCGTGCAGGTTGTACTGGATCGCGTCGCGGACACGGCGGGTCAACAGGCCGCAGAGGTCGTGGGGACGGTGTTGGAGCAGGCGCGGCCCACGGGAGGGAGCCTGCTCGCCGCCGGGGGCAGCTTGGCGCTTCTGCTGTTTGGGGCATCGCGTGTGTTCGGGGAGCTGCGGGAGGCCCTGAACCGCATTTGGGAAGCGCGACCCCGGGCGCAGCCGTGGGTGGCGGCATTCTACAGCAAACTGATGGCGATTTCAGTGGTTCTGGTGATCGGGGCGCTGGTGGTGGGCTCGCTGGTGCTGAGTGCAATGGCCACGGGGCTTGCGGAGTGGATCGAGGGGAACACGCGGGTGAGCCTGCCCTTGCTCGTGGGCGCAAACCTGGCGGTGTCGTTCGTGCTCGTGACGCTGCTCTACGTCTTCCTGATCTAGTTTCTGCCAAGCAAACCGGTGCCGTTTGAGGTGGCGTGGCCGGGGGCGCTGGTTGGGGCGATCCTGTTTTCTTTGGGCAAGCAGGCGTTCGGGTCCTATCTGGGGGGCAGCGCCGTGTCGTCCGCATACGGGGCGGCGGGCTCGCTGGTGCTGCTGCTGATCTGGGTGTACTACTCGGTGCAGACGCTGCTCTTCGGGACGGAGGTATCGCGCGTGATCTTCCGGCACCGCGAGGCGCTCGCCTTGGACAGGCTCCGCACGCAGGCGCAGAACAACGAACGCGGGGTAGCGGCTTGAAAGGCGACCCACCCTTACGCCCACCTCTTGTGCGTAAATGGGGTTTGTCTAGTTGCGCGAGGGAGGCGGGGTGGTGGGCTTGTTGACGAGGCGGTCAAGCCAGCGGCGTCGCAGGCGGTGGGAGAGGCGCAGCGGAAGCCCGGGGAGGCGGACCCACCAGGGCAGGGCGTTCGGGGGAATGCTGTCGGCGTCGGTTGAGGGCTGGTCGCGCGTCTTGCGCGAGACCGAGGGGCTCTCAATAACGAGCATGTGGGCTTCGAGGTTGGAGCGCAGGTGGCCAATCTTCTCGATGTCGGCTTTCAGGCCATCCGAGACAACACGGTTCCAGGTGGCTCCGCGGCTGGCCCCACGGATGCACCGGCGCAGTTCGACGATGGGGGCGTTCGCGTCGCTGGTGCTGGGCTGCGTGGCTTCGAGCTGGTCGAGGCGCTGTTGCGCTTCGGTGAGGATGGTCTCCTGGGAGTCGAGGTGGCGCGTGGCGAAGGCAGCCTTTTCTTCGAGGCGGCCGAGTTGGGCTCCGATGCGGCGAAGCTCACTGCCGAAGGTCTGCTTTTCTTCCATCAGGCGTTCTCCAATGAGCCGCCACGCCACGGCAAACCAGGCACCTGCGGCGAGAAGGACGCCAAAATTGAGCAGCAGGACGTCGGAAACGGTGTCGCGCAGGTCGCGGCTGACGTGAAAAGCTCCGGAGGCTGAAAAGGTCTCCCAAGCACGGTTGAGGAGGACCAGGTTGGCTCCAGCTCCGAACGCGAGTATTCCAAAGAACAGGAGTGCGGCGGCGCGGTGGAAGCGGGCGGTTTTCATGAAGGTACGTCCGGGGGGAGGCCAGGGGAGCCGGCGCGGTGGGGCGTAGAGTTCTATTTTACACCCGGGCCGCTTTAATATCTATCGGGTCTTTTGCGGAAACCTGACGCAAAAACTTGCGGGCCCGAGGGGGCCTGAAGCCGGCTCCTGCGAGCGCTGCGGGTACGTTTGCCGCCACGTTTCGGGGCGGGCCTGTGGGGGGCCGGGCGTTCGGATTTGCTTGGAACGGGCGGGGTTTTTCCGAAAATGCGCCGCAGTGTTCCGCCAACTTACCATCCTGGGCCCGGGTCTGCTGGGCGCGTCCCTCATGCAGGCGATGAAGCGCCGGCAGCTTTGCGAGCGCGCCGTGGCGTGGTCGCGGCGTCCCGAGACGCGGGTGAAGTGCGCGGAGCAGCCGTGGTGCGACGCCGTTTTTGAGCGCGCGGAAGACGCCGTGGTGGGCGCGGACCTCGTGGTGGTCTGCACGCCGGTGGAGACGATTGTGCCGCTGATCGAGAAGGTGGGGCAACGTCTGGAACCGGGGGCGATCGTGACGGATGTGGGGAGCACGAAGAGCCTGATTGTGCGCCACGGGCACGCGGCGACGCCGCAGGGCCGGTTTTTCGTGGGTTCACACCCGATGGCGGGCTCGGAGAAAGCGGGGCTCGAGTTTTCGGATCCGGAGCTTTTTGAGCGGCGGGCGTGCTTTGTCACGCCGTTGCTGGACACCCATGGGCCGTCCGTGGAGCGCGTGGTGCGGCTTTGGCGGGCGGTGGGGATGGAAGTGGCGACGGTGAATCCCGAGGCGCACGACGAGATCGTGGCGAATATCAGCCATTTGCCGCACGTGCTGGCTTCCTGCCTTTGCAGTTACCTGTCCACCCGCGACCCGGCGTGGCGGAATTTCGCGGGGGGGGGCTTGCGGGACACGACGCGCATTGCGTCAGGCGACCCGACGCTGTGGAAGTCGATTATCGTGGAGAACCGCGAGGAAATCCTGCGGGCAATAGACGGTTTCCAGAAGGAACTGGATGGCCTGCGGGCGGCGGTGTGCAACAACCAGCCGTTTGAGATCCTGAACCATCTGGAGCGCGGGAAGGCGTACCGGGACCGGCTGCGTCCGGCCTAGGGGCAGTCTTTCGCGCAAGCGGCAACGGTGCCGGTCCCTACTTGGCGCGAACAGTGACGAGCTGCACGAACCGGAGGGCGAGCAAGAACCCCCAACCCAGCATAGGCCAGAGGGGCCACTTGTCCCCTTTGCCCGTGAAATACCAGACGGCCCAGAGGAATGCGACCGTGACGAGGTAGACACCCAAGTGCAGAGAAAAGCCCTGGCGTTTGCGCGAAAACATGCTCATGCGGGTGAAGCCGGGGTTTCGAAGATTAGTTCTTCTTGAAGACGGCCTTGAGGGCGGCGATGACGCGGTCCTGATCGGCGTCGGTCATCAGCGGGAAAAGCGGGAGGCTGAGGACGCGGTCGGAGATGGCTTCGGCGTTCGGGAAGTCACCTCGGCGGAAGCCCCAGGTCTGCTGGTAATAGGGCATGAGGTGGATGGCCTTGTAGTGGAGGCCGGTGCCGATGTTGTGGGTCTTGAGCGCGTCGATGAGGCCGTCGCGGTCAATGCCCGCCTTGTCGGGGTTCACGAGGGGCGCGAAGAGGTGCCAGGCGTGGCGGTGGGGGTAGGCGGGCAGGGTGGGGAGGGTGAGTTGGGCCCAGCCGGCGAGGCGTTCATAGTAGCGCTTGGCGAGGGCGGTGCGGCGCTCGATAAAGCCGTCGAGCAGGGGGAGCTGATGGATGCCGAGGGCCGCCTGCATGTCCATGAAATTGAACTTATAGCCCGGCAGGGTGATGTCGTAATGGGGGCTGCCGGCCTTGCCGAAGCGGGCCCAGGCTTCGCGGTCGATGCCGTGGAAGCGGAGGAGGTTCACGCGCTTGACGATGGCGTCGTCACGGGTGACGACACAGCCGCCTTCGCCGGTGGTCATGTTCTTGTTCGGGTGGAACGAGAAAACCTGGATATCGCCAAAGCTGCCGATCTTCTTGCCCTTATAGGCGGTGCCGATGGCGTGGGCGGCGTCTTCGATGACGCGGAGGTTGTGCTTCTGGGCGAGGGCGTAAAGGGGGTCGAGATCGACGGGGAGGCCGGCGAAGTGGACGGGCATGATGGCGCGGGTGCGCGGGGTGATGGCCTGCGCGACGCGGGAGACGTCCATGTTGTAGGTGCCGGGCTCCACGTCGACGAGGACGGGTTTGCCGCCGGCCTGGACGATGGTGTTGAGGGTGGCGGCGAAGGTCATGGGGGTGGTGATGACCTCGTCGCCGGGCTTCAGGTCGAGGCAAAGCAGGACCATGAAGAGGCCGGCGGTGGCGGAGGCGCAGGTGAGCGCATGCGGCGCACCGACGTAGGCGCAGAGCATTTCCTCGAATTTCTTGGTCCGCGGGCCGGTGGTGATCCAGCCGGATTGGAGGCACGCGGTGACTTCGGCGAGCGCCTCGGGCGTAATCGTGGGCTTGGAGAAGGGCAGGAATTCGGCGGGATTGCTCATGTGCGGAAAGGGTGTCTTGGGTTATTTGAAGCAGCGCAGGTTCCAGAGGCCGAAGGCGGTCATCTTGAGCAGGAGCGCGCCGTGGCGGAAGCGGGAGATGTTGGTTTCGCCGTAAGTGCGGCCGAGGTAACGGACGGGGACTTCGCGGATGCGCAGGTCAATGAGGGCTGACCCGAAGAGCATGTTGAAGTCGCCGAAGGGGTCGAAGTCGCCGAGTTCGGACACGCGCCTGATGGCGCGGACGTAGTCGGAGCGGAGCATCATCTTCGTGCCGCACAGGCTGTCCTTCAGGGGCTGCCGGAGGACGAAGGTGAGAGCCATGGCAAAGAACTTGTTACCGAGGAGGTTAAGGAACCGCATGGCGGTCTTTTCCATCGGGTAAACAAGGCGGCAGCCGTTCGCGAACTCGGCTTTTCCGGAGACGACGAGGTCGTAGAACTTGGGAAGGTCTTCGGGCGGTGCGGTGAGGTCGGCGTCCTGCACGACCACGACGTCCCCCGTGGCGACATCCATGCCGGTGCGTACGGCATCCCACTTGCCTTTGCCAGGCTGTTTGAGGGCCTTGAGCTTGTGGGGGCCCTTGTAGGCGGCGACTTCGCGCTGAATGACCTCCCACGTGTCGTCCTTGCTGTTGCCTTCGACGAAGATGACTTCGGTCTGGCGGCCGAGGACGGGGATGCGGTCAAGGGCGGCACGGATGTTGCCGGACTCGTTACGGGCCGGGACGACGACGGAGCAGCTTACAGGGCCTTCAAGGGCGGGTTGCGCGATGGGCCGCGCGACAACGAGGAGCGTGGCTCCCATGTGCCCGAAAATGGGCATGCGGGCGAGGAAGCGGTTAAAGAAGGGGGAGACGACGGGGAAATTGAAGGGGAAGAGTTGCTCGTGGCTGGTGACCACGATTTCCCAGCCGGAGATTTCGAGCAGGTTAATGAGGTCGGAGGTCGAGAGCCAGTTGCTCGGCGGCTGCGGCATCACCCAACCGATGACTTGGCCGGCCTTGAGGACGGGGCGCCAGACGGAGTTGAGGCTGGTGAGGATGAGCCGGGTGCGGGGATGTGCGGCTTTGCGCAGGTTTTGAAGGGCGGCCTGGATGTCCTGCAAGTAGCCGGCGAGGTAGTCCAGGACGATGTAATCGAACTTCTCCTCGATGGCGGTCTTCTGGATGTCCCCTACGCGGAATTCGAGCCCAGGCTGGCCTTTCGAGGCCTCCGTGGCGCGCGCGATCATGCGGGGGCTGATGTCGATGCCAAGGCCGCGGGAGGGCTTGAGTGCGCGCAGGAGGTTTCCAGCGCCGCAGCCGACTTCTAGGACGCGGGAGCCTTCGGGAATATGGTGGCGAAAGATGCCCCGGAGCTGGGCATGAAAGCCGCTTTGGCGACGGCGAGGCACGCGGTCGTTATCGGCAACCCAATCAAAGTGTTTGTCGAGCGGAAGGGAGACCATGGTGATCAGGGAGTCTCAGAGGTGGAATGGGACGGGGCAGCCGTATTGTGGGGAGCGGGAGAAAACGTGCAAGGGCACAGTTCATGCCCGTAACCGGGGCGTTTTTTGGGTTCCGCAAGGTTACTTTCAGGGGGGGTGGGGTGACGCGCCCCTGGCTTTGCCCGTGACCGCTGTACACGGTATGCTCAGGCAGGGCGGGTTGGGAACGGGCTTGTAAGGTCCGGGTGGGGGCGTACAGTCGGCCCATGCTGCGCGAGAGCCTGAAGTCCCCTCGGGTGCGCCTTGCCCTGGTGGGCGGGGCGATTGCGGTGTGCGCGCTGATCGGGGTGCTGTATTGGCAGGGGATAAGCCCCGCGGAGGTGATGCAGGGGATGCGGTCGCTGCAAACGGCGGTGAGCCGGATGCACCCGGCCGCCTTCACGGTGTCGGCTGCTTTTCTTACCGCCGTTGGTTTGCCTGCCACACCGTTCTTCATCATGGCGGGGTTCGCCTACGGGCATGTGCAGGGCCTGATCGTCGGGACGCTCGTCTTGCTCCTGAATGATGTGCTGACATACTGGGTGGCGGCGCGGTTTTTCCGGGCGCGGATTTCACGGTGGTTTCACAGGAAAGGGCTCCGGATGCCGGAAGTGGCGGCGGAGGACCACGTGCGCATGGTGCTTTTGGCGCGGTTGATTCCGGGGCTGCCACTCATCGCGCAGAATTACGGGCTGGGGCTTGCGCGGGTGCCGTTCCAGACCTTCCTGCTGGCGTCACTGCCGGTGCAGATACCGGTGATGGCGGCGTACATGCTATCCGGGGGGGCCTTGTTCGAGGGGGAGCACGGGATTCTTTTTATCGGAATCAGCCTGATCGTCGTGGTCGGGATTATCGGTCGCATTGTACAACGTCGCCATGTCGCCCGCGTTCGCTAGCCCGGTTCCCGAGGGGGACCGCATCGTATCGGTCGGTGACCTGACGCGCCGGATAAAGGAGCTTTTGGAAACGGAGCTGCCGGAACTCTGGGTGCGCGGGGAGGTGTCGAACCTGCGGCGGCAGTCCAGCGGGCACCTTTACTTCACGCTGAAGGACGCGGAGAGCCAGGTGCCGGCGGTGCTGTTCCGTGGAGACGCGTTGCGGCAGTCCGTGGAGCTTGCGGACGGCATGCAGGTGGTGGCGTTTGGGCGGATTAGCGTGTTTGAGCCGCGCGGGGCGTACCAGTTGATCGCGCGGTGGGTGCTGCCAGCGGGGTTGGGGCGGTTGCAGCAGGAGTTCGAGCGGCTGAAGCAGAAGCTCGCGGCCGAGGGGTTGTTTGACGCGGAGCGGAAGCGTGCGTTGCCCCTGCGGCCGCGGACGGTGGGCTTCATAACGTCGCCCACGGGTGCGGCAATCCGGGACTTTATCAGCATCCTGCGGAGGCGGGATTGGCGCGGCCGGCTGGTGGTGCTGCCGGCGCGGGTGCAGGGGCGGGAGGCCGCGGGCGAGATCGTGGCGCGACTGGAGCAGGCGCAGCGGCTGGGGATTTTTGATCTGCTGGTTGTGGGCCGCGGGGGTGGGAGTCTTGAGGACTTGTGGCCGTTTAACGAGGAGGCCGTGGTGCGAGCGGTTGCGGCGTGCACCGTGCCGGTCATTTCGGCCGTCGGGCATGAAATTGATTTCACCCTGTGCGACTTTGCGGCCGACCGGCGTGCCGAAACGCCCTCCGCCGCGGCGGAGCTGATCAGCAGCGGGTTTCTGGATTGTTGTGGCCGGCTGGAGCGGCTCGTCGAGACGCTTGAGGGGCTGGTCGAAGACCGGTTGCAGCAGGAACGGCAGCGTCTGGAGCTGCTTTCGCGGAGGCTGGCAGCGGTGGCGCCGGCGCGCGTGGTGGAGCACTGGGGGCTGCGTCTGGACGACCTGGAGGGACGGATGGACGGCGCGTGGAGCGACCGTCGTCACGCCTGGCGGGAAGCGCTCCACCGGGCGGCGGCGGCGCTGAGGGAGGCCGACCCGCGCGGGCGGCTGGATGTGGCGAGGTTACGGCTGGAGCACCTGAAGGCGCGGCTGGAGGCTGCGGGGCTGGGTTTTGTGAGGAAGCGGCAGGAGCGGCTGACGGCTGCGGCGGCGGCGCTGCGGCGGGCGGATGTGCATGAGACGCTGAGGCGCGGGTTTGTGCTGGCGCTGGATGAGCAGGAGACGCCGCTTACCCGGCGCGCGCAGGTGAAACCGGGGCAGGCGCTGCGGTTGAGATTCTTCGACGGCGACCTTGACGCAAAGGCGGACGAGCGGCCGCCGGCGTGACCGCCCCTTCCCTTGTTAAACGGTTTCACAGGCGGACCACCTGTTTTGCTGGACCTCGGGGGGAGCCCGCCGGAAACTTGGGGCTTACCCATTTATACCCGAGCCCGCGGACCCGGCCCCAACCCAACAGTTCCCCCGGGGACTGGCCTTCGTGCGCTCCCAACTCACAAAACAGGAAAAATCGCCATGATGCAGTCGTGGTTCCCGGACGCCAAACTCGGCATATTCATTCACTGGGGCATTTATGCCGTGAATAGTACGTTTGAGTCATGGCCGATCAGAAACATGCAGATCTCGCCGGAAGATTATTACTCCCAGTTAAAGGGGTTTACGGCGAAGAACTACGATGCGCGGGCGTGGGCGCGGTTGTTCAAGGACGCCGGCGCGCGGTATGCGGTGCTCACGACGAAGCACCACGACGGCGTGGCGCTGTGGGACACGAAGCTTGCGGACCTGAGCGTGGTGAAGCAGGCGCCGGCGGGACGGGATCTCGTCGGCCCGTACGCGGAGGCTCTGCGGGAGCAGGGTCTGAAGGTGGGGCTGTATTTCTCGCACCTGGACTGGGCGCACAAGGACTACCCGAGCCTGTGGGACGGCAAGCGTGGCGTGCCGCCGCCACCGGAAGACAAGGGTGGGTTCTTCGACTACCCGGTGAAGACGGGCGTTGAGGACCCCAAGGCGTGGAACCGCTTCCTGAAGTTCAACCGTGGGCAGTTGCGGGAGCTTTCCGAGCAGTACAAGCCAGACCTGCTGTGGTTCGACGGCGACTGGAGCCGCAGCATCAAGCAATGGCGTATGAAGCAACTGCGGGACTTCCTGCACGAGCTGAACCCGAACGTGGTCCTCAACTCGCGCATGGGCACGTACGGCGACTACGCGACGCCGGAACAGGCGATTCCGGTGGTTGCGCCGGAAGGGCCGTGGGAGTTCTGCATGACGATCAACGATAGCTGGGGCTATCGCGGCATGGATACGAACTGGAAGACGCCGCGGCAGATCATCCGCTACTTCGTGGAGACGATCACGATGGGCGGCAATTTGCTGCTCGACATCGGGCCGCGTGAGGATGGGACGATCCCGCAGGAGGCCGAGACGGTCTTGCGTGAACTGGGCAAGTGGATCGAGCGCAACGCCGAGGCGGTGTATGGGACGACGCGGGGGATGCCGGCGGGGCACTTCCACGGGCCGAGCTCGTATGGGCGCAATCCGGACACGATCTACCTGTACCTGTTTGACCGCCCGGTGGACCAGATCGCGATCAAGGGCCTGATCAACAACGTGCGGAAGGTCACGGCGCTGAAGGACGGGCGCGAGCTGACGCAGCGCAAGATCGGTGGTGCGCCGTGGGCGCATGTGCCGGGGGTGCTGTGGATCGACGTGCCGCAGGACGTGCTGGACCCGTCGTGCACGGCGCTGAAGGTCGAGCTCGAAGGTCCGGTGCAGCTTTACCGGGGCGAGGGCCAGGTCATCACGGCCAACCCGTAAGCGGGCCCCAGAGGCTGCCCGGAGGGGCGGCGGCGCAGAAGCCGGAGCATTCCCGAAAGGAGGGGGGCTCCGGCTTCTTGTTTTCCCGCGGCCGCGCGTAGGGGTTTCCCGATTTCCTTTCGTTATGTTTCGCGCCGTTTGACGGGTGGCGAAACCTGCGTAAGGAACCGGTGTGAAACGGATCATAGAACCTGAACTTTTGGACAGCCTGCCCGAAGACCACCCGGACGCGCTCCGGAACAGGCAGGATATCAAACTCTTCAACGCGCTGATGGGCAACTTTGGCTGGTTCGAGCGCGTTTTGACGCGCCACCTGCGCAAGGGGGACCGTGTGCTGGAGATCGGCGCCGGGGCCGGGGATATGGGGGTGCGGCTGGCGGGCCTGTACCGGAGGGCGGGCGTGGCATCGGTCTCCGGTCTGGACCTGTGGTCGCGGCCGCCCGCGTGGCCGATCGAGTGGCCCTGGCATCGCGGGGACCTGCGGACGTTCAACGGCTATGGGGACTACACGGTGGTCCTGGCGAACCTGATCCTGCACCAGTTCGAGGCGGAAGACCTGACGGTTCTGGGGAACCGGTTGCGCGGGTGCCGCCTGGTCGTGGCGTGTGAGCCGGCGCGGCGGTACGTGCATCTGGCGCAGGCCAAGGGCGCGGCCGTGCTGGGCATCAACGCGGTGTCGCGGCACGACGCCGTGGTGAGTGTGCGCGCGGGGTTCCGTGAGCACGAGTTGCCGGAGGCGCTGGGCCTGAGGCGTCCGGATTGGGATGCGGACCTGTCGACGACGCTGCTGGGCGGCTACCGGATGGTGGCGGCAAGGCGCGCGGCGTGAGGACCGGGCCGCAAACGCCGGGGCCAGAAATGCCATGAAGACCGTGACGATCGTCGGGGGCGGGATAGCCGGGCTTGCGCTCGGTCTGGGGCTTGCCCGGGCGGGCGTACCGGTCGTCCTGCATGAGGCGGGACGGTGGCCGCGGCACCGCGTGTGTGGCGAGTTCCTTTGCGGCCAGGGGCCGGAGATCCTGGAGCGCCTGGGGGCCGCAGAGGTGCTGGCGGGGGCGGCGCAGAACCGCTCTACGGTGTGGCAGGCCGGGCGGACGGAGTTTTGGAGGGAGTTGCCGAAGCCGGTGCCGGGGTTGTCCCGGTATGAGCTGGACCGGAGGCTAGCCGAAGCGCTGAGGGCCGCGGGCGCCCGCGTGCATGCGGGGTCGCGCGTGAGGCCGGTGCTACCGCGTGAGGGCTGCGTGCTGGCAACGGGGCGGGAGCGGGATGTGCGGAGCTTGTGGGTGGGGGTGAAGGCGCATTGGGCGGACTTGCCGCTGCGCGCGGATCTGGAAGTCCACCTGGGGCGCGGCGCGTATGTGGGGCTCTCGCGGATCGAGGGTGGTCGTGTGAATGTGTGCGGGCTTTTCCGGCGGCGGCGCAGTGCGCTGGGGTTGCCGCGGGAGCGCCTGCTCGCGGGGCTGGTGCAGGACTTCGGGATGGGGGCGCTCGCCGAGCGGCTGGCGCGGACGCCTCCGGTGGCGGGGAGCGTTGTCGGGGTGGCGGGGCTGCGGTTTGGGCGCGTGCTGGGGCGTGCGCGGGGTCTGCTGAGGCTGGGGGATTGTCAGGCGGTGATCGAGCCGTTCACAGGGAACGGGATGTCGCTGGCCCTGGAGGCTGCGGCGTGTGCGGTGGAGCCGCTGCGGCGGTGGTCGCGGGGGGAGCTCGGCTGGGCGACGGCCGTGCGGGAGGCGGAGGCCCAGCACCGTGGGCGCGTGGCGGCACGGTTCCTTGCGGCGGGGCTCCTGCACCCCTTTTTGCTGCACAGGCCGGGGCAGGCGCTGTTGCGCGGGTTGGCCGTGCGCGGGCTCCTGCCGTTCAATCTGTTTTTCAGGCTTACGCACGAATGACCATGTATCTCCACGGCATTGCCAGCGCGCTTCCGGCGCCTTCCTACACGCAGCGCGAATGCTGGGACATCATGAGCGCCACGGGAGCGGTGGAGCGGCTGCGGCCGCGTTCCGCGCACCTGCTTGAAAAGGTGCTGCTGGGTGAAAGCGGGATTGCACGGCGGCATTTTGCGGTGGAGCCCGTGGAGTCGATCCTCGACCTTGACGCCGAGGCGCTGAACCGGGCGTTCGAGAGGGAGGCCCCGGCGCTGGCGGCGCGGGCGGTGGAGCGGGCGCTGGCGCAGGCGGGGTGGCACGCGCGGGAGCTGGACTGCCTCGTCGTTTGCACGTGCACGGGCTACTTGTGCCCGGGGCTGTCGAGCTACGTGGCGGAACGGCTTGGGCTGGCGCCGTCGGTGTATTTGCAGGACCTCGTGGGCCTTGGCTGCGGCGCGGCCATACCGGCGCTGCGGAGCGCCGCGGGGCTTGTGGCGGCGGAGCCGGGGGCGCGGGTGGCGTGCGTGGCGGTGGAGGTCTGTTCCGCGGCGTTTTATGTGGATGACGACCCGGGGGTTCTGATCTCGCTCTGCCTGTTCGGGGACGGGGCGTGCGCCACGTTGTGGTCCGACACGCCGGGCGCAAGCGGGCTGCGCTGCGGCGGGTTCCAGACCTTGCATTTGCCGGAAGACCGCGAGTTGCTGCGTTTCGAAAACCGGCGCGGTCGCCTGCGGAACCGCCTGCACCGCACGGTGCCGGAAAAGGCGGCTGCGGCGGTGAAGCGGCTGTTCGGGGAGGTGGAGGCCGGAACCGTGGAACAGGTGGTCGCGCATGCCGGGGGCCGCGACGTGCTGGCGGCGGTGGAGGCGGTGTTGCCGGGGCGGCGGCTGGACCCGACGGCGTCGGTCCTGCGGGACTGCGGGAACATGAGCAGCCCGTCGGTGCTGTTCGCGCTGGAGCGCTACCTTGAGGTGCGGCAGCCGCAGCGGGACTTGTGGCTGACGAGCTTTGGCGCGGGCTTTGCGTGCCACGCGTGCCGCCTTGGGCCGTCGAATTAGGCTAGCGGGTCTGGAGGCGGATGCGCTCGAGGCCGGCCTTGCGCGCCAGGTCCATGATCAGGGTCGCGTGCTTGAGGGGCGTGTTTTCGTCCGCGAGCACGAGGACGGGCAGGTCCGGAGAAGCCTTGCCGGCGTCGGTAAGGGCGGCCTGGAGGGCGTCTTCGGGCAGGGCTTTGCCGTTAAGGAAGAAGGTGCCTTTTTCGTCAACGGCGACGACGAGCTGGCGGGCTTCCGAGGGGGCCTTGGCGGCGGTCTCGACCTTGGGGGGGGTGATGTTGAGCAGGGTCTGCTGGCTCTTGAACTGCATCGACATCAGGATGAAAAAGATCAGCACCGTGAGCACGTCCATGAGCGGCACGATATTGATCTCCGGCTTGCGCCGGCGCCTGCTGTAAAGGGCCATGAAGGGGAGCTCAGGAGGGCTGGGACGTGGCGGGCTCGGGCTCGGGGGCTTTCTTGCGGGAAAGCTCAATGAGGCGCTCAACGGCCATGTCGATGCGGGCGGCGAGCATGTCCACGCGGCGGCTGAGGTAGCTGTTGCCGACGAGCGTGGGGATGGCGATCATGAGGCCCAGGACGGTGGTGGTGAGGGCGAGCGAGATGCCTTTGATGAAGGCGGTGTTGTCGGGCAGGCCGGTGGCGGTGGCGCTGGCCTGGAAGACCTGGACAAGGCCCGTCACCGTGCCGAGGAGGCCCAGGAGCGGCGCGCCGGAAACGACGATGTCGAGGATGAACATGCCGCGCTCAAGGCGTGCGATCTCCAGGCGGGCAAAGGCCTTGAGGGCGTCGGGGTCCGAGTTTGTGCGGCGGAAGAAGTAAACGATGCGGCCGCCGACGGACTTGATGTCGCCGCTCCAGTCCAAGGCGCGTCCGGAGAGGAGGGCCTCGACGAGGCCTTTGGGCATGACGCGGGAGGTGCGGAGCGCGATGAGGCGCTCCACGACGATGAACACGGAGAAAAAGGAGCAAAGTGCGAGCGGGTAGGCAAAAGGCCCGGCTTCGCGGAGGATGGCGGTTATGGTCATCGCTGGCGGTGGGCGCGACCACAGCTTCGTGGCGGGCGCCGCAAAGCGGGGGAGTTTTCGGCAGGGGAGGCGCAGCTTTCAAGGAAAAAGCGGCCGTGCACGGGAGCGTTGGGTGCGGAAGCCGCCATCAACCAGCCCGATTCGCGTCAGGGAACAAACGCTTGTGAGATTGCGTTGACTTCCGGGTGCTCCGGACGTTACGCTGTAATGCGGTTCAATTCCTTATAACGACCGCTTCGGCCGAAGGAGCTGTCTTCCGGGGCTGGTTCCGTTTTATGGGTTACAACGTAACATCTTAGAGTCCAATGAAAAAACTTACCCTCCTTTTAAACGGGCTGATGCTCTCGGCCACCGGGGCATTTGGTGGCATCTCCTTCGATATCCAGGCCGCTGTATTGCTCTGCGCTGGCGTTCAAGCCCCTGTGGGTTCCCGCGTGTACCTTGTAGCCGATACTGGCCGGGATGGCATAAATGTCACACCAGGCTATTATACCAGCGCCGGGCAGTATTGGGACAATTACGCGAATACTTACGGGGGAGACGACCTCATTGTATATACGACGCTTTTGACGCAAGCCGGAAGCTGGATCGACACCCCGACACTCTCCTTGGGCGGTGCATGGAAAGTCGGTGACCCCTTGGCCATAATATGGCAGTATAGAGCCAATGAGATCGTGGACCCGAGTGTCGTCGGACCAAGTGTTCAAAATACCGTGGGCGTTTACAGTGGCCCGGGAAACCCGACCGGGGACGCGCTTCCGGGAGGTGGTGCATTTGTTAGCGACGGCTGGGTGACGCCGGGCGACGGCACCACCAATCATAAGCTTTACTTCGTGACAACTATGGCTGCCAACGAGGGGCACGCACCGTTCAGCGGGGGTACCTATAGCATACTCGCAAATACTGCACTGGCCACCGTGGTTGTTCCTGAGGCGGAGACCGCGGGAATAGCGGTCGGTACGGGAGCGCTGTTGCTGGCTTGGGGACTGCGCCGTCCCAAGAGGCGGGACTGACGAGCTTCGTTTCCCGAAGTTCCTCCTGTGTCGCGCGGTGTGCTTTGTTGGGGCGATGCAGGGGTTCTAATTGCGTCCTGCGCGTTCGGTATGCAGCGGGGTGTTTGCGTCAGCCCGGGGGCGGGGTGTCGGGGAGGTGGCGTGTGGCGACGTCAAGGTAGGCGCGGACTTGCGACATTTCCCAACGCTCGTCATGGCCGAGTTCGCGGGCGAGGAGGCGTGCGACGATGGGGGCGCAGGCGATGCTGGAGCGGGCGTCGAAGATGAGGGCGCGGGTGCGGCGGGCGAGGACGTCCTCGACGGTGCGTGCGAGTTCGTGGCGTGCGGCCCAGAGGACTTCGGCTTTGAGGAAGGGAAGGCTGGGGTGGAGGGGGGCTTGAAGGTCGGGATCGCTGGCGGCGAGGAGGCGCAGGGCTTCGGCGTCGGTGCCGTAGACGGACCAGAGGGCCTGGGGGGCGGGCTCGGGCGGGGTGTCTGGGGCGCCGTGCACGTGGAGCGCGGTGGTGGCGCAGGGGCGCTTGGGGAGTCCGGCGACGCGTTGTGCGAGGTCCACGGCGTCTTCGCCCATGCGGCGGTAGGTGGTCCATTTGCCACCGATGACGGTGATGAGGCCGGACTGGGAGACGAGGATATGGTGGTCGCGGGAAACGGCGGCGGTGCTGCGGGTGTCTTGCGGGCGTGCGAGGGGGCGCAGGCCTGAGAACTGGTTGAGGACGTCGGCGCGGGTGGGGGCTGTGGTGAAGTATTGGGCGGCGGTCTGGAGGATGAAGTCCACTTCCTGGTCCTGGGGCCGGGGTTCCCATTCGGGGCTGGGGACGGCGACGTCCGTGGTGCCGAGGATGAGGCGGCCGTGCCAGGGGACGGCGAAGAGGACGCGGGCGTCTTTGGTGTGGGGGATGAGGAGGGAGGCGTCTCCGGGAAGGAAGTGCCTGGGGACGACAAGGTGTGAGCCTTGGCTGGGGACGACGACGCTGGCGACGGCGGGCTCGTCCATGCGGCGGACGCTGTCGCAAAAGACGCCGGTGGCGTTGACGACGGCTTTGGCGCGCACGTCGTATTCGGCGCCGGTTTCGGCGTCTTTGAGGACGGCGCCGGAGACTTTGCCTTGGGAGTTTTTGAGGAGTCTGGAGACGCCGCAGTAGTTGAGGGCCAGGCCGCCAAGGTCGAGGACCGTGCGGGCGAGGGCGACGGCGAGGCGCGCGTCGTCGAACTGGGCGTCGTAATAGACGAGGCCGAAGCGGAGGCCGTCGGGATTTGCGGTGGGGAGGAGGCGGAGGGTTTCTTCGCGGGAGATGAGGCGGGAGGGCTGGAGGCCGAGGCTGCCGGCGAGCTGGTCGTAGAGTTTGAAGCCGAGGCCGTACATGGGGGCGTCGAACCACGAATAGAGCGGCACGACGAAGGGCATGTGGTGGACGAGGTGCGCGGCGTTCTGGCAGAGCAGGCCGCGTTCGCGCAGGGCTTCGCGCACGAGGCTGACGTTGCCCTGGCGCAGGTAGCGCACGCCGCCATGGACGAGCTTGGTGCTGCGGCTGGAGGTGCCTTTGGCGAAGTCGTGGGTGTCCACGACAAGGGTGCGGTAGCCGCGGGAGGCGGCGTCAACCGCGGTGCCGAGGCCGGTGGCGCCGCCGCCGATGACGAGGACGTCCCAGGGTGGGCCGTCCCGTCCGAGTTCGTTGAGCAGCGCCGCCCGGTTCATGGTGTACAGGATGGCGTGAGGAGTGGGTTGGCGCAAGGCCGGGTTGTCAGGTGCCCGCCCAGCCGCGGGTGCGTTCGAGGGCTTTGGTCCAGAGCTTGCGGGCGTTCCGGATCTCGTCGGAAGGCGGGGCGGGGGTGAAGGTGGTCTGGGGCGTCCAGCGTGCGGCGAGGGCGGCGCGGTCCGGCCAGAGGCCGACGCCAAGGCCCGCGAGGCAGGCGGCGCCGAGGGCGGTGGTTTCCTGGGTCTGGGGGCGTACGACGGGGACGCCAAGGAGGTCCGCCTGGAACTGCATGAGGAGGTTGTTGGCGCTGGCCCCGCCGTCCACGCGGAGTTCCTTGAGGGCGCGGCCGCAGTCTTTTTCCATGGCTTCGAGGACGTCCGCGCATTGGAGGGCGATGCCCATGAGGGCGGCGCGGGCGATGTGGGCGGCGGTGGTGCCGCGGGTGAGGCCATAAATGGCGCCGCGTGCAAGGGGGTCCCAATGGGGGGCGCCGAGGCCGGTGAGGGCGGGCACGAGGCAGGCGCCGCCACAGTCGGGGACGGAGGCGGCGAGTTGCTCGATTTCTCCGGCAGACTTGACGAGCCCGAGGCCGTCGCGGAGCCACTGGACGATGGCGCCGCCGACGAACACGCTGCCTTCCAGGGCGTATTCGAGCTTGCCGTCCGCCCGCCAGGCGACGGTGGTCAGCATCCGGTTTTTGGAGCGTACGGGGCGGTCGCCGGTGTGGAGGAGAAGGAAGCACCCGGTGCCGTAGGTGTTCTTGGCCATGCCGGGCGAGAAGCAGGCCTGGCCAAAGAGGGCGGCTTGCTGGTCGCCGGCAATGCCGGCTATGGGGACGCCTTTGAGCTCGGGGACGGCGGAGACGATGGCGATGAGGCCGGTGGAATCGACGACTTTGGGGAGGACGGCGCGGGGGATGCGGAAGAGGTCAAGGAGGTGCGGGTCCCAGTCGCCATGGTGGATGTCAAAGAGCATGGTGCGGGAGGCGTTGCTGGCGTCGGTGGCGTGCATGGCGCCGCCGGTAAGGCGCCAGAGGAGCCAGGTATCGACGGTGCCGAAGGCGAGTTCGCCATGCTCGGCGCGTGCGCGTGCGCCGGGGACGTTGTCGAGCATCCAGGCAAGCTTGGTGGCCGAGAAATAGGGGTCGAGGAGGAGGCCGGTGCGGGCGAGGATGAGGCGCTCGGCGTCCTGGGCGCGCAGGTGTTCACAGTTGGGGGCGGTGCGGCGGTCCTGCCAGACGATGGCGTTGCAGACGGGGCGGCCGGTGGCACGGTCCCACAGGACGGTGGTTTCGCGTTGGTTGGCGATGCCGATGGCGGCGATGTCCGCGGCGGTGAGGCCGGCTTTTTCGAGGGCCTGGAGGGCGACGGAAAGCTGGCTTTGCCAGAGGTGCTCGGGGTTGTGCTCCACCCAGCCGGGTTTGGGGTAGGCTTGCTGGAATTCCAGTTGGGCGGTCGCGACGGCGCGGCAGGTTTCGTCGAAGACGACGGCTCTCGAACTGGTGGTGCCTTGGTCCAGGGATAGGAGGTAGGGCATGGCGCGTGCGGGCTCGGATTAGGCGCGCCCTGGTAAGCAGGTCCAGGGCGCGCCTAATCCGGCGGCACGTTTGTTCTAGCGCATCTCGCTTGGTTTTTCGAGCGTTCTAGGGCCAATCGACATTTTAGACTGTACAGATTG
>CAZQIE010000033.1:0-30566 GCA_964593675.1 uncultured Opitutales bacterium
GCCCGTGCGTTGGGGAGGCGAGGTGGGAGCGAAGAGCCGGGCGAACCAGGCGAGGAAGCGTTCCAGTATATTGCCCATGCGGGGGGGAAGATGGGTCTGTTTTATCAGTCCGGGTTGGACTCAGTAAAGCCAATTGGGACAAGGGCTCTAACGGAGCAGGGCGAGCCTGAGGGGAAAGGGGGACAAAGGGCTTGGGCGCAGATTTCCCGGTGGGTGAAAAGTAGTGGAAACAAGGAGTCGCGATCTATCGTTGCAATTTCCTGAGCGGGGATTAATCGTGTCGCTTTTCCTCGGGCATGAAAATCCTCGTCGCTGATCGAATCTCTCCCACGGGTGTGGAATATCTGAAGAAGCAGCCTGGCTTCGAAGTGATTGAAGCGTACGGGTCTTCCCACGAGAAGATACTGTCGCTGGTGCACGACGTTTCCGCGATTGCGGTGCGTTCGGAGACGCAGATCACGGCTGAGGTGATTGCAGCGGCGCCGAAGCTGAAGGTTGTGGGGCGCGCGGGCGTGGGCGTCGACAACATTGATGTGGACGCGGCGACGGAGCGCGGGATCATTGTGATGAACACGCCGTCGGGCAACACGATCGCGACGGCGGAGTTGACGTTCACGCACATGCTGTGCGGGGCGCGTCCGGTGCCGCAGGCCCACGCGTCGATGCGCAGCGGAAAGTGGGACCGCAAGACGTTTTCGGGAGCGGAGCTTTTTGGCAAGACGCTGGGCGTTTTGGGCATGGGCCGCATCGGCTCGGAGGTCTCGAAGCGCGCGAAGGCGTTCGGGATGCGGGTGCTGGCGTATGACCCGTTCATGAGCGAGAGCCGCGCGAAGGCTCTGGAGGTCGAGATGGCCACGATCGAGGAGCTCCTGAAGAACGCGGATTTCATCACGGTGCACATGCCGCTGACGGACGACACGCGCTACATGCTGGATGAGGCGGCGTTCGCAAAGATGAAGAAGGGCGTGCGGGTGTTCAACTGCGCGCGCGGCGGCATCATCAAGGAGGCGGCGCTGATTGAGGCTTTGAAGTCGGGCAAGGTGGCTGCGGCTGGCCTGGACGTTTTTGAGGAAGAGCCGCTGGCTTCGGACCACCCGTTGCGGGAGCTCCCGAACGTGGTGCTGACGCCGCATCTGGGCGCCTCGACGAAAGAGGCGCAGGAGAGCGTGGGTCTGGAGATCGCGGAGGCGCTGGCGCAGGTGTTGCAGGGCGGTGTGATCCGCAATGCGGTGAACATGCCGTCGGTGGACTCGCGGACGTTGCAGATCCTGCGCCCGTACCTGAACCTTGGCGAGAAGCTCGGGACGATCTTGCAGCAGCTTGCGCCGAAGCGGGTGGAGAAGCTGCGCATCACGTATTGGGGCAAGATTGTTGACCTGGACGCGATGCCGTTGTCGCGGGCGATCATGCGCGGTTACCTGCGCAAGATCAGCGGCCAGCATGTGAACGACGTGAACGCGCCGCGTATCCTGTCGCAGCTTGGCGTGCAGGTGGAAGTCGTGAAGAGCACGACGGAAGCGGATTACACGGAGCTTGTGCAGATCGAGGCGGTGTGCGCCGAGGGCAAGACCTACGTGATCGCGGGCACGCTGCTGGGCAAGTCGCAGCATCCGCGCGTGGTGTTCCTGAACGGCCACGAGGTGGAAGTCTCGCCTGCTGGCACGTTGCTGATTTTGGAGAACCGGGACGTCCCGGGCATCGTCGGGATGCTCGGCACGGTGCTTGGGAAGGACAACTGCAACATCGCAAACCTGTCGCTGAGCCGCCGCGCGGGTGGCGAGCGTGCGCTTGCGGTGTATGAGGTGGACAGTGTCCCGAGCGAGGGCGCGGTGAAGGAAATCGCGGCGCACCCGGCAATCATGAGCGTGAGGATCGTGCAGGCCTAGCGGCCTGGGCGCAGTCATGAGTCTCCAGGCTTTTGTTGCCAGTGCCGCTGCGGGTTACCTGCTCGGCGCGATACCGTTTGCCGTGATTGTTGCACGCCGCTACGGCGTGGACATCCTGAAGGCGGGCAGCGGGAATCCGGGCGCGACGAACGTGAAGCGTGTGGTGGGCAAGGGCCCCGGCAACGTCGTGTTCGCGCTGGACTTCCTGAAGGGCTTCGTCGCGGCGGGGTGGCCGCTGCTGGTGTGGCCGGGGGCCGAGGGCGGGCAGCTCGCGGTGCTTGGGCTGGTTGCGGCGATCCTGGGGCATAGTTTTTCCGTGTTCATCCGCTTCCGCGGAGGCAAGGGTGTGGCGACGACGATGGGCGGGCTACTGGCGTGCATGCCGGTGGTCGTGCTGATCGGCTTGCTGGTGTGGGTGGTGGCGTTTTACGGGACGCGGTTTGTCTCGGTCGCGTCCCTCCTGTTTGGCGTGAGCCTGCCGGTAAGTGCGGCGCTGTTGCCGAAGCTGGCCGAACGGCTGGGGTCGGGCTCGGCGCTGCTGGCGCTCCCGTCGCTGTATTTCTGGTTTGCGGTGCTGCTGGCGGTGCTCATCGTCGTGCGGCACCGGGAGAACATCAAGCGCCTGTGCGCGGGCACGGAGCACCGGTTTGTTAAGGAGAAAAAGTAAGGAGTCATGGCCGCGAAACGCACAATTCGGATCGGCATGCTCGGGCTGGGCACGGTGGGCCAGGGCGTGTGGAAGCATGTGGAGCGCAACCGCGAGGTGCTGGAGCTGCGGCTTGGCGCAAAGATAGAGCTCGCGAAGGCGTGTGTGCGCGACTTGGGGAAGAAGCGCGTCGTGCGCATCCCGCGCTCAAAGCTGACCACAAACCCGCTGGAGGTCGTGGACGATCCGTCCATCGACATCGTGTGCGAGCTGATCGGCGGCACGACCGTTGCGCGTGAAATGACGCTGCGCGCACTGCGGGCGGGCAAGGTGGTGGTCACGGGGAACAAGGCGCTGTTGTGCGAGCACGGCGACGAACTTTTCCGCGAGGCGCGCCGGAGCCGCGGGCATTACTTTTTTGAGGCGAGCGTGGCGGGCGGCATCCCGATCATCAAGGTGCTGCGCGAGGGGCTCGTGGCGAACCGCTTCCACCAGATCCACGGCATCCTGAACGGCACGTGCAACTACATCCTCACGCGCATGGAGCGCGAGGGCGCGAGTTTTGAGACGATCCTCACGGATGCCCGGAGGCTCGGGTACGTTGAGGCGGACGAGTCTTTGGACCTGGATGGTCACGACGCCGCGCACAAGGCGGTGATCCTGGCGTTTCTGGCGCATGGGCGTTGGGTGAAGCCGTCGCAGATGCTCATTGAGGGCATCCGGCATGTGACGCAGCACGACATCGCGTATGCCCGGGAGCTGGGCTACAAGATAAAGCTGCTGGCGATCACGACGCGGGACTTCAAGACCAACCGGATGTTTGTGCGCGTGCATCCCACGCTCGTGCCGCTGCGCGATATGATGGCGCATGTGGATGACGTCTTCAACGGCATCAGCCTGACAGGGGATGTCGTGGGCACGACGCTTCTTGTGGGGCGTGGGGCGGGCCAGGACGCGACGGCGAGCGCGGTGATAAGCGATATCGCGGATGCCGTGGCCGCGCTGCTCGGGGCGCCCCCGCCGGTGATTTCGGAAGAGGATGAGGAGACGTACCGGAAGCTTGCCGAGGGCTGCAAGATCGCGTCGCTGGACGAGATCACGGGGCGTTTCTATGTGCGGCTTACCGTGAAGGACGAGCCGGGTGTGCTCGCCCAGGTGGCCGGTCTCCTTGCCAAGAATCGCATTTCAATAGCGACAATGGTCCAGCATGAGGACCGGACGAAGAAGGTGGCGACGATCATTTTGACGACGCACACGTCCAACGAAGGGGCGATTGCCAAGACGCTGGGACAGCTGAAGAAGCTGTCGAGCGTGCTGGACACGCCGTTCCTGCTCCGCATACTCGACCAGCCACAGTGATTTTTTTGCCGCAGGCCCGGGGGCCCTGGAGGCCCTCCCAACCGCGGCACCTACCGCACCACACATCATGGCGCTCATCGTACAGAAATACGGCGGCACGTCGGTCGGTGATCCCGACCGCATCCTCAACGTCGCCCGCCGCATCAAGAAGTTCCGCGACCAGGGTCACCAACTGGTCGTCGTGGTTTCCGCGCGCGGCGGGGTGACCAACGAGCTGATTGCTCGGGCGAAGGCGCTCAACCCGACTCCGGATGAGCGCGAAATGGACATGCTGATGGCGGTTGGCGAGCAGGAGACGATCGCGCTGACGGCGATTGCCCTGCACTCCATCGGGATTCCCGCGGTGTCGCGCACGGGCGCGCAGGCGGGCATTTACACGGACTTTGCGCACACGCGGGCCCGCATCGTGGACATCACGGGCGGCGACATCCGCGAGCAGCTGGACCAGGGCAAGGTGGTGATCGTGGCGGGCTTCCAGGGCCAGAATCGGGCGGGCGAGGTGACGACCCTCGGGCGCGGCGGCTCGGACCTGACGGCGATTGCGCTGGCGGCGGCGCTGAAGGCCGACATCTGCCAGATCTACACGGACGTGGACGGCGTGTATACGGCCGACCCGCGCGTGGTGCCGACGGCGAAGAAGCTGAAGGAGATTTCCTACGAGGAGTTGCTCGAGCTGGCGTCGCTGGGCTCGAAGGTCATGCAGGCGCGCTCGGTTGAGTTCGCCCAGAAGTTCAACGTAAAGTTTGAAGTACGCTCTAGTTTTAACGAAGAACCCGGAACCATTGTGAAAGCGGAAGTCCCGTCCATGGAAGATGTCGTGGTGAGCGGCATCGCGGTCGACAAGAACCAGGCCAAGATCACGATCAACGACCTGCCCGACAAGCCCGGCATCGCCTCGAAGCTGTTCCAGGCTTTGGGTGAGGGCAGCGTGGTGGTCGACATGATCATTCAGAACATCGGTCGCGGCGGCCTCGCGAACCTGACGTTCACGGTGGCGAAGGACGACGTTGCGCGCGCCGAGAAGGTCGTGATGGCGGCGCTCCAGAACACGGGCGGCGGCAAGCTACAACTCACGGGCGACATCGCGAAGGTGTCGGCTGTGGGCGTGGGGATGCGGTCGCACGCGGGCGTGGCGTCGAAGTTCTTTGGCGCGCTGGCGCAGGCGGGCGTGAACATCCAGATGATCTCGACGTCCGAGATCAAGATTTCGGTCGCCATCGATCCGGCGCAGGCCGATGTGGCGGCGCGGGCCGTGCACGATGCATTCGGCCTGAGCAAGTAAGCGACGGTATCAACAATCAAGTTTGGCCTGCGGCCGGGAGGAACACGGTTTCCCCCGGCCGCAGCCGCGTAATGACCATGCGGTATCTGAGCACGCGCGGTGAATGCGAGTCGGTGAGTTTCACGCAGGCCGTGGCGACAGGCCTGGCCCCGGACGGCGGCTTGTACCTGCCGGAGACGTTGCCGGACTTGCGTCCGCACCTCGGCGCGTGGTCGCGTCTGGGGTATGCGGAGTTGTGCCTGGCGTTCCTGAAGCTGTTTGCCACGGACATGCCGGAGGCGACGCTGCGGGAGCGGGTGCTGAAGTCGTACAGCACGTTTGAGCACGGGGACGTTGCGCCGCTGGTCACGCTGAAGCCCGGGCTGCACGTGCTGGAGCTGTTCCATGGGCCCACGCTCGCGTTCAAGGATTTCGCGCTGCAGCTCCTCGGCAACCTGTATGAGGAGCAGATCCGCCGCACGGGCGAGCCGATCAACGTGCTCGGGGCGACGTCCGGGGATACGGGGTCGGCGGCGATCCACGGGCTTCTGGGCAAGTCTGGCGTAAACATTTTCATCCTGTACCCGTCGGGGCGCGTCTCGCCGCTGCAGGAGCGGCAGATGACGTGCACGGGGGCCGCCAACGTGTTCCCGATCGCGATTGACGGGACGTTCGACGACGCGCAGGCCATCGTGAAGGACATTTTCGGGGACCTTGATTTCCGGAGGCGCCATCACCTGTCCGCGGTGAATTCGATCAACCTCGCGCGCATCCTGGCGCAATGCGTGTATTACGTCTGGGCGTGGTTGCGGCTGCCGGAGCGGGAGCGCGAGGTGGCGGAGTTCGTGGTGCCGACGGGGAATTTCGGGAACGTGCTGGCAGGCTGGCTTACGCAAAAGATGGGCCTGCCGATCGCGCGGTTCCGTGTGGCGACGAACCAGAATGACATCCTCTACCGGCTGTTCCGCACGGGCGTGTATGAGGTGGGGGCGGTCATCCCGAGCCTTGCGCCGTCAATGGACATCCAGGTGGCGAGCAACTTCGAGCGGTTCATGTATTACCTCGAAGGCCGCGATCCTTCCCGCGTGCGCGCGGTCATGCAGGCGTTCCGGAAGGAAGGTCGGCACGTTTTTGCGGATTTCAACGCGGACACGTTCACGGCGTCGCGGGCGACGGACGCGGAGATCCCCGGGATCATCCGCCAGGTGTATCGGGATTTCCACTACGTGGCTGATCCCCATACGGCCTGCGGTTTCGCGGGGCTGGACCACGGGCGGCCGTCGGTGGTGCTGTCGACGGCGCATCCGGCGAAGTTCCCTGAGACCATCCTGCAGGCCACGGGCGTCCACGCGACAGCGCCGGCGCTGGAGGCGCTGAAGGCGCTGCCGATCGTGAACACGCGCATGCCGGCGAGCCTGGAGTCCGTCCGGGCGTTTGTGGCGAAGCACGCGATCGCGTAGGGCCGGGGGCCCGCTACGCGCGGGCGAGACCGTAGTTCGGGATGTTCAGCATGCGTTCGTTGGCGCGCATGAAGGCGACTATGCACGCGCCGACAACGAGCAGGAAGGCGAGCGTGCCGACGCCCACGGGGCCACCGAGCAGGGCGCCGGCTATGACAAAGCCGAGCTCGAAGGCCATTTTTGCAGAGAAGAAGGACCAGCCCCAGCGTCGCACAAGGGTGATGGCGACGAGGTCCATGACGCGGATGCCGATGCCGCTCATGATGATCAGGGAGGAGCCGTAGGCGACGGTGAGCAGGCCCGTGAAGAGGAGGGGATAGGGTGTGAGCGCGGTGGTGATTTTTTCGAGTTCAACGTAGTTCCACAGGTCGATGAGCGAGCCGACGAGGAACATGGTGATAAAGGGCGTGATTGGGGGGCGGCGGCGGTTCCAATAGCTCCAGAGTGCGAGGAACCCGATGGCTATGAGGCCCGCGACGACGCCAATGGTGAGGCCGGTGTGGGCGACAATACCGAGGACGAGGACGTCGAGAGGATCGACGCCAAGCTTGGAGTCGATGAAGAATTTCGCCCCAAGCGAGAACGCGAGGCATCCGGCGAGGTAGAGGAGAATTTGGTGGGTGCTGTATTTGGTGAATAGCTTCTTCATAGGCGGTCGGCCCGGAAGCATATCCACGGAGCTGCGGGTTGCAGCGGTTGCGGCCTCAATCAGGTTACGCGCTTAGAGCGGTTCCACATTAAGTCTTCGCTTTCGCCGACGCTGAAGTGATCACGCACGAGTGGGCCGTTTCGTTCGGCTGCACGGCTTACAGCACTTCTCTGCCGACGCTGCGGCGAGCGTGGACGCCCCATCCTCGCGTCGGCGCGGAGGGAAAAGCCAGGCCGCTTTGCGCGACAACCTGAAGTAGAACCGCTCCAGAATGCGCCCCTTGACAGCATGGGACGCCCCATCCTCGCGTTGGCGCGGGCAATGGAATGAGTGTGAACGCGTGCGCCAACTTGGAATGGAATGGCTCTGAGCAGCCGGGAGGCCTCGCGCTCCAGCGTATGAGGTGGGGGGCGTTTTGCGCTTTGGGCAGGGGCGTTTCCCTCGCGGTTTTATTGGAGAAACGGAGTGAAGCGGGCAAGGTCGGCTTCGGGATGTAGGGGGGCGCCGGTTTCGAGGTGGTCGAGAAGGTGTTCGGCGCACCAGGGGCTCAGGAGCGCGCCTTTTGAGCCAAAGCCGTTGAAGAGGACGAGCGCGGGGTGCGCGGGGTGGCGGCCGAGGAACGGGCGCGCGTCGCGGGTGCAGGGGCGCACTCCCGCCTGGTGCCTGAGCACTTCCGCAGGCTGCGGGAGGGTGAGGAGCGTGGGCATCCGGGAAAGCAGGTCGGTGCGGGCGCGGGGGGTGGGGGTTTCGTCAAGATGCACCCAGTCCCACGTGGAGCCGATCTTCACGGTGCCGTCCTCAAGGGGCAGGAGCCACTTTGAGCGGTTAAGGATTTCACGCGGGGGCGGGATGGGGATTTGCAGGGTGAGGATTTCGCCTTTTGCGGGTTGCCACGGAAGGGCTTTGAACCACGGGTTCATGGATACGCGGTAGCCTTCGGAAAACACGATGTGGCGGGCGTTCCAGGGGCCGAGGGACGCGCGGTTGGCATCGACGCGGAGGGCGGCGTGGTCGACCGTGTGATCCGCGAGTGCGCCGAGACTGCGGAGGTGGCGCCCGGTGGCGTCGAGAAAGGCTTCGCAGTCCACATGGCCGACTTCGCGTATCTCGAAGGTGCCGAGGGTGTCCGGGACGCCCGGCCCCGCGCCGCCGGGGGGGCGTCGTGTGCCGAGGAAGGGCGCGTAGGCGGGGTCGTTTTTCCGTTTCTCCCATTTTGCAGCCTCTTTTTCAGATTGGCAGAGGCGCAGGATGTCATGGCGGAAGTAAAAGCGGGTCTGCAGGCTGCGTTCGGCGTTGCTGTAAAAGGCACGGGCAGCGGGGAGGAGGGCCTCTACGTTCCAGGACTTAACAAGGTGCTTTCCGGTGACGGGGTTGAGGATGCCCGCGGCGGCGACGGATGCGCAGTGGCGCTGGTGGTCGTCGAGAACGAGGACAGAGCGGCCTCGGGCGAGGGCGCGCAGGGCGAAAACGGTGCCGGCGAGGCCCCTGCCAATAACGAGATAATCGAGAAGAATCGGAACGTCGGACGACACGCTTTTAAAAAGTGGGGGAGGGGGGGAATTAGTATTGCTTGGAAGCGGGGCAGTCTCCATAAGCCTGCATGATCCGCGGCCGGTGGACTGGTGCCTTCGTGCTGAAGCGGGTCAGTTCCTATCCGTTACCGAAAAATGAGCAAGCCCAAGACCAATAACAAAGCCCTCATCGCGTGGGTGGACAAGATGGTCGCCCTGTGCAAGCCCGACAAGGTTCACTGGTGCGATGGTTCGCAGCAGGAAACCGACGCGCTGTTTGCCCAGATGGTGAACGCCGGCATGGCGATCAAACTGAACCCGGCGAAGCGTCCGAACAGCTACCTGTTCCGCTCCGACACGCGTGACGTTGCCCGTGTTGAGAAGCGCACGATCATCTGCACGAAGACCAAGGATGAGGCTGGTCCGACGAACAACTGGGAAGACCCGGTTGTGATGCGCAAGAAGATGGAGGGCTTGTACAACGGGTGCATGGCCGGCCGTACGATGTACGTGATCCCGTTCAGCATGGGCCCGATTGGCGGCCCGATCTCGCAGATCGGTGTTGAGCTTTCCGACTCGCCTTACGTCGTTGTGAACATGCGCATCATGGCCCGCATCGGCCAGGCTGTGCTGGACGTGCTCGGCGAGAACGGTGAATTTGTTCCGTGCGTGCATTCCGTCGGCCGCCCGCTGAAGGCTGGCGAGAAGGATGTCGCTTGGCCCTGTGATCCGGAGAACACCTACATCGTTCACTTCCCGGACGAGCGCCTGATCATGTCCTTCGGCTCGGGCTACGGCGGCAACGCCCTGCTCGGCAAGAAGTGCTTCGCGCTCCGTATTGCTTCCAACATGGCCCGCGATGGCGGCTGGCTGGCTGAGCACATGCTCATCCTCGGCGTGGAAGATCCGGAAGGCAAGAAGACCTACGTCACGGCCGCGTTCCCGAGCGCCTGCGGCAAGACGAACTTCGCGATGCTGATCCCGCCCGCCGAAATGAAGGGCTGGAAGGTTACGACGGTTGGTGACGACATCGCCTGGATCAAGCCGGGCCCCGACGGTCGCCTCTACGCGATCAATCCGGAAGCCGGCTTCTTCGGCGTTGCCCCGGGCACGTCTTACGAGACGAACCCGAACGCGATGGAGTCCTGCAAGAAGGACACGATCTTCACGAATGTGGGTCTCACCGATGACGGCGACGTGTGGTGGGAAGGCATGACCAAGGAAACCCCGAAGCACCTGATCGACTGGACGGGCAAGGATTGGACGCCGGATTGCGGGCGCCAGGCCGCGCACCCGAACAGCCGCTTCACGGCTCCGGTGGCGAACTGCCCCTGCGTGGACCCGGGCTTCGAGGCCAAGGAAGGCGTGCCGGTTTCCGCGTTCATCTTCGGTGGCCGCCGCATGAGCGACGTTCCGCTGGTGTTCCAGTCCTTCACCTGGAACCACGGTGTCTACCTCGGCGCCACGATGGGCTCCGAGCAGACGGCCGCGGCCGAGGGCAAGGTTGGCGAAATCCGCCGCGACCCGATGGCGATGCTGCCGTTCTGTGGTTACAACGTGGGCGACTACTTCAAGCACTGGATCGCGCTCGGCCGCAAGGCTGTTACGCCCCAGGTGTTCCACGTCAACTGGTTCCGCAAGGACGAGGCCGGCAAGTTCATGTGGCCGGGCTTTGGCCAGAACATGCGCGTGCTCCGCTGGATCGTCGAGCGCACGCAGGGCAAGGCCGCTGCCAAGGAAACCGCGCTGGGCTGGGTGCCGTCGTATGACGACCTCGACTGGCGTGGCCTGGACTTCTCGAAGGAGAAGTTCGACAAGGTCATGGGCATCAACAAGGAGCGCTTCCTCGCCGACAGCCTCGGCCACGAGGAATTCCTGACGAAGCTCGGTGACCACCTGCCGATCGAGCTCGAGCTCGAGCGCCTGCAGCTCACCCGCCGCTGCCTTTAATGGGCAACGTGTGACCTAAACCAGGTTGCTTTGAGGCGCCCTCCGCTTCCCGCGGGGGGCGCTTCTTTTTTTGCCCAGACCCAGGAGCAGTTCCGTTTCGAGTTGTCGCCTACGCCGCCGCGTCGGGTGCGACCTCTTTAGAGCACTTCTCCTTTTACTTGCCGCGTGCGCCGACGCTGCGACCACGCACGGCGTGGGCCGTTTTGTTCGGCTGCACGGCTCATAATGCGGCTCCTGGCAGTATGGACGCCCCATCCTCGCGTCGGCGCGAAGGGAGAAGCCAGGCCGCTTTGTGCGACAACCTGAAGTAGGACCGCTTTAGAAGTGCTTTAGGCTGAAGGGTGGCGGGGTGGGGTGGGGACTGGCTGCGGGACGATCGTGCCGGAGGCTGCGGGGGCGGAGGTCTTGCCGTAGCCCCAGAGGCCGCGGGCTTTGATCAGCTCCGCGACTTTGGGCGGGACGAGCGGTTCCCAGGCTTCTGTATCGCCGTTTTGGATACGCCGGAGGAGTTCCCGGGAGAAGGTGTCGAGGCGGGCGGCGTCGTAGCCGATCACGGGTTCGATGAAGTGGTTTTCCAGCAGGTGCGCGTACAGGTTGCGCAGGTGGGGCTTTACCTGGACGTTCACGGCGGTGATGAGGAAATCGTTGTCGAACCTGGGCGGCCTGTCCGGCTCGGGGACGCTCCGGCCTTCGCGCTGGGCGAGGTACAGGTTGAAGCTGCGGCCCTTCATCGGGTACACGTAGAGTTTGGTGTTTTCTTTGAAGAGCCTGCCGAAGGCTTCGAGGATGCCGCCGGGCAGGTTCTGGTAATAGGTCTCTTCGAAGACTTCGATGAGGTTGTTTATGCCGAGCACGATGCCGAGCATGCGGCTTGTATAGCGGCGGAAATACGCGCTGAGGCGGTAGAACTCGGAATAGTTCGAGATGAGGACGCTGTAGCCTAGGGCGCCGATGCAGTCCACGCGGGCGAGGAAATCCGGCAGGTCCACGGCACCGTTGTCGGCGGCGATGAGGTTGTTGATCGTGATTTCCATCACGATGGTGAGGTCCTCGCCTCGGTTTCTTTCTTCCTGAACAAACTGGGCGCCCGCGCACTCAATCATGTCGATGTTTACGCGCGAAACGGGCCGGAAGCTGCCGCGTTCTACGAGGACGGCCTTTTTGTAGAAGGCTTCGGATGGCTGGAGCACGGAGCCGTCGGGACCGAAGAGGACGGCGTTCGTGAGGCCGTGCTTCACGAGTTCGAGGCTTACGATGCGGTTGTCGACGGCGCTGAAGTCGGGCCCGAAGAACTGGAGGATGTCGACCTCGATGCGCTCAACGCCCAGGTTGTCGGCGAGCGAGGGAATGAACTGCGCGAGGTCGTTGGGAAACTCGAAGGCGCCATAGATCAGGTTTACCCCGATGATGCCGAGGGCTTCCTGCTGGAGTTGGGCTGTCTTGTCCCACATGCGCACGTGCAGGATGATGTCGCTCGGGGGTTGGCGGGGGTTCAGTTGATACCGGACTCCCATCCAGCCGTGGCATTCTTTCGTGCCTTTGTAGGAGGCGGCGGCGACGGTGTTTGCGTAAACAAAGAAGCGGGTGTTATCGCCACGGGTGGCATCGAGGCGCTCGGTCAGGAGTGCGAACTCGTGGTCGAGCATCTGCGTGAGGCGGTCCCGCGAGACGTAGCGGGCGCACTTGCCGTAGATGGCGTCGCTGAACTTCATGTCATAGGCGGACATGCTTTTGGCGACGGTGCCCGCCGCGCCGCCGGCCTGGAAGAAATGTCGCGCCACTTCTTGTCCCGCCCCGATCTCGGCGAAGGTGCCGTAGAAGGAGGGATTGAGGTTTATGGTGAGCGCCTTGCGGTTGGTGGTGAGGAGCTGGGCTTGCATCGCGGCGGTAGGCTGGCGGCTAGTGCAGTTTTTGCTTCAAGTTGTCGCGTGCGCCGACGTTGCGTCGAGCGTGGACGCCCCATCGTCGGGTCGGCGCAGATGAAGGAGTGATATCCAACAGGTGCGACAACTTGACGGAATGTGCGCCAGTGTAAGGCATCTTTCGTCGCGTTTCCAGCCGCGTGAAGGGCGCGTAAAGGCGGCGAGGTCGTCCCTAGTTTATACACTTCGGCCAGGAGCGGGGACGCCTAAGGAAGGGGCACTGGGACGGTAGGCTTCTGGCCGCTGCAAAAACAAGGCGAACGGGCTGGAACCGAAAGAGGCGGGGGCAGGTCCATTAGCGAAACCCTTGAGGCTTATGCCCTATTCCAATCGAACTGAAGTCCCCCGTCCCGAGTATCCACGCCCCCAGTTCCGCCGCCACGACTGGCTTTGCCTGAATGGCTGGTGGGAATTTGAGATTGATAAGGAAGACCGCGGTTTTGAGCGTGGCGTTCACAAGCGCAGCCTCTCATCGCGCATTCTGGTGCCGTTTGCGCCGGAGTCCGACTTGTCCGGGGTGGGGGAGACGGATTTCCTGAACGCGGTGTGGTATCGGCGCGAGGTGGCGGTTCCCGCGGCGTGGGCGGGGCGGCGCATCCTGTTGCACTTCGGGGCGTGCGACTATGAGACGACGGTTTGGGCGAACGGGCAGGAGTTGGGGCGGCATCGCGGAGGCTACACGCCGTTTTCGTTTGAGTTGCCGGCGAGCGTGACCGGGGGACAGCACGTCACGCTGGTGGTGCGGGCGCAGGACGACCACCGGGAAAACAAGGCGAGCGGGAAGCAGACGCACAAGCCCGAGAATTTTGGCTGTTACTACACGCGCACAACGGGCATCTGGCAAACGGTGTGGATGGAGCCGGTGGGGGAGGCCCGGATCGGGCGTCCGCGCATCACGCCGCTTGTGGCGGAGAGCGCTTTTGTGGTGGAATCCGCAATGAAGGGGGCTCAGCCGGGCAGCGTTTTTGTCGCGGTGCTTACGGACGTGCGCGGGGTGGTTTCAAAGGCCGCGACGGTGGTGGGAGACGACATGTCGTCGACGCTGCGGCTGGAAGTCCCGGCGGAACGTCGGCGCCTGTGGTGCACGGCGGACCCCCACCTGTATGGGCTGCAGCTTTCGCTCCGGGATCCCTCCGGGGCGGTCGTGGACTACGCGGAGTCCTACGCGGGGCTGCGGAGTGTGGCGCTGGGTGGCGGTGCGATCCTCATCAACGGGAAGCCGCTGTTCCAAAAGCTCGTGCTCGATCAGGGGCTTTACCCGGACGGTCTGATGACGGCGCCGGATGAAGCGGCCCTGGTCCGCGACATTGAGCTGGCGCTGGCGGCGGGCTTCAACGGCGCGCGGTTGCACCAGAAGGTCTTTGAGGAACGGTTCCTTTACCACGCCGACCGGCTGGGCTACATGGTTTGGGGCGAGTTCCCGGACTGGGCTCCGGTCGGGCATTGGGAGCCCGAGGGCAAGGAGCCCCGGCGTCCGTCGGTGGCGTACCTGGGACAGTGGCTGGAGGCCGTGGAGCGCGATTATTCCCACCCGTGTATCGTGGGCTGGTGCCCGCTGAATGAGACGGGTCTCTCGCGCTCGAATGTGACCGAGGAGCTTCAGGAGCTTACGCGGGCGATGTATTATGCGACGAAAGCGGCAGACCGCACGCGCCCGGTGATAGATGCGTCCGGTTGGGCACATGTGGTCGCGGAGGCGGACGTGTATGACATTCACGACTACGAGCAGGACGGAGCGGTGCTGGAGCGCAAGCTGCGCACAAGTTTCCCGCCCGCGGGCGGCTGCGACGCCGTGCACACGCCGAACGTGCCTTGGCGGGGGCAACCGTTCCTGGTGAGTGAGTTTGGCGGCATCTGGTGGAACCCTGAGGCCAAAGCGGGTGAGGACTCTTGGGGCTACGGGAACCGGCCTCGGACGCTGGAAGAGTTCCATGCGCGCTTTGCGAAGCTGTGTTCCGTGTTGCTGCGCCATCCTAAGGTGGCGGGCTACTGTTACACGCAGCTCACCGACACCTTCCAGGAGCAAAACGGGCTGTTCCATTTTGACCGGCGTTACAAGTTCGACCTGGAGCTGATCCGGGCCGTCCAGGCGCAGCAGGCCGCCGTCGAGTCCCGCGTGGTTTCGGCGCGGCGCACGGGGGCGACGGATGGCACGCATGATTTCGTGACAGCGGGCGTTTAACGGCTCCATTTGGACATCATCGTGGGGCGTCGGACGGAAAACTCCGGCGCCCCTATGCTTTTCGGGGGGAGGAGGCTGCGCGGGAAACGAGGCGCGCAAGTAGCCTCCGCGCTTTAACACAAACCTCACATTTGCGTTGCAAAACGCATTGACAGGCAACGCACGCCGCCCTTTGTTGGCGTCAGGTAACCAGATCTCACGGAGGCCAACATAGGTCCTTCCGGCAGGTCTGGTTTGCCGCTTATCCTTCGAACCCCTACCGTTGCCGCAGTCTCCAAAGTTTCCGCAAGAGCGGGGATACTGCTGCATGGTGGTTTTTTCTGTTCGAGGACCAAGCCTAGGAATTCGCCGGGGAATCAACAGAAACAGCAATGAATAAAGAGGCCATCGACCTGCTGATCGCAAAGAATCCTGAACTCAAGGGAGTCCGGGACAAGCTGGAGGCCATGCAGAAGGGTGCATACTGCATGCACCGGAGCTGGGGTTTTGGCCAGATCCGCGACTACGATGCGGTCAACAACAAGCTGTTGATTGACTTTGAAGGCGGCAAGAACGCGCACGCGATGGACCCGGTGTTCTGCATTGAGCGCCTGGACATCCTGCCCGAGAGCAACATCCTGGTGCGCCAGCGCAAGGAGCCTGAGCTGATCGAGGAGATGATCAAGAAGCGCCCGGCAGACCTGATCGTCGAGATCCTGGCGCATTGCCCGGATAATGCCGCGAGCCCGATCGAGCTCGAGAACCTGCTTGGCCGCCTGCTTGGAGAAACCCGCTTCAAGAAATGGTGGTCGGCGACGAAGAAGGCGCTGATCAAGGACCCGCGTGTTGCGGTGCCGTCGAAGAAGAACGAGCCGTTCCTGCTGCGTGAGGAGCCGCTCCGTCCGGAGCAGGAGATCCTCGAAGAGTATTACATGACGAAGCAGCCCAAGAAGAAGATCCTTCTTGCGGAGAAGCTCTACCAGATTTCGAGCAACGTGGCGGAGATCGAGAAGGACCTGCCGCAGATTTTTGACGACCTCACCACGGCGATCAAGGAAGCGCGCCAGTTGACGCAGGCGGACCGCCTTCACGGCGTATGGGTGCGCAATGACTTGGCCCGCCACCTCCACGCGGACGTGGACGCGCTGGAGCCGACATCGGCCTCCATCATCCAGGCTACGGAAGACCTGAGCAAGCTGGCCGAGGAGCTCCCCGGCAGCTACCACCGCCGCTTCCTGGACGTGATGACCCGCACGTACCCGGACAAGTGGCAGGACGTCGCCATCAACCTGCTGCGCAACAGCACGGGCAAGTTCACGAGCGAAGTCATCGTCTTCCTTTTTGACAAGGGCTGCGTCGAGATGGTGGCGGAGTGCTTCCGCCGCTGGCTCAACGAGCAGACGCTCAAGGGGCCGGTGCTCCTGTGGATCGTCAAGAACCGCAATTCCCGCAAGTTCGCCAAGCTGGTGGACGGGCTGGTCGGCCCGCGCCTGCTGGCCGCCATCCTCTACGCCATCGACTACGAGGCGCTCCAGGCCACGGGCAACCGCCGCATGCCGCTGGCGGACGTGCTGAGCGAAGACGGCGAGCTCATCCCGGACCTCCTGGCGGACGCTTCCGCCGAGACGGCGCGCGACCTCGCGCAGACGCTGTTGCTTAACCAGGGCTTTGAGGACCTCACGAAGAAGTCGCTGCTGGCGCGCTTTATCAAGCAGTTCCCGAGCATCCAGTCGCTCGTCGCGGGCGAGGCCGAACAGCAGGCCGAACAGCTCATCGTCTCGAAGGACAGCCTTGAGTTCCGCAAGAAGGAATACGAGGAGCTGGTGTCGAAGAAGATTCCGGAAAACAAGCAGGCGATTGCGACGGCCCGCGAACACGGGGACCTGCGCGAGAATTCGGAATACAAGATGGCCCGCCAGGACCAGGACACCCTGCTCGCCCGCAAGGCGCAGCTTGAAGTGGATCTGGGCCGTGCCCGCGTGACGGACTTCCAGGACGCCCCGACCGACGTTGTGGGTGTGGGCTCCGTGGTGCAGGTCGTTCAGAAGTCCTCGAAGCGCTCCCATAAGTATGCGCTGCTCGGCGCGTGGGACAGCGCTCCGGAAAAGAACATCCTTTCCTACAAGACCCCGCTCGGGCAGAGCCTGCTCGGCAAGCGCGTCGGCGACACCGTGAAGACGGAAATCGACGGCCAGGTCGAGGAATGGACGATCGAGCGGATTTCCCGCTGGGTGGACGAGAAGTAGGCCACCGCAACTGTCCTCCTTTCAACACGGCTCCCGCGGGCATAGGCTCGGGGAGCCGTTTTTGTTGGGGCGGTGTTGGTTTGACGTCAGCGGGCGGCCGGGGAAATATCTCGCAAGCCAGCTTCCAGACGGTGCTGTCGGGACAGGCGCCGGAGCTTCGGGGGGCTGTAACGCAAGGAAAATAGACTTCCGTGGAGTCGGCTTGGAACAGGTTTCTTGAGGGGCACCGGGAGATTATCGCCGTGTTCAACACGGGCGGCCTCTGCGTGCATGCGAGCGCCGGCGCACGCCTGTTCTTTACCTCTGCCGGAGCGGTGGAGGGCAAGCCCGTGGAGACGCTTTTTCCCGCGCCGCTCGCAGAGGCGGTCCGGGTGGCGGTCGCCGCGGTCCTGGCGAACAAGGCGCCCGAGGAAGTTCAAGCGCGGGTAGAGGGGCACGGTTGCGCGCAGCACCAGATGAAGTTTCGCCTGACGCCGGGTGTGGATGAGGGTGGGCAGGCCCTCGTGTATATCGAACACGTTCCCTCGGAGAGCAGGATTCTGGCGAGAAGCCGCTTGCCGGGCGTATCTGTGGTGCAGGAGGGCGCGGACCTTGAGGCGTGGCTAAACCGGCTTTCCCTGGCGGTAACGCGCACGAGCACGGGCGTCGTGATGACGGACGAGCGCGGGCAGATCCTGTGGGCGAATCCCGCCTTCACGCGCATCAGCGGCTGGAGGCTTGAGGAAGTGCTTGGCCGCAGACCTGGCCACGTCCTGCAGGGGCCGGGGACAGACAAGACGCTTGTGCACTACATGCACGACCGTGTGCGGGCGGGGCAGGGCTTTGAGGCCGAGATCCTGAATTATCGCAAGGACGGGACGCCCTACTGGAACCGGCTGGAAGTCTCACCCGTGCAAGATGAGACGGGGAAGCTTGTGGGGTTTGTCGGCATCCAGAATGACGTGACGGCCCGCAAGCGCGCCGAGGACGCCCTGCGCCGCAGCGAAGGCATGTTCCGCGCGATGGCGGAGACGGTGCCGGGAGTGCTTTATCAGTATCGTTTGTCCCCGCAAGGGCAGTCCAGTTTCCCCTACCTCAGTCCCGGCGTGCGCCGCCTTTACGAGATACCGGACCATGTGGACCGGATAGACGCGGAGCTTTTGTTCTCGATGGTCGTGAAGGACGACATGCCGGCGCTGCTTGAGTCGATTCAGAAGTCCGCGGCAAACAGGTCCCCGTGGACGCAGGAGTTCCGCATCCGCACGGGCACCGGGCGTGTGAAGTGGTTGCGCGGGTACTCGAACCCGCAGCTTGTCGACCAGGATGGGACGATCCAGTGGTACGGCATTCTCACGGACATGACGGAGAACAAGCTGGCGGAAGAGAAGTTTCGGCTGCTTTTCGAGTTCTCGTCGGACGCGCACCTGCTGATCGACGATTCCGGGATCATCGACTGCAACAACGCGGCGGTCTACATGATGCGGTGCCGCACGAAACACGACCTGATCGGGTGGCGGCTCGACCGGCTTTCCTCCGGTGCACAACCGGGTGGCGCCGATGCGGCGGCCTACATGCGCGAGCAGGAGCGGCTCGCCCGGGAGCTGAACTGCCACCGGTTTGAGGCCCGGCTGCAGCGCACGGACGGTGAGCTTTTCCCGGCGGAGGTCACGCTGACGGTCATCTCCCTGAACGAAAAGCCGACGCTTCTCGCCGTTTGGCATGACCTTACGGAGCGCCGGCAGGCCGAAGCCGCGCTGCGGCAGGCCAAGGAGGTCGCGGAAGCCGCAAGCCGTGCAAAGGGGGAATTCCTGGCGAACATGAGCCATGAGATCCGCACGCCGATGAACGCGGTGATCGGCATGACCACAATGCTTGCGGATACGGAGCTGGCTCCTGAGCAGCGCGGGTATCTGGAGACGATCCGGTCGAGCAGTGAGAGCCTGCTTGCGATCATCAACGACATTTTGGACTTCTCGAAAATCGAGTCTGGCCGGCTGGATCTCGAAAACGTGCCCTACGATCTTGAGGAGTGTATCGAGGACAGTCTCGAGTTGTTCACGGGAGAAGCTTCGGCAAAGGGGCTCGAACTCTTGTACCGCATTGCGCCCGACGTGCCGCGGGCGTTGGTGGGCGATCCCACGCGCCTGAAACAAGTGGTGGTGAACCTGCTCTCCAATGCGGTGAAATTCACGGCCAAGGGAGAGGTTTTTCTGAGCGCGGAACTCGTGTCCGCGAAGGACGACCGGTGTGAGGTGAGCATAAAGGTCAAAGACACGGGCATCGGCATCCCTCCGGAACGTCTGCAGGCGCTGTTCAAGCCGTTTACGCAGCTGGATTCGTCCACCACGCGGCGGTTTGGCGGGACGGGGCTCGGGCTGGCAATCAGCCGCAGGCTTTGCGAACTGATGAGCGGCGGGCTGACGTGCGAAAGCGCTCCGGGAGCGGGCTCGACGTTTACGTGCACCTTCAGCGCAGGGTTCCGGAAGGAGACCGCGAAGCCACTTCCCCAGTGGGGACGGCGGCTGCTGCTGGTGGACGGCTGCGAGCGCCGCAGGGCGATCCTCCGGGAGATGGTGCAGGCGTTCGGGTGCACGGTTATAGAGGTTCCGACGCTGGCCGAGGCGCGCGATGTAGCGGGGCAGGGGAGCATTGACGCCGTCATTGCGGAACGGGTGATGCCTGATGGCGACGGCGCGTCACTGGCCACGGGCTCCGTGCCAGTCATTCTGCTTTCTTTCGACCGCGTGCCGCAGGAGGGCCTCCCGGCGCTCTCCGGTATATTGCTGAAGCCGCTGCGGCGTTCCGTCCTGAAGCAGGCCCTGGCGGCGTTGTGGGACCGCAAGGAAGCCTCCGCACAAGCCGCAAAAGCGACCATTTCCGCGCCGTCGCGCCTGCGCGTGCTGCTTGTCGAGGACAACGCCGTGAACCAGAAGGTGGCGCTGCTGCTGCTCGGACGTCTGGGCTATACGGCGGACGTCGCCGCGAACGGGTTCGAGGCCCTGAAGGCCGTTACGCGCCAGCCCTACGACGTGATCCTGATGGACCTCCAGATGCCGGAAATGGACGGCGTGGAAGCTGCGCGGAAGATCCACGAGATTTTGCCCGCCGAAAGGAGGCCTGCGATCATTGCGCTGACCGCCGCAGCCACGAAGATCGACCAGGAACGCTGCCAGCAGGCCGGGATGCGTGATTTTATCAGCAAGCCCGTCCGCATCCAGCAACTCGAGCTTTGCCTGCGACGGGTGCAGGAAAAGGCGACCCGACGCGACGACACTCGCGCCACCGCAAGGTCCGAGGATTGAGACATGGCCTCGGACACACACCTGCTGATCGACGGGTATAACCTGATCCACTGCTGGCCGGACCTGCGGCGGGCTTTGGATGTGGGCGTGGAGTCCGCCCAGGCCGCGCTGGCGGCCAAAGTGAAGGCGATTCACGACGTCGAGGGCGTGCGCACAACCCTCGTTTTCGACGGGCGAGGGGAGCGCCCCCAGATCGAACGTCCGGGTCGGCTCGTCACCTTCTCGTACTTGTATTCGCCCTCCGGGTTCACGGCCGACGCGATGATCGAGCAGCTTGTGGAGACCTCGCGAAAACCTCAAAATATGGTGGTCGTGACGCGGGACACGCTGCTGGCGCAGACGGTGGTTTCGCTCGGCGGGCTGGTGCTGTCTCCGGAGGGGCTGCTGGACTGGATCGAGCGCTGTGAACAGCGGCAAAAACAGCAGGTCGATGAGGTGTCCAAACGCACCGTGCGTGACTGGAAAAAGCGCGGCGCGAGTCCTTTTGATGGGCTGTAGCGCGGGTATGCGCCGAGGGCGGGGTGGACGGGCTTGCAAAGCGGAATCGGGGACGTTTGTGTTGACGCCGTAACGCCGGCAAGTGGCCGGCGGACCTTCCCCGTGCGGCACAAACTCCCGATGCTCCTTCGACTGCGTGCTCTGCTGGCGGCGCTTTGCGCGCTTGTTGCAGGCCCGCTTGCCTTGCTCGCGCAGCAGGCTGAACCCCGGGTTGTGCCGCTCGACCGTGGGCTTGTGCCCTCGGTGGGTCACGTCGCGGATCGCGATGTCGTGGCGGGGGACGAAGCTCTGCGCGCCGGTCTGGCGTCGCTCGCGGAGCGGTTTTACCGGCGTGCGCTTGAGGGCGATTCGTTAGGGGATTCTGGCCGTCAGGAAGTCCAGTTGCGGCTGGCGACCGCGCTTATCACGCAAGGGCGCGCACGGGAGGCGAAGGAAGTGCTTTCCAGCCTGCCGAACGCCGCGTTGCCGGCGGTGCGGCTGCGGGTCGGTTTTGTCGCGCAGCTGGAGCAGGATGGTGCGGCACTGGACAACGCTCTGAATGGCCTGAAGGCGGACATGCTGCCGCCCACAGATCGTCCGTGGCTGGCTATGCTGGAGGGCCTTCGCGACGAGCGCCGGGGGCAGACTGAGGCCGCCCAGCGGCTGTACGAGGAGGCCAAGCGCACGGCAGCTTCGCCAGCGGAACGTGCGCAGTTTGACGCAACCATTTTGAGGGCAAAGCTGCTGCACGGGCGTGCCACGGAGGCCATGGCGCAGAACCTGAAGGAGCGCATGGAGTCCTACCGTGGCCAGCGCGTCGGGTTCAACTTTGCGCGGGAATATGCGGTGGCGCTGGTTCAACTGGGCAAACGCGATGAGGCGCTTGCCGTGGTGGATCAGCAGTTGCGGTCGCTGTCGCCCGCCGAGCGCGACGAGATTGACCAGATGCTCGTGTTCCAGGCTCTCGTGGAGGGCGAGGACACGCCACGCGCGCAGTTTGGACTGAAGGATGTGGTGCAGCGCGGGTCAAACCGGCGTTTGCAGGAAATCGCGCTACAGTTGCTGGCGCGCTCACGCAAGACGGCCGAAGACCCGTTGGGCTTCCAGCAAATGCTGGACGAACTGATCCGGCGCCCCGTTCAGCATCCGTTGCTGGAGGTGCTCATCCTGCACCGCGCAAATCTGGCGCTTCGGCAGGGACAGCTTGACGAAGCGGAGACGCTCGCCCAGCGGCTTCTGGAGCAGTTTCCGGCCTCGACGGCCCGTGGGGACGCCATGCGTCTGCTCGCCTGTGTAGCCTGGCGGCGGGACCCTCCGCGGCTGCGCACGGCGGCGGACTACCTCAACCGGCTGCGCGGCGAGATGGCTCCGGGGCTTGAGCGGCGGAAGGTGGGTGGCCTCGTCGGCGACCTCTACTTCCTGAACAGTGATTTTTCGAGTGCCGCAGACGCCTATTCCGCACTGGGGGCGGAAAGTCCCGAAGCCGCTGAACGTGGTCCGCTGCTCTTCCGGCAGGTTCTCGCGGAAGTAAAGGCGGGACGGCTGGATTCCGCACGCGCAGGGTTGGACGCCGCAGCGGGCGATCCGGCGATCGACTCTTTGAGCCGGTGGCGGGCGGAGTGGAATTTCGTGACGGCGCTGAAGGATGCGGGAAAGCCGGAGGCTGCTTTTGCCCGCATCGGCGAGTTGCTGGGACGCGACGCTGCGACAATGCCCGCGGACCTGCGCGTGCGCCTGCTCTGGCTGGATGCTCGGCTGGCGTTGGAACTGGGGCAGGCGGCAGTCGTTCCCGAACGCGCCGACGCGCTGCTCGCGCAGCTGCGGGAAGTCCCGGACAACGTGATTCCGGCGCAGGAGAAGGCAAACATCGCGGCGCATGTGCAGCTGTTGAAAGGCCAGGCGTTGCTGGCGCGTCGGGATGCGGAAACCGGCTTTGCCGTGTTTGAGTTCCTGCGGCGCGAGTTCGCCGGGTCCGGCCCGGCGCTGCTGAGCTATTTGACGGAGGCGCGGCATTACCTTGGGGAAGGCCTGACCGCGAAGGCGCAGCAGCGGGCGCTTGAGCTTGCAGACAAATACCCGCAAAGCGTGTTTGCGGCTGAGGCCCTTTACGAGGCTGCCCTGATCGCCGAGCGCGGCGGGCTGGAGTCCAACCTTCGCGAGGCCATAGGCATTTTGGAGCGTCTGGGGCGGGAGCATCCGACGAGTCCCTTCTTGTTTTATGCCCGGCTCAAGCAGGGCGACCTTTTGCGCAAGCTTACGGATTTCGGGTCAGCCGCGCTTGTTTACGAGAATGCGCTGGCACGCTGGCCGACGCACCCGGAGCGGGCAAGGGCCGAGCTGATGCGCGCCGACGCGCTGCTCGCCTTGTCCGTCCGTGAGCCCACGCGGCTCGATGAGGCCATTGCCGCCCTGGAGCGGTTGTTCGACATGCCGGGGGCCGCAGCGGACCTGCGGGCTGAGGCCGGCTATAAGTGGGGCTTTGCGCTGAGCCGGCGCAGCGGCAACGCCGAGACCGCGCGCGAGGCGCTTTGGCTGGTGGCATCGCGTTTCATGACCGAAACCGGGCTTGGGCCGCAGGGGCGCTACTGGGTGTCGCGGGCGCTGTTCGATCTTGGAGGGCTCTATGAAAAGGACGGGCGTCAGCGGGAGGCCCGTGACGTGTATCTCCTTGTCCTGAAGTCGAACCTGCCCGGGCGGGCGCTCGCGCAGGCGAAACTCGACCGGGGAGGGGCGACGGTGCCGGCCTCAGGGGGACCGCAAACAATACCATGAATCTGCTCGATTTCTCGCTCATCGAAAAGGGTGGCCCGTTGATGGCGCCGCTTCTGCTGCTGGCGCTCGTTGGCTTCATGCTGTTCCTGGAACGCACGTTCTTCCTGCACCGTGGGCAGATCCGCACGCGTGAATTTCTGGAGGGCATCAAGAACCTCGTCCGGAAGGAGCGCGTGCTCGAGGCGCTGACGGTCTGCAATGAAACGCCGGGACCTGTGGCGGCGATCGTGAAGGCGGCTCTGCTCAATCACGACCAGGGCGAAGAGCGCATCCGAGGCGCCATACAGGCGGCGGCCCTGGTGGAGATTCCGGCGCTGGAGCGCCGCGTGGGCACGTTGGCCGCGATCGCGAAAGTCGCGCCGCTGCTAGGCCTGCTGGGGACGGTGATTGCGATGGCCGACGCATACACGGCGATGCAGGCTGCCGGCCCCTATGCAAATGCCAGCTTGTTCGGCGGTTCCGTGGCTGCTGCGCTCGTAACAACCGCAGCGGGCCTGGCGATCTCAATGACGGCGTACCTGGCGCATCATTTCCTCCACGGGCGTGTGCGTGCGCTGGTGCACGACATGGAGTGGGTGGGGCATGACATGCTCCAGTTCCTGCTGCGGGACCTCGCGGCAAACCGCAAGACTGCGGGAGGGCGGGTGGAATGAACAGCCCGGTGCCAGAGGGCGTGCGTGAAACGGGGCGGGTGTCGCTGACGCGGCCGCTGGGCCTGGAATCGCGGCTCACACCGCCGGACCGTGGGCTGGACTTCGTGCCCCTGCTCAACGTGTTGCTGCTCGGGCTGCTGTTTTCGCTTTTGGGCTCTCGTTTTGTTTTCCCTCCGGGGATGTCCGTCGAACTGCCGCGCTCGACGCAAGCGGCTTTGCCGGGATTGCCGGCTGTCGCCGTGCTCACGGCCCGGTCGGACAATGTGTTCCTTTACAACGGGCGTATCCACAGTCTTGATACGCTCACGGCGGCGCTCCAGGACTCCAGGCCCGAGCGCGATGCGGTGCTGCTGCTGAGGCTGAGCCGTGAGGTCACCATGCAGGCGTTCCTTCAGGTATGCGAGGCCGCCCGCAGGGCCGGTTTTTCGCAGGTGCAGATCGCCGCTGAGGTCCGCCCTGACACTGTCACGGAGCTGGAACTCTAACGCGCCTCTCTCTGGCGCACCGGCTGACGGTTGACCGTCAGCCAGGCGCTTGAGGAAGCGGGTTGGGCGTCGTTCCGCATTTACGAACGGCGTCTGCGGGAGTCATTTACGAAGGGCCGGCGCGAGCCTGAGGGCCCCCTTTTCGCGCCCCGCGTTAGCCGCCTGCTGTGCGAGCGTGCGTTAAGCGGCCTTTGCGCGCTCGTTTATTATTTCCGAGAGCTGGCTGAGCTTTTTGTCCGTTGCGCCTTCCTCGTCGAGCGTGCGCTGGAGGAGCTCGCAGACTTCCTTGTTCCCCAGTGCTTCCGCGAAGGTGCGGACGGACCCGTAGCCGGAGATCTCGTAATGCTCCACGTGCTGCTGTGCGCAGATGAGGGCGGCGTCGCGGGCGCCGGGCGATCCAATTTCCCCGAGCAATTCCTCGGCTTCCTGGATGATGCCTTTCATGCCCGCGCATTCCTTGCCCTTGAGATCCTGCCCCAGTAGGTCGCCGATTTTGTCGAGCCTCTCTACCTGTTGTTTGGTTTCCTGAAGGTGCTTCTCGAAGCCGGCCTTCAGTTTGGAGTTCGTGGTCTTTTTGATGAACTTCGGCAGGACTTCGACGAGCTGGTTTTCAGCGTCGTAGAGGTCCTTGAGCTGCACGATGAAGAGGTCTTCAAGCGTCTGAATTTGGTGCTTTTCTGCCATGGCTTTCCCTGTTTTTGAAGCGCACGCGAGGGCAGGGGACCGGCGTATAACCGGTGCGTCGCATCTTCGGGATCGGGGGAACCACAGCCTGTGCCAGCTTTTCGGCACGCACGAGGATTGCAGGCGGGACGGGTGGCTTGGCTTGAAACAGGGAGGGCGTCTGGGCGCGGCGTGGCAGCCAGCCCAAGGCAATGTGCACGCTGCAGCGACGTCCGTGCAACGTGGGTGACTCCTGGCTGCGGAAAAACTATAGGCAGAGCGCCCGACGCCTTCCGCGCAGTTTTATGTCAGGTTGGCGGATGTGCCGACGCTGCGCCGACCACGCAGGGCGTGGGCCCGTTTCATCCGGCTGCAAGACAAGAACGGGGGCCTGTGGCGCTATGGACGCTCCATCTTCGGGTCGCGTATCGCAATCGGCGTCACTGGCAACAGTGCGCGGGCAAAAAGGCCCATCACCGATGCGGCAACTCAGAGGAAACTCGCGTTAACGAGGCAGGAGCTTTTCGGCGCGGAGGCGCTCGAAGAGCTGGAGGGCACACTGGGCGCGGTTCAGAATGTAGAGGTGGAAGCCGGGGGCTCCCTTGTCGAGCAGACCCTGAATTTGTTCGTGCGCCCACTCGATGCCTACACGCTGGCCAGCGGCTTCGTCGCCCGCAACGGCCGCGAGGCGCGCCCGGAGCTCTTCGGGGAGCTTTGCGCCACAGAAGCCGCAGAAGCGCTCGACCTGTTCCAACGAGAGCGCGGGCATGACACCTGGGATGACCGGCACCTTGATGCCGAGCGCCCGGCATTTCTCGACGAAGCGGAAGTAGTCGGTGTTATCGAAAAAGAGCTGCGTGGTGATGAAGTCCGCGCCACAGGCGACCTTGTTGCGCAGGGCAGCGAGGTCCGCGTCCAGCGAAGGCGCTTCAGGGTGCTTTTCGGGATAGCCGGCCACGCCGAGGCAGAACATCGGGAACTCCTGCCGGATGAGCGCCACAAGCTCGTTGGCGTAACGGAGCCCATCGGGGTGCACCTTGAACTCGGATTGACCCTTTGGCGGGTCGCCGCGCAGGGTCATGATGTTGCGGAAGCCCGCCTTGCGGAAGCGGCCGACGATCTGCCGAAGCTCGTCCCGGCTGTGGCCGACGCACGTCAGGTGCGGCATCACCTCGAAGCCGAACAGGTCCGCCAGGAGCTCGCCGTATTCGAGCGTCCGTTCGCGCGTTGAGCCGCCCGCGCCGTAGGTAATGGAGACGAAATCCGGCTCGTACGGCTGGATGGCCTTCGCGGTCCGCAGGATCTGGCGGGCACCGTCTTCCGTTTTGGGCGGGAAGAACTCAACGGATACCAGGGGGTCGCCTACTGCAAGCTTGTCAGTGATGGATTGTCCGCGATGGCGCATGACGTATCAACGTATCAAGATTGGTTGATATGTAAAGACGAATTTCGGGTCCGGCGGTTCTTCGCTGGAACGTCAGTCCCAGCCCTTAGGCTTTGCTCTTGCTCGCGCTGACTTCCTCAAGCTTCTGGCAAACCTCGTCGATGAGGAAGCGGGGCGTCGAGGCACCGGCGGTCACACCAATGACGTCATATTTGATGAGCTGGGCAAGGTCGAGTTCCGCGGCCGTCTCCACATGGAAGCAGGGGAGGTTCTGACGCTCCACCAGCGCCGCAAGCTTCACCGTGTTGGCGGAGTGGCGCCCGCCGATGACGACGATGGCCTGCGCCCCCTGTTCGGCGAGGACGAGCACGTCGCTCTGGCGTTCCTTGGTGGCGCCGCAGATGGTGTCGAAGACGAGGGCGTTCGGGTATTTCAGGCGCAGGTGCTCGGCGAGGCGTTCAAACTCGTCCGTAAACATGGTGGACTGCGAGACAAAGCACACCTTTTCGCCGAGATTCGGGAGCCGGTCGATGTCCTCCACCTTCTTGACGACGTGCCCGTGGTTCTCCGTGTAGCCCATCAGGCCAATGACCTCCGGATGGCTCGGGTCGCCGAAAATCACGGTTTCGTAGCCCTTCTTGGCGTACGTGCGGATCTTGCCCGCGATGATGCCGACGTCCGGGCAGGTGGCATCCTTGAAGTCCATCCCGAGCTGCTTGAGGTACGAGCGGCGTTCCGGGGAGATGCCGTGGGCGCGGACCACCATGACGGCGTTCTCCTTGCTTTCGGGGGCGATTTTCACTTCCGAGCGGCTCTCGTAGTCGCCGACTTCCTTGATGCCTTCGGCTTCGAGGCGTTCCATCATCTGCCGGTTGTGGATGAGCGGGCCGTCCGTATAGACGGGGCGCTTGCCCTGGACGGCAAATTCCCGCGCGATATCAATGGCGCGTTCCACGCCCCAGCAAAACCCGGCACTCTTGGCTCTAATAACTTTCATTAGAAAAAATTCTTCTACGAAATCCTTGGGGCCCCGTCAACCTTGGCTGCAGGGCGGACGACCCAGTTTGGACATGTCCCTACGTAGGCGGGATGTCGGCTCGAGGCGAGCCCGAACCGGAATCGGCACGGAAGAGGGCTAGACAACGCCTACTTTCCAAGTTGTCGCGTGGGCCTACGCTGGGGCGAGCGTGGACGCCCCATCCTGGCGTCGGCGCGAGTCTTCGAACGACATGGACGGGTGCGATAACTTGGTATGGAACCGTTCTGGGGGAAGGCCGTGTCGGGCACTACGCGCAAGGGGACTCCCGGGTGGGCGCGGGCTTGGGCACAGCCGACCCGGGCGGGCAGGGGGCGCCTCAGGGGTCCGTGCGGGATTCGGAGCGTTCGTGCCTTCCCGCTTGCTTCGGGCCCCGAGCGCGCTTTGATTCAGTGCCATAGCGGTAAGCGCCGACGCGCGAGCCGTGTCGCAATCCTATGTCTACCCGGTTCCTGTATGCCGATGATCCGCGCCCGCGCAGCGGCTTGATGCGGCACGTGACGCGCTGGCTGATCATCGCGGTGGCCGTCCTGATCGCGGCGCACACGAATGAGGGCATCAGCTACCAGGGCCCCGGTGCGATCGGGCATGGCGGGTGGGGCACGCTCGCTATCGTTGTTGTGGTGCTTAGCGGCCTGAACTTTTTCCTCAAGCCGCTGCTCGTGTTTTTCACCCTGCCGTTCATCGTTCTCACGCTCGGCTTTGGTCTGGTCGTGGTCAATGGGGCGATCTTCTGGACGGCGGCGCAACTGGTCCCCGGGTTTGAAGTTTCGGGGTTCTGGCCGGCAGTCTGGGGCGGCATCGTGGTCAGCCTGGTGTCGATTTTCGCGAACTGGCTCCTGGCCCCACGGCGTTCGCGACCGGGCCGCGTCCCCCTGATCGGCCATTACGCGCAGCGCACGCCCTCCATGCGCGGGGACGACGACGCGATCGACATCTAGCGCACCTTCAGGTCGAGGGGGCAGCGTGGGCTGACGGACTGACTCCCCCGCGGTCGGGCGAAGATGACCTTCACGGTCGGTCGCAGGGGTTGGCGCGGTTAGAGCAGTTCCATTTCAAGTTGTCGCATGCGCCGACGCTGCGGCGAGCGTGAACGCCCCATCCTCGCGTCGGCGCGGGCGGAAAAGTGATTTAAGGAGGTGCGACATCTTAAAGTAGAAGGTGCTCTAGCGTAAGGTCTCGGCTATAAGGAAGGACAGTGCGGTTGCGTGTGGCGCCCTCGCCGGTGCCGGGTGTAAGCTTAACCTTGGGCGGCAAATGCCGCTTCACCCTTTATGGCTGAGGAAACTCCTTACGATCTCATTGTTATTGGTGGCGGGCCTGCGGGGTATGCGGGGGCGATCCGCGCCGGACAGCTCGGCAAACGTGTGCTGTGCGTCGAAGCCGAACGTGCGGGCGGCACGTGCCTGAACTGGGGCTGCATCCCGACCAAGGCGCTGCTCAAGAGCGCGGAGCTGTACCAGACGATGAAGCACGCGGACGTCTTCGGGTTCACGTGCGAGAACATTTCGGTGGACTTCCCCAAGGTCGTGCAGCGCAGCCGTTCCGTTGCGGAGCAGATGTCCAAGGGCATCCAGTTCCTGTTCAAGAAGAACAAGGTGGACTACGTGGTGGGGCGGGCGCGCGTGCTGGCTCCGGGGATGATCGAAATCACCGAGGGCGAACAGAAGGGCCGGTTTTACACGGGCAAGTCGCTGCTCATCGCCACGGGCTGCAAGGCAAAGAAGCTGCCGAACCTGCCGGTGGATGGCGAGCGCGTGTTGACGTCGTTGGAAGCGCTTGCGCTGAAAAAGATGCCGAAGTCCCTCATCGTGCTGGGGGCGGGCGCGATCGGCGTGGAGTTCGCCTATTTCCTGAACGCGTTCGGTTGCGAGGTCACGCTCGTCGAAATGCTCCCGAACGTGCTTCCGGTGGAGGACGATGAGATTTCCGCGGTGGTGGAACGGGCGTTCCGGAAGCAGGGAATCCGCGTCCACACGGGCACAAAGGCGGAGAACATCCAGGTTGGCCCGGCGTCCGTGCGCGTGGACCTGGTGAAAGGCGACCAACGGCAGACGGTGGAGGCCGAGAGCCTGCTCGTTGCGATTGGTGTGGCGGCGAACACGGAAGGGCTGCTGTCGCCGAAAGTGAAGCTTGAGATGGACCGCGGATTCATCGTCGCGGACGATCAATACCAGACGAGCGTAAAGGGCATTTATGCGGCGGGCGACATCATCGGGCCCCCGTGGCTCGCCCACGTCGCCACGTATGAGGCCGTGCAGGCGGTAAACGGCATTTTCGGGCATGGGCGCCCCCGGCGCGTCGAACGCTTCCCCGGCTGCACGTACTGCCAGCCCCAGGTGGCCAGCATCGGCCTTACGGAACGCGCGGCCAAGGAAAAGGGCGTGAAATACAAGGTCGGCAAATTCCCGTTCTCGGCGTCCGGTAAGGCCGTCGCCGTCAATCATCCGGAAGGCTTTGTAAAGGTGATCATCGGCGAGGAATACGGGGAGATTCTCGGTGCCCATATCGTCGGGTCCGACGCCACGGAGCTGATCGCGGAATACGCGCTGGGTATGCAGCTCGAAGCCACGTGGGAGGAAATCCACAGCACCATCCACGCTCACCCGACGCTCAGCGAGGCTCTGGCCGAGGCGGCCGCCGACACCCATAAGGAAGCCATCCACATCTGAGATCACCCGCCCGGGCAGCCGCGCCGGGTGGCGGGGTGTTTTAGGGCCAATCGACATTTTAGACTGTACAGATTGTGACCGAGCTGTTTGAA
>CAZQIE010000034.1:0-29094 GCA_964593675.1 uncultured Opitutales bacterium
ACCTCGCCTCCGCCCTCCTGTGGCTGTAACCCATATGTCGATTGGCCCTAGGCCGGCACTTCTGGAGAAAGGCGAAGAAGATGCAGGCTGTCCGGGACGCAAACCCGCTGGAACCTTGGCTTTGGAGGCCCGATTGGGCCAACGGACGCATCCGGCAGACGACGGGGGTGCCGGTTCTCCTGCATGCAATCGGGGCATTCCTGTTTACCTGCATCTCAACGACGATCTTGTTTTCTGTTTTGCGAAAAAGCATGCAGGAAGGCGATGAAGGCCTGTTGTTCCTGTTGATAATCCCTGCAATAGGGCTCGCATATTTGGGCTACGCCGCATACGCGGGGCTTCGCTACCGCAAATACGGGGTGTCGGTATTCCAAATGGCTGATCTCCCGGCTTTTCTGGGTGAAAGTTTTGGGGGCGTGCTGGAAATTCCCGCACGCCTCGATTCGCCCCGGCTTTCCTGCAAACTCGCCTGCATCCGGCGTGTCATCACCGGCGCGGGCAAGAGCCAGAAAGTGGATGAAACGGAACTCTGGGTTTCACAACAGGAAATACCGGCGAGTTCGTTCCAAGCCGAAGGTGGCCGCACGCTCATCCCGCTTATTATAGGGCTTGAGGGCGCGTCCATGCCTTGCGACGACACCAATCCGCGAAACCGCATCCTCTGGCGCCTGAAGGCGAAAGCCAAGACCCCGGGGATTGATTTTAGCGCGGTTTTTGAGGTTCCTGTCTTCGCACGCACGGCGTGCAACGTTGCCGGCGTAAAAAACTGAGGTCCCCATGAAGGTTGAGTTCAAAGTCACGGGCCAGGCGGGGCCGGCCAAGGCGGTCACTTTCTTGGCCATAATTCCGGCGCTGATCGTATTTGGCGTGACCAGCATGGTCGTGCTGCCGCGTTTGCTTAGGGGCAGCCTGGACGTCGTTTCAGTTCTGATCGGTGGGGTGGTTCTGACGTTCCTGGCTGTCTTTGGCCTGGGGGGCTGGTTGATTTTCCAAAAGGCACGGCTGCTACAGGCCCTAAAAATTGCAAACCCGCAGGAGCCCTGGCTATGGAAACCGGAATGGGCTGGCGGACGCATCGTCCAGACCTGTCCGCCCCCGGTGCTGCTGCTCTGTCTCGGCCTCATAGGGGCCGTGTGGACCGTGGCCTGCACCGCGCTTGTTTACCCGTCGGTGCGCACGGGGCTCGCGCAGGGAGAAGCCGTCTTTACGCTTCTTCTGTTACTGCCCGTGGCGGGGCTCGTCCTCCTTGGCGCCTCCATTTATATGGGGCTGCGGCATCGGAAATACGGGAAGGCTGTCTTTCAAATGGCCGACCTTCCCGCGTACGTGGGCGAGGACCTCGGGGGCGTGCTCGAAATCCCGGTGCGGCTCGATACGCAGGAGGTTGTCTGCAGGGTGGTGTGCGTGCGTCGTGTCGTTACCGGCACGGGCGATGACGAGAAGGCGAATGAAACGGAGCTCTGGGGGGCAGCGCAGACCATCCCGGCGAGCGCGTTCCAGTACGAGGGTGGCCGCACACTCATCCCGCTTATCATCGGGCTTGAGGGCGCATCCATGCCTTGCGACGACACCAATCCGCGAAACCGCATCCTCTGGCGCCTGACGGCCAAAGCGAAGACCCCGGGTATTGATTTCAGCGCCGTGTTTGACGTTCCTGTCTTCGCGCGAACAAACCGCCCGTCCTGATAAGGGTCTCTCGTTTTGGTGCTTTGACACCGGAAACGCATGGCCCGAAACGGCTTGCAAGGCGGGTAGGGAGGCGTTCTCCTTAACCCAAGCGTTCAGAGTCCCCGAAGCTTGCCCGATGAACCACTCTGATCGCGCTGGAAAAGCCCTGAGCAGCGGGTGGGGAGTGTCAGCCCGTACAGGCCCAGGGCTTTGTCGAGGAACCCCGTTTAGCTGAAGGAACTTTTATGCTCCTCCCGATTGCCCGCACTGTCCGGTTTTTGGCCGGGCTCGTTGTGTTCGCGGCTGCGGCGTTGTCCGCGGTTGCCCAAGTCCCGGCAGGCTGGCCTGAGCTGCCCGGTGACGCGAAGGCTGGTTCCAAGGAACCGCTGAAGGCGGCCATCTTTGTGCAGAACCGGGCCGGTGCTGGCTTCAACGCCTACGTGCCCATCCTTGAAGACCTGCTTTCGACCCGCATGGCCGAGGCCGGCATTCAGGTGATCAGCCGCGAGGTCGTCATCAATTCGATCAAGGCGTTCCCCGGCCAGGGCGACGACCTGCCCGGCGCAAAGCTCGACCAGCTGCTCTCCAACAACTCCACGGCCCTGCGTCTGTCCCAACTCATGGGGGCGGACTACATCCTCTCAGCCTCGATCACCAGTTTCGGGCAGGAGAAGAAGCACTGGACTGGTTACGGCGTGCGCACCGTGAACGTCGTGAACACGCTTCGCGTCTCGTACAAGCTCATGGAAGCTGTGCGCGGAGGCGCGCTCCTTGGCGACACCGTGGCCGTGCGCAAGACTGTGCCCGCGAACGCAGACATCACCGTTGAAAACACGGACCTGATCAACGGGCTTCTTGACGAAGCCTCCACGCAGCTCACTGCCCACGTTTCGACCGCCAAGGAAGCAGGCCGCATCGCCAAGGTGGCCGCCAAAGACCAGATGATGGAATTCGAGGTTATTGTGGGCATGCAGGACATGAACATCCCGGAAGTCCGCAAGGATGAGCAAGGGAACTACTTTATCACCGGAAACGCCTACAAGCTCGAGGCCATGGGCGTGACGGTAGAGCTCGACGGTGTGGTAGTGGGCACCGCGCCTGGTCGTGTTCAGGCTCTGCCTGGCCTGCACAAGCTGCGCCTTTCCCGCGAGGGCTTTGAAGACATCGAGCGCACCATCAACCTTTATCCCGGCCAACCGCCCCTCACCCTCGCCATGCGCATGACCGACGCCGGGCGCCAACGCTGGCTAGAAAACACGCGCTTCCTCGAGGACCTCAAGAGCAACACAAAGCTCACGGATGCCCAGGTGCGCCTCTACGACGGTCTCGCGCAGTTCTTCCGCCAGAGCGGCATGCGCGTGGACAAGAAGGAGGAGAAGAAGGAGGACATCAAGGTGGACACCAAGGAAGGCATCAAAATCCAGAAGAACCAGAGCGTCTTCAACCAGGCTGCCGACTAGCCCGACCTGCATCCTCAACAACACCTTATCCAGAAATTCCCACCATGAAGCTCCTTTCCCTCCTGGCTTCCCTTGCGCTGTTCGCCCTCCCGGGCGTCCTCGCCGCGGCTCCCGCGCGCAACCCGACGCAGGCCCCTGGCCGGCAAACCATCGGCATTACGGCCGTTGAGGCCACAACGTCCGTGCGGACGGCCTTGGCCAAGTCCGGCCATGCCGACAGCCTAAACCGCGTGCTGGAGTCCCTGGACGGCCAGCTCATCGACGCCATCAACGGCAGCCGCAAGTTCCAGGTCGTCGCCCGCAGCGACTTCGAAAAGATCCTGCGTGAAGGCGGCTTTGCCCAAGAGTCCGGGAACGTGAACCCGAACGACCCCGTGGCCGCGAAGATGTTCATGAGCGCGGGCGTGAAATACATCCTCGTGATGACACTCGACGACTTCCAGGACTACGTGGAAACGGCGACGTTCGAGGGCTTGGGCAAGAAGGCCACGAAGCGGGTGATCCGTATGTCCGCTGTTGCGAAGATTTACGATTCCACCACCGGAAAGCTCCTTGAGTCCGCGAACTTCCAGCTCAGCAACAAAGACATCGCGGAAAAGGTGAATTACGTGCGCAGCGAGGGCGACCTGAGCGACCGCCTCCTCGTGGATCTTTCCCGCATGATGTCCGAACGCGTGGCGAACCGCGTGGTGGACGTCATCTTCCCAGCCAAGGTGCTGGCGAAGACCGGCGAGCAGGTGACGATCAACCGTGGCGACGGCACCGGTATCGCGGTAGGGCAGGTTTGGGCGGTCTATGCCACCGGCAACGAACTGGTGGACCCGGACACCGGGGAAGTCCTCGGCGTCGAAGAGGTCCAGGTTGGCAAAGCCCGCATCACGGCTGTTCAGCCCAAAATCTCGCAGGCCGCGCTGACGGAAGACCTCGGCGTGCAGTCCGGCCACATCCTGCGACCAATGCCCCCTGCTGCTGAAGCCAAGTAAACCATGTCCCCCCATCTCCTCCCTGCCGGTGAGGCCCGCCCCTCGGGCCTGCCGGCTAAGCTCCCGCCCGGTCCGGTCTCGCGCCTTTCGCGATATTGGGGCGCGCTGCGCCTTGGTCTCCCGCATAAGACGCTGGAGGGCAGGGGAGTGCCCTCGCGGTCAGCCCTTCCCGCGGTTCTCCTCGCCGCCGCCCTTTTCTCGGGCTGTGCCACCTACAACACGAAGACGCAAGGGCTGGGCACGGCCTGGAATGCCGGCGAGTGGCAACGGGCCGCCCAGGAAGCCCAAGCTGGGTCCAAGGACCACGAGGGCTCCGCAGACGCCCTGGTCTGGCGCCTAGAGGAAGGCGCGACCCTGCGCGGAGCCCAGCAGTTTGCGGCCAGCAACGAGGCCTTTGACAAAGCCGAACAGCGTGTCACGGAGTTCGACAAGGCCGCGGAAGTTTCCGTTTCGGACGAATTTGCAGCCAGCCTGACGAACCTGAGCTACCTGCCGTACCGCGGCTACGCGTACGACCGGATCATGCTCAACACGTACAAGGCGCTGAATTACCTTCAATTGGGCAACTACGACAGCGCCCGGGTGGAGCTGAACCGCGCCCTTGAACGCCAGCGCGAGGCCGTCGCCGCGAATGCCGAGCGGATCGAACGTGCCAAGCAGGTCGCGCAAAAATCGTCGGAGGACGCCAGTGAAAACCAGAGCGGCGAGCACTACGACGTGCAAAAGGGTGAGGCCGACCCGCAGTTGCAGACGCAACTTACCAGTGCCTATGCGAACGTGAAGGCCCTGCGTGCGTATTCCGACTACGTAAACCCGTTCACCGTTTTCCTCGACGGCCTCTACTGCCTCACCCGTTCGACGGGCGATTCCGACCTCGAACGTGCCCGCAAGTCCTTTGAACGCGTGGCGGGCATGGTGCCCGAAAACGCCTTTGTCGCGCAGGAGCTGGAGCTCGTCCAAAAGGCGCAAAATGGCGCGCCCCTGCCTGCGTTGACCTACGTGATCTTTGAGACAGGCCTGGCGCCAACGCGGGACGAGATCCGCATCGATATTCCCCTGTTCCTCGTAAACAACGAAGTCCCTTACGTCGGCGCCGCCTTCCCCATCCTCAAGCCCACGGACGTCTATGCGCCAGACCTCACAGCCGAGGGCCAGGACGTCCCGCCCACCCGCGCGCTCGTCCTCTGTAGCATGGATTCCGTCATAGCCACGGACTTCGACAACGAGCTCCCCATCGTCATCACCAAGACGCTGCTTTCCGCCGGGGCCAAGGCTGCCGCGGCCTACGGTATGAAAGAGGCCACGAAGGACGCCGGTATCGCGGGCCTGCTCATGCAGATCGGCACCACCGTCTATCAGATCGCCATGAACCAGGCGGACATGCGGACGTGGACGACGCTGCCCAAACAGTTCCAGTACGTCCGGGTGTCCACCCCTGCAGACCGCCGCATCACCGTCGTGTCCAGCGGACGCCGCTCCACGGTCGAGCTCCTTCCCGGCACCGTAAACGTCATCTACGTGAAGAGCACGAGTCCCTTCTCTCCCTTGAACGTCAGTCAATTCATCCTGCAATGAAGATTCTGAAACTCTCAGTCCTCGCCCTTCTGCTCGGCGGCGCGCTTACCGGCTGTTCCACCGTGAACACCGTGGAACGTGCGGACCCCGTCGGAACCGTCAGCTACGTCGACGACAAACGCATCATCACCGACAGCGGCCTGAACCGCATCGTCAACATCGTCTCGGTCAACGAGGCGACCGTGCAGGGGGGCCTTCTCAAGATCCAGGTCCAGCTCCGCAATGACACCAGCGGCGTCAAGGCCTTCAATTACCGCTTTGAATGGTACGACATGGACGGCATGCTCGTTAACGCGCCCACCTCGTCCTGGCAGATCCGCATGATCGAAGGCGGTGAGACCATCAGCCTGGTCGGCGTGGCACCGAACTCGAATGCAAAGGATTTCCGCCTGAAGCTCCTTGAGGACGTGCGCCACCCGGCTAACTCCGGCTCAGGACCCAAGCCCTCCCGTCGCTAATACCCAACTCTCCTTACCACAGGCCATGATTCCGAATCGCGCTTCCCTCCTTACCGCCGGGCTTTCGCTGGCGGCACTCCTCATCACCGGTTGCGGCACGACCGACGAAGCCAAATACGTGGACCCGAAGGGCCCGCGCACCATCGTCTCGCTCGACCAGATCAACATTCAGGACTGGACCAATGCGGCCGACCAGATGGTGAACTCCCTGCTGGCTTCGGGCGTCCTCGCACGCTCGCCCCAGCAGCCCGCCGTGCTCGCCATCAGCCGCATCGTCAATAACACCACCCAACAGGTGGACACGGACATGCTCACCAAGAAGATCCGTGTCGCCCTCAACCAGAGCGGCAAAGTGGTGACAACCACGACCACCGGCATGGGCGGCAAGGCGGAAGACCCGCTCGCCAAGGAGGCCGCCGCGATGGCGCGCTTCATGAACGACGAGAAGCCGCAGCCCCTGCCCACCTACAGCCTCTCCGGCAAGCTCATCGAAGACCGTGCTCAGGCCGGCAATACGAAGCAGGTGACGTTCGTGTTCCAACTGGCGTTGACCGAAATCTCCACCGGCAACGCCGTGTGGGAAGACGAGGTCCAGATCGCCAAGCAAGGCAGCCGCCCGGCCGTCGGCTGGTAACGATCACCCCCCGAGCCTCGTTGTAGCCACGTCTCGCGGCGGGCCCTAAGTTGGGGTCGCACGCTGTGGCTCAACGGGGCTTGTCGTCAGCGCGTTCAATTATGGACCCATCGCAAAACGTGCAAGGGTCGGGTGTGGCCGCGGGCAAGCTCGCCCCAACCCGAGCCGACATCGTGGCATGCAAAACGGTATGCCTGGCCCTCGGGCCCTACCGGAACATGACCACCCTGACCGCGGCGACCTTGTTCCTGCACCCGCATTGCCAGGTCCTGAACCACGGAGGCGGTCGCATTTTTGACACGGATGCCGATTTTCTCTCGTCGTATTCGCGGGAGAAAATGGACCGGTTCATCGAAGTGGCTATCGGGATTTCCTCGGGCGGTGCGCGGGGTGATTCCGGCGGTTCCATAACCCTGTCCCATGCGTTTGACGCCGACCACAAGATGCGGGACGTCTTTGAGTCCACGGGTCTGGGCCTGGTCAAAGAGACGATAACGTGCCTCTTTTGGAAGGAATCCCTCGCCACCTCCAGGCTGATACGCGCCAGAAACGTGGATTTGGCCGCGATTTTCTCAAAGGAAGAACGCCTACGTTTTCTGATGCCGATCCGTAACCCGCTGGATTGCGCGACCTCGAACCTGGCTACAGGGCATGTAGAGCGTTTTGGAGGGCTAACCAGAAACTCGCCACTTCTTGCGGTGACGGAAGCCGTGCTCGAAGAAATCCAATGGTTTTCGGTGCTAAGAGAAGCGTTTCCTGACCGGTTCTTCTGCTTTTTCGAGCATCAGATGGGACCGGGGCTTATTCGGGACCTCGGGGTGTTTCTCGGTTTGCCCCAGGATGAACACTGGGTTTCAAATGCGCAGTCCGTGATGGTCAGTAAGTCGCATTACGCGTATGACGCTGCGATGCGGGACGCTTACCGGGAAGCTGTGGAGCGCAAGTTTACTGCTTTTCCTGAGATGAAAGCGTCGCTGCTCCGTTTCAACGCCTGAGCCACCAGGGAGTCCCGGAGGGGCAAATTCCGGACGGCCCGCGGGCCCTACAGAGCAAAGCCGAGGCTCTGTGAGCCAGCTGATTGAAAAAACAAAAGAGGCGCGGGAGATCTTCCCGCGCCTCTTGTTGTACGCCCGCCTTGCCTGGCGGTCGCGTGCTGTCTTAGTGCTTAACGGAAACCTTCGCGCCCTTGGGCTGGCCGATTTCCTTGAGCATCTTGGTGAACCACGGGGTGTCGATGTCGAACGGCTTGCCGCCCTTCACGCGCTCAAACTCGATTGCGCGGAGCACGTTGCCGCGGTCCTCGTCGTGGCCGATCACGCCACCTTCACGGCGCAGCGCACATTCCACAGCGAGGTCAACGCAGCTCTTGATCAGGCGCAGGTCGTCCACGTTCGACGCCGCCGCACGCGCGTAGTAGCCGCTCTTCTGGATGAGCGTCTTCTCAGCGCCAAGCATGGCCGCGAACTGCTTGCCGAACCAGGCCCCCGGGTTGACGGCGTCCAGCTTGATGTGCCCGAACGCGTCACGCGGGACCGTCTCGCCCTTGGCTTCCATCTCGGCGACGATGCTTTCCACGCCGGCGCCTTCGCTGATGAAGATGTTCACGTTGTCCACTTCGTCCATGACCTTCTTCAGGCGGGCGGCCTCGGCCTTGATGTCCACGGCCATCTCAGGAATGAAGATCGCATGTACCTCGTGGCGCTCGCGGGAGGCCCCCATCTCGGGCAGGAACGGGCGATGGTTGAGGCGCTCGCGGTACTCCTGCGCCGTCGCAGCCGTCAGCCAGCCGCAATTGCGGCCCATGACTTCGTGGACGATGAGCATGCGCGGGTTGGCGCCGTGCTCGGCAACCACGTTTTCGAAATACGCCGCGCCGTGCTCCGCAGCCGTCCAGGCACCGAGCGACTGGCGGATCGGGAACACGTCATTGTCAACCGTCTTGGGCAAGCCGATGACCGTGAGGTTGTAATTGTTCGACTTGAGGAACTTCGCCAGATCCGCCGCGGCGGTGTTGGTGTCGTCGCCGCCGATGGTGTGGAGGATGTCCACCCCGTCCTTCACGAGCTGGTCGGCTGCCACGCGCTGCGGGTCCTGGCCTTCCTTCACAAGGCCGCGTTTCACGCAGTCCTTGACGTTCGTGAGCTTCACGCGGCTATTGCCGATCGGGCTGCCGCCAAATTTGTGCAGTTTCGCCGCGTTGGCGCGGATTTCCGGGGTGACCTTCACACTGTCCCCGAGCAGCAGGCCCTTGTAACCCGCCTTGTAGCAGATAATCTCAATATCAGGCGCGATTTCAGTGTAGCGCTCGATCAGGCCGCCAATGGCGGACGAGAGACAGGGGGCGAGGCCGCCGGCTGTGAGGATGGCAACTTTCTTCGGTTTCATGGTTGCTTGGGAGGTTGAACGGGTGTTGCGAAGGCGGGATTCAAAGGAAGCCCCCGGTTCCTGCCAAGCGCGAAGCGCAGCCAATCTGCGCCAAACGGGAGGGGCGAGGGCGGGCAACAGAGGCCAAGCCCGAAAACCGAAAAGACCGCCAGGCACTCCGGGCGGTCTTTTGCGAAAAGGCAGGACTGGGGCTTACTGCTGCTTCAGCGTAAAGCTCTTGGAGATGAGCTCAAAGCCCGGCTGGACGTCCGAAAGGTCGTCCGAGAAGTAAAACTCGGTTACCAGGAGGCTGTAGCCGTTCGTGTTTGTCGCAAACACCCGCACACCTCCGGGGAACATGCCCGTGATCTTGCCCTTCAGGTGCACCCCTTGGCCCGTGTACTTGCCCCACTGCTTGAACTCCGATTTCGAAAGCGTCTCCACCGCCGGACCGTCCAGCGCAAAGAGCACGTTCTTCATCATGGCCTTCAGGTCCGGTGTCGGCGCGCTGATGTCGAACGTGACATAGGAATTAAGGGGGCTGGCGAGGGTGAAGTAAGACTCCGGTTTATAATCCTCAGCCTTGTCGTCCACCTTCCATGTCGAGGGCATCTGCAGGCTGAAGGTCTTCTTCTCAAGCGTCGTGCCTTGCCCCAGCGTCAGCCCGGCTGTGGTCGCGACGGTCGAGGCGACCGTGGGGGCCGGCAAGGCGTGCACCGCGGCTGTCGCAACGATGAACAGGGAGAGGGTGGCCAAAATCGGACGTTTCATCTTTGGAAACTTTTTTTTGCGGCTCTACCGGGCGCGCTCTCAGTGTCACCGTTATTTATGCGGCGCACGCCCGAAGGCAAACCAAATACCGCACCTGAATCGGCCTAAACCCCCGGTCAGTTAGCGCATCTTCCGCAGCGTTTGTTACAAGCCCTTGTCCCGCAGGAACGAAGGCGGCACACTTCTACCTCTAAGTTGTCGCGTGCGCCGACGCTGCGGCGAGCGTGGACGCCCCATCCTCGCGTCGGCGCGGAGGGAAAAGCCAGGCCGCTTTTGCGACAACCTGAAGGAGAACCGCTCTAAACGGAGTAGGTCTTGCCGGGTTCCGGGTCGAGGACACGCGGGCCGTCAGCCATTTCCTCGAACTCGCGGATAAACCAATCCCGTGCCCGTGGGTCTCCATGCGTGAGCACCACGGCTCGCGGGTTAACAAGCCGCGCGTAATCCAGAAGCTCGTTGCGGTCCGCGTGGCCGCTCAGGTCGAAGCGTTCGATCTGCGCCCGAACCCTGCCAACGTAGTCAATGGAGTCGAACGCGAAGACATCGTCGTGCGAACAGGCGAGCATCTTCCCGCCCGGCGTTTCCGGGTCGCAATAGCCGACGTAACAGATGGCGTTGTGGGGGTGCTCAACCAGACTCGCCGCCACAAGGTAGGAAGGAGTGTTTTCCACAAGCATCCCGCTGGACAGCACATAAATGCCTCTCTCGGAAACATCCTGCCCGGGCGTAAGCTTTGCGCGGAGGGGCTTTACGCCGAGCTCCTGGATGATATTGCGCCGGAAATTGAGCAGGCCCGTCTTCCGGGAAATCGTGTCGAAGTAATCCACGAGATCCAACCCCAGACCCGACCCGTAAACCGGCACCTGCGGAATGCGCCGCTTCTTCATCGCGTCGTTCAGGATCGCCATCACTTCCTGCATCCGCCCAAACGCGAACACGGGAATGAGGACGGAGCCCTTGGCCTTGAGCGTGTGCGCAATCGTTTCGATCAACCGCTCGATTTCCTCCTCGCGCGGATAGTCCGTTGGCCGGAGCGTGTCCCCTCGGGTCGTCTCCATGACCAGCGTGTCCACTTCTTCGGAGGGGAAGTCGGCGCCCGGGAGCGTATACTGATTCTTAAAAAGCACGTCTCCTGTGAAGAAGATGCGGCGGTGCTTATAGACAATGGAGACGCCTGCGGCGCCGGCCACGTGGCCTGCGGCGTGGAACGTGATCTCTATGTCTTCACCCTTGTCGCTGAAGACGCGCGGACGATCGAAGGCCATCGGGAACAGGTGGTCCTCCACGACGTCAATTTCGCTGAAGGTGAAAAGCGGATATTCTTTGAGGCCCAGTTCCTCCCGTTGGCGCAACATCACGTTGCACGAGTTGCGCAACATCCGCGGCGCCAGCGTGACAGAAGGCTGGCTGGTAAGCACGCGGGCCTGCGGCTGGTTCCGCAGCGCGATGGGAAGCGCCCCGACATGGTCCAGGTGGCAGTGGGTGAGGATAATGAAATCGACCGAAAAATCGTCGACCTTTCTGAAATCCGGAAGCGCCGCCGTTCCCACTTTCTTCGGGTGAAGCCCCGCGTCAATCATCAGCCGGTACGGTCCAATATCGACAAGCAGGCAGTTGGCGCCGATATCGCGACCGGTGTTCAGGTCCGTCAGTTTCATTGGCGAGGGATGCAAAGCGGTGGGAAAATCAGCGATTGTTACGTTGGCGCCTGCCGACGGCAGCGATGCGTGAACCGCGAGCACCATCGGGCGAACAAGTCGCCCTCGCGCGATCCGTTTTAGGTGTAACAATTTCGCAGATACGACGCAAGCAACCAAGTGCGCGGGCTGCGCTTTCTGATAAGGCCCTATCGCGCCGCAGGGTAACGCTGCGGGCCGTTCGCGCCATTTGGCCCGGCCTTACAGCGTTCCTTCTTTAAAATCGTCGTTTGCGCGCAAACCGTGGGGCGACTACGCACGGGTGGGGTGTTTCTTTCGGCTGTACGGACCTGAATGCGGGCCCGTGGACGCTATGAGCGCAGCATCCTCGCGTCGGCGCGGAGGCAAAGGCTTAGGGCAGTTCCATTTCAAGTTGTCGCTTGAGCCGACGCTGCGGCGAGCGTGGACGCCCCATCCTCGCGTCGGAGGTGCGACAGCTTAAAATAGAAGTGCGCTAGCCTCCGGCAACGATGCGCACGATCTCCAGCCTGTCTCCTTCGGCGAGGATTACGCCCTTTGCCTCCGCCTGGGTGAGCGGCTGCCCATTGCGTTCCACCACCACGCGCTCAAGCGCCAGGCCCCGGCCTTCCACGAACGCAGACAGGCTCGTTCCCTCGGCAACCGTGTAAGGGCGTCCATTTGCCTGGACAGTCAGGGTTTGGGCGGGCGTGTTCATGGCAGGTTGTCCGCGGGTGCCACCAGGGCCTGGTCGAAGTCTTTCCAAACCGGCTCGTACCCGAGTTTCCGGATGACGTCTGCAACCTCGTGGGGAGGGCGTTCATCCGCGATGTGGAACTGCTCGCCCGGCTGTTCCCGGGTGGGGGACCACTGGTTTTCGTCGAAATGGCTGTAGCCGCCGGGCTCCGTGCTGGACCCCGCGCTCATCAGCGTGACGCCGATTGGGATAAGCCCGTCGCGCAGCCGGGGTGGTTCACGGGTCGACACTACGATGCCGGCGTGCGGCAGCAGCAACCGGAGCGCGCAGACGAGCTGCACAAGCTCGCGGTCCGTCGGGCAGTGGCCCACCTTGGGCTGGAAACCGCCCGCTGCCGGACGCATGCGCGGGAAACTGATCGAAATGTGCGCCTTCCAGCAGTGCTTCAGAAGGTGCCGGGCGTGAGCCGCCACGGCGACGGCCTCGTAACGCCAGTCCGCCAAGCCGTACAGGGCGCCGATGCCCAGCCGCCGGAAGCCTGCCGCATAGCCGCGCTCGGGCGTGTCCATGCGCCAGAGGTAGTCCTTTTTAGGACCGTGCACGTGCATTTCGCGGTACGTCGGCTCGTGGTAGGTCTCCTGGTATACAACAAGACCTTCGGCGCCGGCCCGCACGAGGGGCTCATATTCCGGCGTTTCAAGCGGCCCGAGTTCCAGCGAGATATCGGGCATAACCGGGAGACAGCGCCTCACGCATTGCTCCACATACCCGTTCGAGACGTATTTCGGGTGCTCCCCGGCGACGAGAAGCAGGTTCCGGAAACCACGCTGAGCCAGCAGGCTTGTCTGCCTCACAACCTCATCGACGGGGATCGTGATGCGGGGGATCGGGTTGTTCCGCGAGAAGCCGCAGTACTTGCACGTGTTGATGCACTCGTTGCTCAGGTAGAGCGGCGTAAAAAGGCGGATGACTTTCCCAAAGAAACGCTGGGTTGCGGCTTGGGACAGGGCCGCCATGCGCTCCAGCCGCTTCCCCGCCTCGGGCGAGATCAGTGCGGCGAAGTCTTCGAGGCTCTGGGCTTTGCCCGTTCGCAACACGGCCTCGACGCGGTCTCCCGTTGTGCCGAGGGCTTCGTTGGCCAGGCGCTCGATGGGGAGCGTCCGGAAAACTTCTGAAAAACGGGGTCCGCTTTGCCCTGCGGTGGTGGAGGACGGCTGGCTCATCGGGCGGGCTCGTCGAGGAAGGTCGTCAGGGGGCTGGTGGCAGCAGCTTGCACGGCTGTCCCGGTCAGACCCACGCGCCGGGCCGCGGCCCCGGCCTCTACGGCTACGGCAAAGGCCTGCGCCATAACGACTGGATCAGGAGCAACGGCAATGGCGGTATTTATGAGTACGGCATCGGCGCCAAGTTCCATGGCTTCGGCGGCATGGGAGGGCCGCCCGATTCCGGCGTCAACGACCACAGGAACGCGCGCCTGCTCAATGATAATCTCGATCTGCGCCCGCGTCTCAATACCCCGGTTTGTGCCGATCGGCGCACCCAAGGGCATTACGGTCGCACAACCCACGTCCTGAAGGCGCAGGGCGAGCACCGGGTCCGCGTTGATGTAGGGCATTACCACGAAACCTTCCTTCACGAGGACTTCGGCGGCCTTGAGGGTCTCGATCGGGTCGGGCAGCAGGTAGTTCGGGTCCGGGTGGATTTCCAGCTTCACCCATTTGGGCAGCCCCGCCGCGGCGGCCAGCCGGGCGATGCGGACGGCTTCTTCCGCGTTCATTGCCCCCGCTGTGTTGGGCAGCACGAGGTACCGGTCTGGTTCAAGAAAGTCCAAAATATCCGCGAACGGATCCTTCTGGCCGGAAAGGCTTGCACGCTTCAAGGCCACCGTCACCAGGCCCGTTCCGCTGGCGCGCAATGCGTCCCGCATCACGGCGTTCGAGGCGAACTTGCCCGTACCTACAAGGAGGCGCGACGGGAAAGCACGACCGGCGATGATCAGGGGCTCCGATGGAAGCGGTGTCAGCATCTTCGTTGGGAAAGGGCGCAATTTACCCCTTTCGGCATCCTTGTAAAATCCTAAAACCCCTTCCTGGCCCGCACGCCTGTCTTGAGCGTCATTAGGTCCGATTTGTCCCTTGTGTGGAGGATGGAAATATTCGATCCTCAAAAGGTTCCGCTCGTCTCGAAATGAGCATCCCCTTACGCGTGCGCCCCACCGGCCTTATCGCCCTTTTCCTGGGCCTGGCCTGCCTGCTCCTTTCGCTTGGGTTCGTGCTTGTCGGCAATGCACGCTTTGCCCAGAGCGTGAAGACGGGACACGGCGCGCGCTCCTTCAAGGTCGGCCTGGTGCTGCCTTATGACCGGAATGACGGTGGGTGGAACGAAGCCGGTTGCCGCGGCCTTCATGAGGTTTCGCACCGCTTGGGGGCGACCGTGGCGTGCGTGGACAACCAAAACACGCCACGCCAGATGGCGAGTGCTCTCGAGAACTATGCGAAAGCGGGTTTCGATGTCGTCATCGGGCACGGCGGGCAATTTATCCAACCGGCCGAACAGGTCGCCTCAACATTCCCGGAAACCCGGTTCGTTATCGTCGGCCGGTACGCCGGTAACAACCGGAACCTCACAAGCGTATCATTTCGTGACGAGGAAAGCGGGTATATTGCGGGCCGGCTCGCGGCACGTCGCACAAAAACAGGCAAAGTCGCGTATGTGGCGGGTGAGCTCTACCCGCATATGCAGGCAAAAGCTGACGCCTTTGTACGCGGGGCCTTGGCTGAGAAAGCGGACACCGACGCCCAAGTCCTGTATCTTCATACATGGACGGACGTTGACCACGGGCGCGTCGTCGGGGAGAGCCTGCTCATGGAAGGCGTGGACACCGTGGCTGTGGACGCCGATGTTGCGGGCGATGGCCTTCACGAGGCTTTTGAGCTGGCGCAGAAGCACGCCATCGGTTGGGTGAGGGATCAATCCCTACGCTATCCCAGGTCTGTCTTCGCGAACGTAGATCGGAAGAGCACACGTCTGTCTTCGCGAACGTAATGGAGAAACCAAACCGCCTCATTCTCGAAGGCGTGATGCTCATCTGGAAGGGCAGGGGGGAGGGCAAGCAATACCGGTATGGCCTGCGCGAAGGGGCGCTGGATGTTGTTTCATCGCCGTCAAATACCACCCCAGCAGAACGGGACCTGCTGGTGCAGCTAAAACGGCAAATCAGCTCAGGAGAAATTGATGTCCTTCCCTGAGCACCAGACACGCGCCCAACGTCCACGCCAGTCTGTGGAACGGCGCGTGCGCCTCGTTTTCCTTATCTTTGCCCTCCTGTGCGGAGCATCGGTTGCGCTACCCCTCGTGTATGCCGTGGTCAAGCAGCAGCGGTTGGCCAGCGAGCTCTACCTGGAGTCCCGCGTGCTCGCTGGGGCAAAAGAGATCGACGCCTATTTTCAGGATCTCGTGCGCAAGCCCGGCTATATCGCGCGGATACCGGGCGTCCTTGCCCTCCCGCTGGAAAGCCTTCACGGGCTGATTGAGGGCCTGTCCAACCATAACGACGCCTATGAGTGCATTGTGGTCGCCGATGAGACCGGAAGGGTGTTGCAGGACGCTTGCCGCCGGTGCCATGTCGTCCCCGAAAGCGTGGCCCACCGCCCGGTCTTCCAGCAGGTTATCCGCTCCCATGCCGAGTTCATCAGCCCCATAACCAAGACTGAGCGCGGCTCTTTCGTGGACGCCGCTTGGCCGTTGCGCAATGCCGAAGGACGTGTGGGCGGCGTGCTCATCGCCCGCATAAACCTGAGATTCCTCAAACACATCCTCGGGTCGCTCCAGATCGGCGTAGACGGCATCGCTTACGTGGTCGACCACGAGAACAACCTCCTGCTCCCCATGGACTCGCCCTATGAGGCGCATGCCCAGCGACACGCGCACCTCATCATGCCGTCCGACGAGAACGAGTCTCTCCGTCACATGGACGCCCATGCCGGCATCTCCGGCGATGCCATTGTGGATGCCTCGGTGGCCTTGGGCGAAACCGGATGGATCCTCATTGCCGAGCTTCCCGCACGGGAAGTCAACGCCCCCCTCTACCAGATGCTTGCTGGCGTCGCGCTCGTCGCACTCGCCATGCTCGCTGTCGCGGCCTGTCTGGGCCTCTGGGTTGCATCCTGGATCTCAAAACCCCTGACGAAGCTCATCGGCGCGGTAGAAGACCTCGCCGCCGGGAAGCATGCGTCCCGTGCGCCCACGGAAGGGGGCGACGAGTTCTCTGTTCTTGGGGTTGCGTTCAATTCAATGGCCGAGGCCATACGGGAGCGCACCGAGGCCCTCCAACTCAGTGAACTACGCTGGCAATTTGCACTCGAAGGCGCTGGGGACGGCGTCTGGGACTGGGACATCCCGACGGGCCGCGTGTTCTTTTCCCGCCAGTGGAAAGCCATGCTCGGTTTCGCCGAGGATGAGATCGGAGCACACATCGAAGAGTGGCGTAGCCGGATACACACCGATGACGTGAAGAAGGCGCTGGATGCCCACAAGTTCCATTTCAAGGGGGACAGTCCCGCCTATAAGACCGAGTTCCGGATGCGCTGCAAGGACGGCGGCTACAAGTGGATTCTCGCCCGAGGCAAGGTCATCGAACGCGGGCTGGACGGCGCGCCCCTGCGTGCCATCGGCACTCACACCGACATAACAGACCGCAAGCGCACGGAACTGAACCTCACCCGGGCGATGGAGTCCGCCCAGGCCGCAAACCGCGCAAAAAGCGAATTCCTGGCGACCATGAGCCACGAGCTTCGCACACCGCTCAACGCCGTGATCGGCTATGCGGACCTGCTCGTGATGACGCAGCTCCAGACGGACCAGCGGGAATACGTGCAGCTCATTCAACAAGGCGGCACGGCCCTCCTTGACGTCATATCGAACATCCTGGATTTCTCCCGCATCGAGTCCGGCAGGCTTGAGCTTAACCCGCAGCCCTTTGGCGTCCGCCCCTGTGCGGAAGAGGTCGTTCGCCTCATGGAAGGGCAGGCGCGCGCAAAAGGCCTGGACCTGCGCCTCAACGTGGAGCAGGACGTGCCCGCCTACGTGACGGGCGACTCCGTGCGCGTCCGCCAGATACTGCTTAACCTCCTGGGCAACGCCATCAAGTTTACCCAGCGCGGCCACGTGGACTTGTCCGTAAGCGCGTCTACGTACCAACCCGAAGCCGGTCTTGGCCGCGCCGAAGTCCGTTTTGCCGTGCACGATACCGGCATTGGCATCGAAGAAAAAGACTTCCCAAAAATCTTCCAGCCGTTCGTCCAGGTTGATCAGGGTTACACACGCCGTTTTGGGGGGACGGGACTTGGGCTTGCCATTTGCAGCCGTCTTGCCCGCGCCATGAACGGCCGCATCGACGTCGAAAGCCTACCCAAACGCGGCTCGACTTTCACCTTCAGCGCCCCCTTTGAGCTGGGCGATCCGGCGTCCCTGGGGGTCACGCCCGCCAGACCCGAAGGCGCGCGCGCCACCCGCGTCCTCCTGATTGATGACGACCCCGAGGCGAGATCCGTCCTGGGCGCCATGCTTCGCCGGTTTGGCCATGAGGTTCGCCTTGCGGACAACGGGAACCAGGCGCTCGCCTGGCTGGGAGACGCCACTTTTGACGTCCTGATTTCGGAGGTTCAGAGGCCCGAACCGGACGGTTTGGCCAACGTCCGCGCCATTCGCGAGTCCGAAGGCGCCCGGGGCCGCAGCATCCGTCTGCCCATTATCGGTCTTGTGGACGAGACGTGCTCACCGGATTTCGCGAGCGAGTGCATAGGCGCGGGGGTGGACTGCGTGATTCGCAAGCCCGTTCACGTGGACGAGCTCTTCGAAGCCCTGAAGACGGTCCTGCGCGAGTCCTCAAGTCCCACGACCCTGGCGGGCTCGCTGGAGACGTTTCATCCGTGAAGGCCGGGAGCCTTTCGGCGCACGCGTTCAAAATTCTTTCAGATTCTGCAAAATTTTTGTTGATCCCTGAAAAAGCTCTGATTAACTGCCGTCCTTTCCCTCTGCTCAGGTGGTGAAATTGGTAGACACACACGTTTGAGGGGCGTGTGCCGAAAGGCGTAAGGGTTCGAGTCCCTTCCTGAGCACCACTTTCCGGAGGCCGCATTGCCACGCGCGATGCGGCCTTCCTTTTTTCATACTCCCCGCAGCGGTGCGGGGGCCGCTTTCGGGCTCGCCAAGCCGGGTGACAGGATGTACCGAGAAGACGCCCACTCCCGACCCACCAGCCCAGACCGATGAACGACCCTTGGGATACGCTCAAGCGCATTGCAGACCCGACCCGGTTGCGCCTCATGAACCTCCTCTTGAGGGAGGAGCTTTCCGTCGCCGAGCTTCAGGAGATCCTGAACATGGGCCAGTCCCGCATCTCCACGCACTTGGCCGTCCTGCGCCAGGGGGCCCTGGTGATGGACCGCAAGGAGGGCAAGAAGACGTTCTATACCGCCGCGGCCGACCTCGGGCCGCAGTCGCGCCGGCTTGTTGAAGGCGCGTGCGAGGCTGTGGCAGATGAGCCCCAAGCCCGTGAAGACCGCTCGAACCTCCAGCGTATCTTAGAAAAACGGCGCCGCCATGCGGAACAGTATTTCAATTCTGTGGCGGGGCGACTCGGGAAAAACTACTGCCCCGGGCGGTCCTGGGAGGCGATTGGCCACCTGCTGCTACGTCTCACGCCGCGAATCCGCATCGCGGACCTTGGGGCGGGCGAGGGCGTCCTGTCCCAGCTGCTGGCGCGGCAGGCCGAAATCGTCTACTGCATCGACGCCAGCCAAAAGATGGTCGAGTTCGGCAGTGAGCTCGCCAAGAAGCACAACATTTCGAACCTCGAGTACAAGCTCGGCGACATTGAGGAAGTCCCGTTGCCCAGCGGCAGCGTGCACTTGGCCTTGCTCAGCCAGGCTCTCCATCACGCCAACCGGCCCCAGCAGGCTGTGGACGAGGCCTACCGGATACTGAAACCCGGCGGAAAGCTGCTCGTCCTTGACCTCAAGGAGCACAATTTCGAGAAGGCCCACGAACTCTACGCCGACCGCTGGCTGGGTTTCAGCGAGAACGAGCTTTATGGGTTCCTGAAGACCGCAGGCTTCCAGCAGGTCGAGGTTGCCCCGGTGGCACGGGAGGAGCAGGAGCCGTACTTCGAGACGCTCTTGGCCTGCGGGATCAAAAAGGCTTAGGCCAAGTCCCGTTTGAGTTGCCGGACGGTTCGACTCACGACTTCGCTCGCGCCGCGGCGAGGATGGGCGTGCGTGGTCGCCGAAGCGTAGGTGCAAGCGACAACGTGACGTCAGACTGCATTGAACAAGCCTACGCGTGTGCCTGGTCCCTCAAGAAGGGAATGGGATCGCAATATCGCCCGCCACCCGACCGCCTGGTCGCGGCGGCGTGAAGGGCCGTGGTCAGGGGCGTTTCTGCGCCAGCAGCCACGCGTAGAGATCCGGGTCCCCGAAGGCGAGGTCGTGCGATTCGGTGTGCGAGACGCCCGACATGATCGTCGTGCGCACGTTCCCGCCGGCCAGTTTAATCGCTTTGGCCATGACCAAGGCTTCCGACGCTGGCGTTGCAGGGTCCTCTTCACCGTTTTGAATCCAGACCGGCAGCCCTTTGAGGCGCGAGGCAAGGTCCGGAAAACCCGGGCCGCCGCCCACGGGCACCGCCGCGGCATACCGTTCGGGGGCGTCCATGATCGTGCTCCACGTGCCGTAGCCCCCCATGCTGAACCCGGCCACGTACACCCGGTCCGCGTCTACCCGGTGTTCCCGCGAGACCTCGTCCATGAGGTCTGTAAGGGCGGGGGCCTCCCACGTGCGGTGGGTGAGGGGGACGACCACAATCATCGGGAGTTTTCTCAGGATCGCCTTGAACTTCAAGATGCCGTGGGCTTCCTGGATCGCCTGGCTGCCCTGGTTCATTCCATGCAGATACAAAAGCGTGGGCCACGCCCGGTCCGGCGCCGCGCTGTAGCTCTCTGGGAGCAGGACGACGTACCGGTAGCGGGTCGCTTCGCCACGCGTGCGGTGGAACTGGTGCCACCAGCGCATATCCGCACCCCACGGCCACGCGCGGTCCCGGGACGCCTCCCCAAGCTCATATTCCGCGGCAAGTCGCTGCGCCGTGCTTTCCGAGGCGAGCGAGCGCGCGGGCAGGTGGGTCTTGGCGGGCGTGCGGAAAAGCGTCCGCGAATACACGTATTCCAGACCGTCGCCAAACTTTGCCCGAACGAGCGCACCGTAGCGCCCGGGCTCGCGAAGCTCCTGCACCTTCTTGCCCGCGACGTTGAAGAACTCGGTCGAGAATGCGTAGGGGCCAAAGGTGGCGAGCACGCGCTCGGCATCCGGGAACTCAAAAGTGGGAAGGACGGGGGCCGGGAGCACGTATTGCGAAAACTCCGGCACCGCAAAGGTCTCCCTCAGGAATTCTTCCCGCTGCGGCCACGGGCGCGAGGCCGGACGCCGCCGATCGGCGCGGTCAAGCAGGCGGAGGCGCTCTTGCTTCATGTCCGGGAAATTGATCTCCACGTGACTGGGGGCCCCGTGCAGGTGGACTTCGATGGGCCCATCCAGGGATTCCTCGAGGCTGGCCAGCTCGATTTCGGCGAGCGCCCGTTCGCCCTCAGGCTTCAGCATCCCGGAGGCAAGGACCTTCGGGCCCGCTTTTACCGTGAACGGATATCCGGCGAGCGAGCGTGTGGCTACGAGGTGTATCCGGCGCCGGCGCAGATCCGTCCAGCTGCCCCAGGCGGCGAAGCGCACGGGCGGGGCGGCATGGTGTGACAGGCGCAGCAGGTGCCAGTCCTCGTGGCTCGATGCCCACTTCGACCGGTAGCGGCGCACGGGCGCCACGGCGTCGTTTACGTACAGCCTGAAATAACACAACGCGCCATCGTGGGGCGTGAGGCCGATGTTCTCCCAGTCGAAAGCCGCTTCCAGCGTGTAGCCACGGAAATTCAACCGCCGCGCGAGCTGGAAGGACGGTTGCCGTTCCCGCTTCAGCGCGCCAGGTCGGTTGTCGTACACATAGGCGCGCAAGTCCGGGTATTTTGACGAGTGCCCCGGGCTCACCACGAGCTGCACGCCTTCTTCCCGCGAATGCGCTGGCGCCACGAAGATCTCCACGGAATCCCGCTCATACGCCCCTCCGGCGATTTCCGATTCGCAAGGAGTCGGGTCCGTAACGTCGATCATCACGAGCAGGCCCCGCTCGTTCCACCCCAAGCGGGCCTGTGCGCGGAACTCATCGCTCGAGCGCAGGCGCGGAGCGTCGTCTGAAAGCACATCTACGCAAAAGCCTTTGCCGCTCCAATCATACGGATCGCCATCAATTACTATATCGGGAAGTCTGGGAACATCTACCGCGGTTACGGCAGGTGCTGTTTTGCGCATCATCTCTGGGTGAGGACTTTGATATCACGGCTGGGGTCGGCTTTCTTTCTGGCCCCGTCTGAGATGCGAGATTTTCCACGCCGGACGGTCGGAGATCAATACCAATTGGCCGGTCGTGATTCGCCCAGTTACGCGGATATTACGCGGTCTAACGTCCCAGAAACCTACGACAATGAGGGGCTTGCCTTACGTCCCAAACTGTCTGTTCAGCGTGTATCACTGAGGTAATTTTACACGATATTAGCAACACGGATGCGCCACTCGTCCCTAATCGTAAAGGGCCGATTCGGTAAGGCAAGGTGGAGCGCAAGCGTCCGGGGGACGTGAATGTGTACGGGAGGCTAGATAGGCCCCGTTTCGCTTTGCGTTGGGTCGTTACGAGCCTATCAATGCGCAGGCGTAGTCCCGTTCCGAAGGCGCCGGTTTCAGCCGGCGCTTTCTTCGGCCGTGGGCTCCGGCTCCTTGGCTGCCGCTGCTTTCGCGCCGCGGCGTCCGCCCGCTTTCTTCGTGCCCTTGGGGGCGCGGGGCTCAAACTCGAACCCGATGGTCGAGTCAGGCTTGAGCACCAGATAGGCGGAGAACAGCCGGTTTGTGCGCTTCGACCGGAAGCCTTGTATCAGGTCCGTTTTCCCGTTGTTCAGAATCTTTTCGAATTGGTCGCGGGGAATGGTCTTTCCGAGCAGCGTGCGGCCCATGCGGAAGTCACACTTCGGCTCGTTGCGCGCGTTTTCGCAGAGGTAAGCGTTCGGGGTTTCCCGGACTTGCCCTTCCTTGCACGGGCACTTCCCGCTCTTGCCCTTCGGGCAGGCGCCTACAACGGGGAACGTGCTCAGGTCAACGGTGGCAGCTCCGCCCTCGGAGCCGTTTTCGCCGCCCTCGCCCGGAGCTCCGCCAAAGCTGTCTCCAAAGACGAACTTCACCTTGTTCTCTTCGTCCAGCTTCAGGCTTGCGGAGAACGGCTTGCCGGATTTCGAGCGGAAGCCGTCGAGCGGACCGATCAGGCGGTCCTTCAACAGCGCCTTGATCTCGTCTTCGCTGATCTTGCGGTTTCCGATCGTCTTGTAGATGGCGAAGTCGCCGGCCTGCGAGCGGTAAGCGCGGAGCGTTTCGACAAGCGGCTGCCCATCGGTCGGGCTGATGATGTCGGTGACGCGGCTTCCGGCCTGTTCCTCGTTGAACTCCCGGGTGCGGGAGACGATCTGGGTCGTCAGGTCCGCGATGCCGCGCATAAAGGTTTCGCGCGTCAGGTGGCCGTCTTCAATCTTCCGGAGCTTGGACTCCCATTCGCCGGTGAGGGACGGGCTCGTGAGGGTCTCAATCCCGACGGCCTGGAGGAACTCGAGCAGCCCTTCAGCCTTGGTTGTGGGAACGAGCTCGCGGCCTTGGCGCTCCATGTATTTCAGCGCGATAAGGTGCTCAATGATCTGGGCGCGCGTCGCAGGCGTGCCGAGGCCCTTTTCCTTCATGGCTTCGGCCAGGCCTTCGTCGTCCACGAGCTTCCCCGCGCCTTCCATGGCTGCGAGCAGCGTGGCTTCCGTGTAGCGTGCCGGCGGCTTGGTGGCTTCCGTGTTGGCTTCGATGCCCTCCACGCGGGCGTAGCCCTTGTCGAGCGTCTGCAACCCCTGTCCGGCATTCTCCGGCGCAACGGACGTCACCGGTTGCGCGGCGGCATTGCCTGAAGGGGGCGCTGAATCGGGGCGGGTAAGGGGAGGGAGTGCATCCTTGGTCGCGGCTTCCTCTTTCCCGTAAACGGCGAGCCAGCCCGGTTTCACCAGCACCTTGCCCTCCGTCTTGAACCGGTGGACGCCCACGGTGCTCGTGCGGGTGGTGACGTCATACTCGGCCGCCGGGTAGAACACGGCGACGAAGCGCCGGGCCACCATGTCGTAAATCTTCTGCTCGTCCGGGCTCAGCTTTTTCGGGGCCTGCTCGGTGGGGATGATGGCGAAGTGGTCCGAAACCTGGGCGTTGTTGAAGACCCGCTTGTCCGTCGGGCGGACCCAGTTCTTCTCGATCACCGGCGCCGCGTGTTCAGCGAGGTAGTCGGGCAGGCTTTGCAGGACGCGCACGACGTGCGAGCCGTAGTCTTCGGGCAGCGCGCGGCTGTCAGTTCGCGGATACGTCAGGACCTTGTGCTTTTCGTACAAGGCTTGGGCGATCTGGAGCGTCTTGCCCGCCGGAAGCCCGAAGCGGTTGTTGGCTTCGCGCTGGAGCGTGGTCAGGTCGTAGAGGCGGGGAGCCCCCTGGGTTGTGCGCTTGCGCTCGTCGCTGACGACGGCGTGAGGCTGCCTGAGCGCCTCCTCAACGATCTGGCGGGCCGCGGCCTCGTCCCACAGACGGTCCACGCGGTCATGCTCGTCAGCCGGGTTCTTTTTAAAATCGTCCCGCTGGTAAACGCCCTCGTAAGAGCCCGCGGAAATACCGAACTGCCCGATGATCCTCCAGTACGTGCGCGGCACGAAATTGCGGATCTCTTTTTCCCGCTCCACGACGAGCGTGAGGGTGGGGGTCTGCACGCGACCCACGGTCGCCACCGCGCCCGCACGGTGCCCGAACATGCGGGTTGTGATCGCACGGGTGCCGTTGATGCCGATCAGCCAGTCGGCCTCGGACCGGCACCGCGCGGCCTCTTGCAGTGGCCGCATTTCGTCCGCCGTGCGAAGCTGGTTGAACGCGTTCCGGATGGCCTCTTGCGTCATGGAGGTCATCCACATGCGCCGGTAAGGCTTCTTGCAGTTCGAGAGCTCGTAGATGTACGTGAAAATGAGCTCACCCTCGCGCCCGGCGTCGCACGCATTCACCACCGCGGAAACGTCTTCCCGCTTCAGCAGGTCTTTGAGCAGCTTGTAACGCTTCTCGTTGTCTTCAATCGGCTTGAGCTTGAACTTCTCGGGAATGATCGGGAGCGACTGGAGGCTCCAGCGCTTGAGCTTCTTGTCGAAGTCCTCGGGCATGTAGAGCTCAACCAGGTGACCGACGGCGGACGAGATCACCGCTTCGTCGCTCTCAAAGTAGTCTCCCTTTTTCTCAAACCCGCCGAGGGCACGCGCGATGTCGGCGGCCACGCTGGGTTTCTCGGCGATAATCAGGGTTTTCATGTGGACACGGGCGCCGGGTAGGGGAGAAGCCGGCTTGGGCAGAAATGGGCTTTTAGTGGTGAAGCGTTGCTGGGACGTCAATGCCCAAGGTTTCAGGAAAAGCAAGCTCCACCGTGAAACGGGCTGGATAAAAAAAGGCCCGCGCCCCTGTGGGGAGCGCGGAACCTGTGAGTCGAAAACGTGGCGTGGATTCGCGCTTTAACCGAGCTGCTCCTTGACGAGGACGTCGAGGTCCGCGAGCAGCTTGGTGATGGTCGCGTCGGTTTCGTCGCCCATGTTGGAGATGCGGAAGGTCTTGCCCTTGATCTTGCCGTAACCGCCGTCGATGACGCACGAGAACCGGGACTTCAGCGCCTTGTTCAGCACCTCAAGGTCCAGGTTGCGCGTGTTGGCGATGCAGGACAGGCCCTTTGAAGCGAATTCCTTCTTCGGGAACAGCTTGAAACCATGGCGCTCCACCCACGCGTGCACCAGGCCGTTGAGCCGGGCGTGGCGGGCGTAGCGGTTTTCGAGGCCTTCCTCAAAGATGTCTTCGAACTTCGAGCGTAGGGCGTAGATAAGGGGGATGACAGGCGTGGACGGCGTCATGCCCTTCTCGTGGTTCTGCTGGAATTCCACGAAATCGAAGTAATACCCGCGGCCCGGCATTTTCGCGGCACGGTCCAGGGCACGCTTCGAGACGCTGCACAGGGCGAGGCCCGGGGGCATCGCGAGGGCCTTCTGCGAGCCCGTGATCAGCACGTCGATGCCGAGCTCGTCCTTCTTGATCGGCACCACGGAAAACGAGGACACGCAGTCTACGATCGAAATAACCTCGGGGAACTGGCGCACAACGGCCATGATCTCGGCGAGGGGGCTCATCGTGCCCGTCGACGTCTCATTGTGGATGAGCGTGATGGCGTCATAGGCGCCCGTCGCGAGCTCCTTGCGCACCGCTTCCGGGTCCACCGGCTGGCCCCATTCGAACTGCAGGCCCTTGGCGTCCTTGCCGCAGCGCTGGCTCACATCATACCACTTGTCCGAGAACGCACCGTTCATGCAGTTCAGGACCTTGCGCGCGCAGACGTTCCGCACCGCCCCTTCCATCACGCCCCACGAACTGCTCGTGCTCAGGTACACGGGGTCCTTCGTGTAGAAGGCCTCCTGGAGCCGCGGCTGGATGGACTGATAGAGGTTGACGAAGTCCTTGCTGCGGTGGCCGATCACCGGGGTGATCATAGCCTTGTACGTCTTTTCGGACACCTGAACAGGGCCGGGAATGAACAGTTTGTAGCTCACGATGAACGATGGAAAAAGGGGGGAATGCCGGAACGCCGTGCAGCCTAGAGCGGCAGGGTGTTCGTCTGCTTGAGGATCTTGCGGTTGCCGTCGCCCAGGACGATCACCCGCGGCTGCCACGTCCGCGCTTCTTCAACGGACATGTTGGCGAAAGACATGATGACCAGAAGGTCCCCGGGCTTGCCGAGGCGGGCGGCTGCGCCACGCAACGAAAAGGTCTTGGACCCCGCAGGCGCTTCGATCGCGTAGGTTTCGAAGCGGTTGCCGTTGGCGAGATTCCCGACGAGGATCTTCTCGTAAGGCAGCAGATCGATCATCCGCATCAGCTCGCTGTCTATGGCGAGGCTACCCTCGTAGTCCACGTGGGCATCCGTAACTTCGGCTCGCAGGAATTTTGCCCGTAAGAGATTGACTTGCATCTGAGGCGGCTCGGTAAGTGGGTAAAGGTTCCTAGAAATAGGGCATTATCCGGTGCGTCAACCCTGTTTCTGATTCAGTTCGGGCGCATCGGAAACATCATGCCCGAGGGGACTTCGACAGACGCCAGCCGGGTGCGTTCCCCATATCCCGACCGCAGCTTGCGCGGCAACGAAGGGGGCGGCGTGCTGGCTCCGCGAGCCGTCGCGGCGTGAAGCGTGGCGATCCTTGCGCGCGGGATCTTTCCGAATTGGGTTGCGCGACGGGGGCCGATATGCCCTCTTTCCCGCTTTTGGCCCGACGGTGCGGATTCTCTTTAAAATATGGAAGCGCAAGCTCAGGTGGGAACTTGATCACCTGGAGCAATTCGTCGCCGATGTCATTTACGACCGGCGGCGGGATGCCAAAGCGCGCCTCTTCGCCGCGCTCCTTCGCGGGCTTTCCTGCCTGTTCTCGGTGATCGTCCAGGCGCGCACCGCTCTCTACCGTCACCGCGTGCTTCGCGACCGCCCGCTGGGCTGCCTCGTCGTCGTCGTGGGCAACCTCACCGTGGGCGGGACAGGCAAGACGCCGATCGTGGAGAAATTCGCCCGCAGCCTCTCCGAGCGCGGGCGCAAAGTGGCCATCCTGTCCCGTGGCTACAAGAGCCGTTCCGAGCCCATTTACCGGCGCTGGTGGCGTTCCCTGACCCACGCGCAGGTGCCGCCGCCCAAGGTGGTAAGCGACGGCCACCGCGTTCTGCTGGATAGCGACGAGGCCGGCGACGAGCCCTACATGCTCGCCCGAAATCTCCCAGGCGTCGTTGTGCTGGTGGACAAGAACCGCGTGAAGGCCGGCCATTACGCCATCCGCCATTTCGGCGCCGACACGCTCATCCTCGACGACGGCTTCCAGTACTTGCCGCTGCGCGGGCAAATCAACCTCCTGCTCGTTGACAAAAGCAACCCGTTCGGAAACCGCCGCATGCTCCCGCGTGGCATTTTGCGCGAGCCCATCAAGCACCTTCGCCGCGCCTCCTACGTGTTTCTGACGAAGAGCGACGGACGCCCCGACGCCGCCCTGGAGGCGACGATCCGCCAGCATAAGTCCGACGCTGAAATCATCGAGTGCGCGCACAAGCCGCGCTTCCTGAAGAGCGTGCACAGCGACGAGCGCCGCGAGCTTACGGACCTTCGCGGCCGCCGGGTGGCGGCCTTCAGCGGCATCGCGACGCCCGAGAGCTTCGAGGCGTTCCTCCGCAACCTCGGCGCCCAGATCGTGTTTTGCCAGCGCTTCATCGACCACCACCGCTTCACGGAAGACGAGATCCAGCGCTTCTACAGTCGCGCCGTTGCGGCACAGGCTGACTTCATCGTCACGACCGAGAAGGACGCCGTGCGTATTGAGCCCACCTGGAAGGCACCACTCCCGTTCTACTATCTGCGCCTTGAAATCGATATCCTGAGCGGACGCGGAGACTTTGAGGAAGCCGTCTCGCGCATCTGTTTCCCCAAGCGTGCCATCCGCGCGCACGGCAGCTAGGGGGCCTGAGGCAAACGTAATCAGCCAAAACGTGCAGTCGGCTTTTTGCCTCTGGCATGACTGCAAGCCGTGCAACTGAAAAAATGGCCACGCAGGCGGTGCTCGCGATGGAGCATTAGCCCGAGCGGTAGCTTCACGTGTCCGACGGTGCTTTCCTCACGTAATCTCCTTGATGCGCCGTGATAACCGTTCAAAGATACGACCAAATGTCGCATAGGTCTTATTGTGTTGGCTCCGTCCTGCTTCTTCTCGCTTGGGCCTGTCCGGGCGCGTCCGCACAGGGTGGTGGGGGGATCCTCGTTACGGAAGGAGGTACGTCAGCTGCCATCCAACAAGCTAAAGACGTGAAGCAGCACACGGACGAGGACAAGGCGACCGACGCTGGTGCTACTGCGGAAGAACCCACCACGATCGTGCCCGAACAATCTGCGGATAAGCGCCAGCGGCGGATCGTGTTCGAAAAATACGATAAATCAATGATCCTGTGGGTCGGCCCAACACCTGATGGTTGTTGGCTATTAATTTCGAATCCGAATTATTCACAGAAATTTGTCTTCAAGAACAAAGATGGGTCATTCAGTAGGGAGGTTGATGTCGGCAGGGTTTTGCGTAAGAATTTTGTCGTATGCCCCGACTCAAGCCTCCTTGTAATGAGGAGCGATGACAGCCTAGCCGACCTCCTTATAAAAATTTCTCACGCTGGTGATATTGTGTGGCAGAAACGAAGCACGCAATGGTCGGATAAATATTCAACTAGCGAAATTTCCTCGGTCTGCGGAAAACCCTTTATTAAGGGCTCAAAATTAGGAAATACCGACACAGTACTGATTATCAACCTTGATGGAGAAATAGACAGGCATGTAAGTTCCGCAGTGGTGAATTTGCTCAGGGATACCCCTGTCATGTATACGAGCGAGTCAGGCGTTTCATACGCGCTCGCTCACGATGGTTTGAACCTGACGAGATATTTAATTGAAGACGGAGGCGGAAGTGTCCGGCGAATTCTTGTAAGGGGTTTGGGAAACCAGACCTGTATAGTGACATTCAGTGTGACCTGCTCCCCGAAAGTTGGCGGGGGTTGAATAAGAGTTTTGGGGAGGTATAA
>CAZQIE010000035.1:0-28335 GCA_964593675.1 uncultured Opitutales bacterium
CTTCAAACAGCTCGGTCACAATCTGTACAGTCTAAAATGTCGATTGGCCCTAGGTCCGACTGGTTGAAGAGGAGCGAGCGGGTGGCCGTGTCTGAAGATAGGGTGACTGTGCCGCCTTGGCCGCGGAAATAGGATTGGTCAATCGAGTCCGGGGCCTGCCGGGTGTAGGCTGAGCCATCCCACCAGCGCAGCGCGGAGGTGTTCCAGGTGCCGCTGCCACCGACCCCGGTTGAGCTCGACGCAGTTCCGTTGGCGTTGGTGCCGTCGGCGTCCCACGCGAGTGTGCGGGCCGCAGTGGTGGTTTGGGTGAGCGTTACGGGTGAGGTTTGGAGGTTCCCAAGGGTATCGTCCGCGACGACGTAAATGTCATAGGCGGTGGAGGGGCTGAGCCCGGAGACAAGCACGGAGGATTCTGTGTTGGCCGTGAGCGTTATCGTGCCGGTGGAGAGCGCTGCCGAACCCGAAGCATTTTGTCCCGCGCGGACCTGTGCGGCAGTGGGCGCGGCGGCACCTGACGCAACGACGACGCAGTAGGCGCCGCCCGAGGCGGTTGTTTTTGCGCGGAGCGTGAACCCGGTACTGAGCGGCGCCTCTACGGTCGGCCAACCCGAGGCCCAACTCGGCGCGGCTCCTCCCGGCACGACATGGAGCGTTATGGGCACGACCGCGCTCACCAGGTCCGGATCGTCGGTGTTCACAACGATGCTGCTTGAGTAGTCACCCAGCACGAGACCGCTGGTGTTCATCGTGAGCGTGACCGTCTGGGAGCCACCACCAACAACAACGTTCCCGGAGGCTGGGCTGCGCGCGAGCCAGCTCGCAGCGGGAAAGACGGTGAGGGCGCGGTTCACACCCGTGGTCTGAGCGAGGAATTCCTCGTTATAGACAAGGGTCTGACCTTTCGTGCGGGTCGCGTCCTGGAAGCCGATCAACGCGCCTCGGAACACGATGGTATTGTCCTTGTAGTTAAAGACCATCTGCCCGTTGGACTTGAGCAGGAGCTGGAAGGTTATGCGCCCGGAGAAGATGCGGGACTTCACGTTTTCGAAGAGAACGCCAAACGTGTTCGCGTCGATGCGCTTGTAGTAGATGCCGGAGCTGGCGTCGGTCTGGAGGTCGAGGAGGTACGCGGCGATTATGGGCGCCGGGATGCCGGTGTACGGACTCGGCAGCTTTTCCCCTGTGTTGTCGGGGATGATGGTGTTGCCTGAAAAGGTGACGTAGCCGTTCGTGCAAATGTTCACGGAGGCGTAGTTGGAGCCATAGAAGGGAAAGCTGAAACCGAGCGAGATGCCCGTGACTATGCCCTCGTCCGTATTGGCGAGAATGGACGTTCCGCCGGTCTTGATGTCGACCCAGTTGAAGGCCGGGCCGCCCTGCGCGGAGTCTTGAGCCGTGTATTCGGAAAAGACGGGTTGGACGGTGTAGTTGAGGACTGCGTCGCCACTGTTGCCGATTGAAAACGTTGCGTTGCCGGTGCCTCCTTGCGCGACGGTGGCCTCGACGGCCGAGGGCGTGAGCGAAGCGATGGGCCGGGGGATGGGCGCGTTCGGGTCAAGGGTGCGCCGGACGTAGTCGACCAGGACTGAATAGCCGCTGGAGGCCCCGTTTTTGCCCGTGAGGGTGAGGCGGAGGTATTTGTCGCCGGCGGTGGCGAAGCTGAAAGAGCCGAGGTCCTGAACAACGGTGTCCGCGGTTGCGGCGTAGAGATCTCGGGCGGAGCCGACGTCGGCGAAGACGCCGGAGCCGTTATCAATTGCGGTCTGGATGACACCGCGGTCCGGCCCCCGTTTGACGCGCAGTTGTATGCCGTATGTGCCGGGCGCGACGGAGGGCAGTTTCAGGGTGACGAAGTCGGTTGCGGCGTTGCCGGTGAACACGCGTCCTTTGGCGCCGCTGAGCCCGACGTCTGTGCTGATAGCATGGGTGTCACCGGAACTGGTGGCGGTGATGGACGCGTCTTCGGCCTCGATATAGCGGTTCAGGAACGCGTCCGCGGTCCAGTAATAGTTCTTGTTTTTGGCGTCGGTGCGGGCCAGCGGCCAGTTGTTGTCGAACTTGTAGTGCGACTCAATCTGCCAGAGTGCCCAGCCGGTGCCGAGCTGCTCGCAAGTCTGGTTCACGTAGCGGGTGCGGTCGTCAGAGGCGACGTCCATGCTTTCTGACCGGGCGGTATCGGTCGTCGATACGCCGCTGAGCAGCGCGCCGTCGTAGGGGTAGTTGTTCTCGCCAGGGAAGGCCGGGTAATACTTGTGGAGCTGGCGCATGCGCTCGCTCGTGTGGCCGTTGAAATAGAGGTGGTAATTGAAGGAGGCGTTGGACCAGTCGATGCCGGTGCCGCGGGCGCTCAGGCGATCCGCGATGTTTTTGACGACGTCAATGCCGCCGGACTGCGACCAAATGCCTGAAATGGAGATCAGCGAGATGTGCGTCTGGGGAGCCGCGGCGCGTATCTCGGTGTAGAGCTGCTGCTGTTGGTCCAGAAGCGCGTCCGTGGTATCGGTCGGGAGCAAAATGACTTCGTTATTCTGCTCGTAGATGAGGTGGGTGCGGTCCTTGAAATGAGCCGCGGCGTAGCTCCAGAACTTGCGCACGTAGGCGTGCTGTGCGGCGCCATACACCGTGCCGCTGTGGTTCGCCTTTGTGTGCGGGTTGAGGATGACGTACATTCCCTGCTCCGAGGCAAGGTTGATGACGGTCTCTATGTTGGCAAAGAGGGCGGCGCGCTCAGTGGCATTGTCGAGGTCGCTGTAACGCGTGGTTTTGGACGCATCGTCGCACTGGAACCAGAACTCGAACAGTATCAGGCGTACGGCGTTGAGTCGCGCCTCACGCATCTTCCGGTAAAAGGCGGGGTCTTTGGCCGCGGCATTTGCATCGGCGTTCGTGGCTGACTCCTTGAACAGCCAGACACCGCCGGCACGCAGGGGCGTCCCGGCATCGGTGTGGATTACCTTGAGAGGCAGGCCACCGCCGATTACATCAGGCACGGTGGTGATGGTGACGCGACCGCGATCACTGGTACGCGGAGCGGATTGGGCATGGGTATGGCAGGGTGCCAGCCATACCGCCATAGCTAGAAGCAGGGCGGAGACGCGCAGGCTCATGACAGGGTAATGCCTCAGGGAAGGGTGGGGTGGAGGGGTGGGTCCCCGAGGCTCTTACACACGTACCAGATCCATGCGCGGGGATCAACGGGCGTGCAATTCAACCGGTTCACCCGGACCGGCGTTGCGTTGTCCGGAGCGCCCCGGTTGACTCCCATCACCCCCAGTTCGAAAAGGTCGAGTAACCCTGTCTTGACCTGATCGAGCGGGCTCGTTGTCACCACACATTCCACCCCATGAATTACACCGTCCGTCTCGTGTCGGCTGGCTTGCTGCTGGCCGCTTCACTGCTGCATGCTGAGACCCCGTCGTCGTTGCTCGTTGCGAGTGGCACGTTTGACGCCCCGCCGCCCTCATGGAAATTCGCGGCCGGGGGCTGGAAGAAGGAAGGCTACTTCGGTTCGGCGGTTCCGCCCAATGAAGTGCTCCAGGTATCGCAGGACCAAAACGCGTTTCTTCGCATCATATCGGGAGCCGGTCCCGAAAAGGGCGAAGTCCGCGCGGTGCTGGATGAAGAGGTCTTGCTCAACCCGCAATGGCAAAAACTGTCGGTGCGCTATCGCGCCCGCCTGACCAATTTTCAGCCTGGTTCCGAAAAATGGCATCGTGCGCGAATCGAGATCTCTTACCTCGACGAGAACGATCAGGACCTGAAAACCTACCTTTCCGTCCCGATCGAGCCCTCGGAGTCGTGGACGCCGGGGGAACGTACCGTGCCCATTCCCGCCGGTGCGCACAGCGTCAAGGTCAAGTTCGGCTTCTGGCGGTCACAGGGCCAGCTCGACCTCGATGACCTCGAACTGATCCCTGTGATTAAGCAATAAGCTTCACCCATGCACCGTTTCACCTCCAATCGTCCGTTGTCGCGTTCCGCCCAGTTTCTGGTGCGAGGCCTGCAATGCTGGGTGCTAGCCTGGCTTCTGGCTGCCGTAGTCGGCGCGCAAACCCTGAGCGTGCCGTTACCAGATGGGGCGTCACCCCTTTGGGACCAGATGCCTGTTGAGGAATTGGCTCCCGGCCGTGCGCGCGTCGTACTCAACGGCCTGTGGCGTTTCCAGCCTGCGGGGAACGGCCCGATCGACGCGGCTGCGGTGCCGGACGCGTGGGGGTGGATCCGGGTGCCGGGCTCGTGGGTGAACTTGAGGGAGTGGCCGGTTTGGCGCATGCCCGGGGTTGTGGTCGCGGCCGCGCCATGGAAGAGCGACGAATACAGCGCTGTGGGTGCCGCGTGGCACGAACGCGAGATCACGGTCCCGGCAAGCTGGGCGGGCCGTGCGATCGTCCTTCAGCTCTCCCGCGTGAGCACGGACGCGCTGGTCTTTGTCGATGGCAAGAAGGCCGGCGAGATTGGCTGGCCGTCCGGCGAAGTCGACGTGACCGCGCTCGTAAAGCCGGGTCAGACGCACCAGTTGCGCATCCTCGTGCGCGCAACCCCGCAGGCCGGGGAGATTTTCAACCTGATGGATTTCAACTCGGGCTCGGCGGCAAAAGCCAAACTGAAGACGCGTGGTCTGATCGACGACGTCATCCTGGCGTGCCGTCCCTCGGGCGCGCGCGTGGACGGCGTGTTTGTGCAGACCAGCGTGCGCAAACGCGAGCTGGCCCTGCGGGTTGAGCTCGCCGAGTGGGCTGGGGATACCCCGGTGAGAATTGCGGCTCGGGTCCTCGCGTGGCCGTCGGGTCAGGAAATTCAGGTATTGCCTGAGCAGACGCTGCCGGTAAGCCGCTCGGCGGCGGAGCCGGGGCTTGCGGTGGCCACGCCGTCCTGGAACTGGATCGCCCCGAAGCTTTGGGAAATAGGTCAGCCCGTCCTCTACACGCTTGAGCTTGCGGTGCGTGCCAAAGGCGATGCCACGCCGCGCGACACCTTTCGGGAGCGTTTCGGCTTCCGTGAGTTCTGGATCGAGGGAAAGGCCTTCTACCTCAACGGACAGCCCCTGCGCCTCCGTCCATTCTACGTGCATAACGACGACGGCCTGAGTGGCGTGCGTGAGGCAGTGGACACGCAGGTGGGCGCGCTGCTGGCTCACGGCTTCAATTTCTGGGAAGTTTGGCCGCGAAACTGGAATATCCGCGGCGAGGCCCAGTTTAACCGCATCTGGACGGAAAGTGCTGATGAGCGCGGTCTCGCCTTGTCTTTGCCTTTTGCGCATCCGGGCGAATGGATGGGGGGCGACATGTGGCACGGTCGGGTCATTCCTGAAAAGGCTTTCGCTGCATGGGAACCGGTACTGCGCGCCGAATGGCGGCGGTACCGCAACCACCCGTCCGTGCTGATGTGGGTCGGCTACCCGAACATGTTCAGCCACGGCGACGACCAGAACCCGCGTCGCCTCGGCCAACGCGCCGACGAGCTGGCCAATGGCAACTACGGGAGCACGCCGCGGATGGCTGCCGGCATGCGTTTGATCAATACGGTGAAAGAGCTTGATCCGACTCGCCCCGCCACCACGCACCACGGTGGTCCCACCGGCGATTTTCAGACGATTAACCACTACCTCAACCTGATGCCCCTGCAGGAGCGCGAGGAGCACCTTTCCGAATGGGCGCAACAGGGCGACATGCCGCTGATGAGCGTTGAGTTCGGCGTGCCGTTCTCGCTCACCTTCACGCGTGGGCGAAACGGTTACGGCGGCGCGCGTTCGACAGAGCCGTTGGTGACGGAGCACGCCGCCGCCTATCTGGGCGCCGAGGCCTATGCGCTCGAAGCCGACGAATATCGGGCGAACCTTGCGCGCCGCTTCCAGCGAGACCAAACGTATCAGGACGTCGATAATGCGGATACGATTTTCGGCCAACCCGCGTTCCAGCGCGTCGTCTCGCTCTTTACCCGCAACACGTGGCGGAGCTGGCGCACGTGGGGCATTACAGGCGGCATGATCCCGTGGTCCGGGGGCTACACGTGGACGGGCACACCCGGCGAGATCCCCCTGCCAGCCTTTAAGCCTGGCCGCAGCGGTGTCTGGTTCCCCGCTTTCTCCAAACGGACGCTCTATTTCGGTCCGCCCGAGGCGGGCCGACTCACCGAGGCGGGTCGGGTGCTCACCGAGGTTAACGGGCCGACGCTCGCCTGGATTGCGGGACCGGCGCCTACCTCCGGGGATCCGGGCTCGTTTACGATCAAGGACAGCCGGTTCTTTTCCGGCGCCCAGATTAGCAAGTCCGCAGTGCTGATAAATGATTCCCGCGAGCCGCAGTCCTTTAACGCGGAGGTGGTTGCACGACTCGACGGCGTGGAGGTCGCACGCGAAGCGTGGAAGGGTAAGATAGCCGTCGGCGAAAACCGGATAGAGCCCTTCCGCTTCAAGGCCCCGGTGGTGAATGCGCGCCAGCGTGGAGAGCTCACGTTGACGGCCCGCATTGGCGGCCATGCCCACGAAGATCGCTTCACCTTCGAAGTTCTCCCGTCCACGCCCAAACCCGCGCCGGACCGGCCTCTCGTGGTTTGGGACCCGCAGGGCGCGACCTCTGCCATGCTTGCCACGTTGGGTTACAGGCTTAAAAAGCTCGCGACGAAGGAGGCTCCCGCGGCGCTTCCTGTGGGCCAAACGGTAATCGTCGGCCAGCGCGCCTGGGACACGCTGACGCCGGAGGCCCGTGCTGCTTTCAGCCAGGTGCTGCTGGCGCATGCACAGTCCGGGGGGCGGGTGGTGCTGTTCGCACAATCGCCCGAGACGGTGCGTTCTGCAGGCTTCCGCGTTGCGCGCGTGGTGTCTCGACGTTTCTGGCCCGTGCCGACGCAGCGGGATCATCCGATCCTCGCGGGTCTTGAGGCCTCCGACTTTACCGACTGGGCCGGAGCCGGCGCGCTCATAGAGCCGATGGACGCACCGATGCCTGACGCGAAGGGGCCTCGTGTGGAGATGCCCGTATGGGGCTACCGCTGGGGCACGCGTGGCAGCGTGAGCAGCGCGGCGATTGAAAAACCCCACCGCTCGGCGTGGACGCCGATCCTGGAGGGTGAATTCGACCTCGCCTACTCACCGTTGATGGAGCGTCGTCATGGCCAGGGCATGCTCTGGTGGTGCCAGCTTGATGTTGAGGGCCGCACAGAACTCGAGCCCGCTGCGGCGCGTCTCGTAACAAACCTCATCAGCCACGCGGCGACGGTCCCGCTCGCCCCCGCACCTACTGCGTCCACGCGCTACGTGGGCGGAGAGACGGGTGCCGCGCTGCTGCGTTTTATTGGCGTCGTGTTTGAGCCTGCGGCAAGCCTGGAGCCCGGTGCCGGCCTCGTGGTCGTCGGTCCGGACGCCACGCCTCCGGACGATGTGCTTCTTGCGCATCTCAAAGAAGGCGGGCGGCTTGTATTCCTGCCACGGGAAGCGGGGGCGCTCCCGCTGGGGCCGAAGGCCGAAATGCTCAAGAAGGTGGGTGCCGTGCAGTCCGCCGACCTTCCGGCCTGGGAGGAACTTCGGGGGCTTTCCGTGAGTGACTTGCGCCTGCGCGCCAGCCTGCCGGCGGTTGGCGTTGTCCCAGCGGCAGGAACCGAGGTTGCGGGCGGCGGGTTGATCGCGCGGGTCAGCGTCGGGCCGGGCCGGGCGCTCTTCCTGCAGATAGACCCCCGCACCTTGCCAGCCGACACGAAGACCTACTACCGCTACAGCCAGTGGCGTTGGACGCGCGCGCTCGCTCAGCTCCTGGCGAATGCCGGGGCAAGGTTCGCCCTCGACCAGCAATGGGCACCCCAGACCCAGGACGACCCGTTTGCGCCAGCCCTGCTTGCGGGCACGTGGCGAGCCGCGCTCGAACAGAAGGTTGAGGAAGGCACGCCCGATCCTGGAAACCTGGGCAAAAACCAGGGCTGGCAGGCCGCCGATTTCGACGACGCCGGCTGGAAGCCCATCGCGGTGCCGGGGCAGTTTGACACGCTTGTGCCGGAATGGGCGAATCTGGACGGCGCGGTCTGGTACCGGCGCGAGTTCACGCTCCCAACGGCTTGGGCTGGGCGGGATCTGGTCCTCAATTTGGGCGTGATTGACGACGCCGATACGACCTACCTCAACGGACACCAGATCGGACGCACGGTGGGCGAAAAGAGCTGGTCGGAGACGCGACGCTACAAGGTGCCCGCGTGGGCGCTAAAACCGGGCCGCAACGTGCTCGCCATCCGCGTCTATGACCAGCGCGGCGGCGGCGGCTTTGTCAGCAAGCCTGAATCCCTTACGCTTGAGGTTGTCAACCCGCCCGTGCGGGAGACGCTCTATGCGCCTGGTTTCCGGACTGACCACGCCCTGGGAGACGACCCGTGGCGGTACTACCGCTGGTAAAACCGGTCCGCACGGCGGAGGCGCGCCATACGGGGTGCCTCCGCCCGCGGGCGCTCCAGGTTGACCGGCAGAGAAGTCTCATTTACTAACCGCCCGCGTCGACGCTGCGCGCGCGTCGCATGAGCCCCATCGTCGCGTCGGCGCGGAGGGAAAAACCACGCCCGCATTTGTGCGACAACCGGAAGTAGAACTGCTCTAGCTGCGGCGACGCTTGTCGCGCAGCTCAATGGTCGCAATTTCCCCGAGTCGGGCAAACTGGAATACCCGCTGGATAAGGGGATTCGAGATAACGATTTTCACCTTTGCGCCGGTCTGGCGGGTGCGGTTGACCATTGCCAGAAGCATGTTCAGACCCATCGAATCCACCATCTTCGCCGACGTGAGGTCCAGTTCCAACATCTGGAAGCCCTGGTGCTTCTGTATAAGGCCCGTAATGTCTGACGCGCGTTCTTCCGCGTTCGTGCTTAGGACATCCCCCGGGATCGTCACGTGCAGCTCGCCCGTCTCGCTATTGTAGGTCGAAGGGATCATTGCTTGGCGGCCCGCGGGTGGAATTCGCACACGACGCTGGCTCCGTTGTTTTCGACGCGGAAGGCGTCCGAAAGGTTCTTCATGATGGCCAGGCCGAGTTTGTCGCCCCGGTGTTCTGCCATCTTCTTGAGCCGGGCATCGAGGTCAAAGGCGTGACCGGCGCCCGGGTCGTCAACGCGGACGGTTACGCGGGCGGGTTGTTCGCAGTAGGTGACCGTGAAAGTGCAGGTCTTGTCGGCGCTGCGCTCACAGCCATGCACGAGCGCGTTAAGGACGGCCTCCCGGCAGCAGAGGAGGATGTCGTAGATGCGGTTTTCAAAGACGGGGGGCAGCGCGTATTGAAGGCTTCTACGCCAAATGTTTTGCAGTCGGTCGATCACGTCGTGTTCGTGCCCGTGGTACTGCTCGTAAATAATCGGTTGTTCCATGCAGTGGGGATCCTGTCCCGCGGGGAATTGGTAGCGAAGCACGGTCAAATCGTCGGCAGCCTGATCGTCCGGTGCAACAGAGGGTGTTCGGGCAGCAGTAAGCAGGCGGTGAATGAGGCTGAAGACGTTAAGTCCGGAATCCTCAGCGTATTGGTGCACTCCATCGGTGCAAACATAAAGGAAACCGGCGCCTTCCGCGCAGACGCTTTCGCCCGTTATGGAGCGTTCGGGAAACCAGCCGAGGGGTGGGTTTTCGGACCCCAATGGTTTCACGCGCCCGTCAAGGGTGACGAGTACCGGCGGAGGGAGTCCGCAGTTCACAATCGAGACGGTCCCTTCAGCCTCGTCCGTCACTCCGGCGCAGACCGCCAGTGATGTGGGGACAAGGCCGTTTATGTTGTGCGCGAACTCCTTGTTAAGGATGGTGTTAAAGAAGTTTACGACGTCGGCCGTGGAGGCCTTGCTTTCAAGGAGTCCCCGTGCGAGCCCCTGGAAATACGCTGAGACGAACGCGGCCCGGATGTCGTGCCCGGAGACGTCGCCCAAAACGAATGCGACGCGCTTCTCTCCCACCGGTAGTACGTTCACGAAATCGCCCCCCACGGCATGTCGGGGTCGCAAAAGATGAATGAACCGTTCACGCACGCTGGGCGGGGCGTGGACGGAGTCGAACAGGGGAGCGATCTGACTTGCCGCCCGAACGCCCTGGTCAGCCGTCATCAAGCTACGCTGGCGCCGCGTGAGGTTGGTGCCCCGCGCAACGGCCTGTGCGAGGGCGGCGGGGGTGATGGGCTTGTCGAGAAAATCCACGGCACCGCCGCGCAGGGATTCGGTGACGAGCTTCTTTTCACCTTCTGCCGTGATGATGATCGTGGCGAGCGCGGGGTCTTGCTGGCGGAGCCATTCGAGCAGGTCGAGGCCCGTTTCGGCGGGCATCCGGTAGTCCGCGAGCACGCATTCGAACTTCATGCCCCCGTGCTCTTCAATAAGCGTCTTCGCCTCCTCGACCGTGTTGGCCACGAAGACTTCAAACCCAGATTTGCGGAGGCTGTGCGCGAAAAAGCGCAAGCCCATCGGATCGTCGTCAACAACGAGGACGGTGCCTTCAGTATGGGTGTCGCTTACAGGCATCTGTAGGCTGTCGAGCTGTCACCGGGTGACGTGCAGCCCGGGAAATGGCGCTCGCGGCCGCTACCCTTTCATTGCCCGTCTGCCGGGGCAAGGTCAAGCCCAGCAAGCAGGAACTATGAGGTTATCCGAGGCTCCCTGTTTGCTCCAGTAGAGGGTGGCGACGGAAAAGAGGGGGCCGATTCCAGAAGGCGACGCACAGCCAATGCGTCGGCGCACGCGACGCCCTGAAGTGGAACCGCTCTAAGCTACGGGCGACCCACGGACAGGGGCGGCTTGGTCGGCTCGCGAACCGCGGTTTCGGCGAAACCTTGGGATGCCTGGCTTTTAGGCCTGCGTGCGGGGAATGGGAGGGCGGGTAGGAAGCGGGGGGGGGCCTAGAACCCGCATGGGGGGGCGGGTATCAATGGGACGCATTTGGCCCGTGGCGTCCACCATGACGCGACGGGTGCGGCCACCGACAATAATCTTATGCTCGCCGGGAGGGAGGGATGCAAAGGGGTCGTTTGCGTGTCCCGATTCTTCGCTCACCATATTGCCCGATTATCTCATGCGGGCCATTTCCATACAAGTCGCTTGCCCGCTGAGCGGGAAGTTTGACCGCGGCTTTACAGTCCTCCGGTCGGGTCGCGCAGAACTGCGTTTAGCGCTTACGTATTTCTGCTTCTGCCCGCAGAAGGCGGCGTTTGGGCAAAGCCAAGACTCGAGAGCCTGGGTCTCCCGTGCGGAGGCATAACCTGCTTTTTACAGGAAGAGTCGGATGTAGGCCTTGCGGCGGAGGCGTTCGAGCCACTTTTCCTGCGACTCGCGGGCGAGGTTGCCCGAAAGCGTGAACTCGATCTGGTCACGCACTTTGTCGAGCGGCTGGATGCCGGAGTCGCGCTTTTCTTCGACGAAGAGGATGAAGACGTGCTTGTCGAGGAGGATGGGCTCGCTGAACTCGCCGGCATTGAGCTTAAAGGCGACGTCGCCGAGCTCCTTGCGGATATCCTTGCGGTTGATCCAGCCCCAGTCGCCACCGGTGCGGCGCTTTTCGTCCTGGCTGTAACGGCGGGCAAGGTCGGCGAAACTGGCGTCTTCCTTCAGGCCCTTGACGATGCGATCGGCTTCCTGGAGCAGGAGTTCGGCGCTTTCGTTGGCGTAGGGGGCCAGCATGATCTGGCGCAGGCGCACGCCCTCGTCCTGGTAAAAGTGGTTTTTGTTTTCCGTGTAATACTGGGCGATGCGCTCGGGGCTGATTTCCGCCTGGTTGCGGCGCATCTGGTTGCGCATGTAGCCGACGACCAGCTTTTCCTCCAAGTCCTGCCGGAACTGGCGGATGGTCTTGTTCTGGCTTTGCAGGTAGTTCAGGAACGCGGCGCGGTCGCCGTTGAACTCCGTGGTGATGAAGTCGTTGAACTCGTTGTCCAGGTAGTACTTCGGAACTTTGTGGCCCTTGGTGCGGAAGTCCTTGATGATCAGGATGCGGTCCACCATGTTCTTCAGCACCTCGCGGTAGACATCCACGATGCGCTTCTGGAAGTCCTCAAGGCTGGTGGCTTCATCCGCGATACGGGGGACGAGGGGGGCGGTCTCCCGGCGCAGTTCATCAAAGGTGATGACTTTTTCGTCAATGATGGCGACGACAGCGTTGGAGTTTTCGCCGTCCCAGTTGGACGGGGTGTCGTTGGCCGGTGGTTGGGCTTGCTGCTGGGGAGCGGCTTCCTTGGGAGATGAGGTCTCCTGCGCATGTGCCACGAGGGGCGAAAGGGCGAGGAGCAGAGCGAGCCGCGAAACGTACTTCATGTCCCAGGAGATTCCAGATTGGTCAGGAAATTCTTGATTTCGCGCAATCTTAGGAGGGGCTGCCGGGCGGTCAAGCGGGGAAAGCGTTCGCCGATTTTCACGTAGGTGGGGTTTCCAGGGCGAGCCAACTGGCATTTGAGGCGGTTGCCTTCGGTTTCGACGCAAACGATGCCCTTTTGCTCCGCGATGCAGCGGATCTCGGTCATGCGCAGGAGCGCCTCGACGGGGGCAGGGGGCTTGCCGAAGCGGTCTTTGAGGGCCTCGGCAACCTCGGTGACGACTTTTGGGCTGTCGGCCATGGCCAGGCGTCGGTAGAAATCAATGCGCAGGCGGGTCTCGTTGATGTAGGCCGAGGGCAGGTAAGCCTCGAGCATGGGGCCTCGGTGTCGGGCGAGTTCATCTTCTTTCAGGGCCTCGTAGCCGATGGGGGTGTCGGTGGTGGCTTCTTGCGCGGTGGTCGGCGTCTTATCGTCGTCCGTAACCTCGCCGACGACCGCGAAATCAAGACGCAGGCTCGCCCGGATGCTGGCGGCGATTTTTTCGCCTTTCAGCCGTGCGATGCTTTGGCGGAGGAGCTGGCAGTAAAGGTCGAACCCGACGCCCGCGATGTGGCCGCTCTGTTTCGAGCCGAGGAGGTTTCCGGCGCCGCGGAGCTCGAGGTCGCGCATGGCGATGCGGAAGCCGGCGCCAAGCTGGTTGTGCTGGCGCATCGCGGCGAGGCGCTTATGGGCTTGGTCGAGGAGGCGCCCGTGGCGGTGCAGCAGGAGGTAGGCGTAGGCCTGCCGGTTGAACCGCCCGACGCGGCCGCGGAGCTGGTAAAGTTGGGACAGCCCGAAGCGGTCGGCTCCTTCGATGATCAGGGTATTGCAGTTGGGGATGTCGAGGCCCGACTCGATTACGGTCGTGCACACGAGCACCTGGAATTCGCCGGCGACGTAGCGCGTCATCACCCGCTCAAGCTGGTTGCCGTCCATCTGCCCGTGTCCGACTTCCACGGTGGCCTCGGGCACGAGGTCCCTCAGCCTCTGCGCGACGGTCTCGATCGTATCGACGCGGTTGTGGAGGTAAAAGACCTGGCCGCCGCGGGCGAGTTCGAACCGGATGGCGTCGCGGACAAGGTCCGGCGAGTACGTTTTGACGAGTGTCTGGATGGGCAGGCGGTCTCGCGGCGGGGTTTCGATGACGCTGAGGTCGCGTGCGCCCATGAGCGCGAAATACAGGGTGCGGGGGATGGGGGTGGCACTCATGGCGAGCACGTCCACGGTCTCGCGCATGTGCTTGAGGCGCTCCTTTTGCTTCACGCCAAAGCGGTGTTCTTCGTCGATGACGAGCAGGCCAAGGTCCTTGAAGGTGACGTCCTTGCCGAGGAGTGCGTGGGTGCCGACGACGATGTCGATTTTGCCCCGGGCGAGCTGGTCCTGGATCTGCTCGCGCTGCTTGGGCGTGCGGAAGCGGCTGAGCATTTCGACGACGACCGGGTAATCGGCGAGGCGTTCGCGGAAGGTGTTGAAGTGCTGCTGGGCAAGGACGGTCGTGGGGACCATGACGGCGACCTGTTTGCCGCCGAGGACGGCCTTGAAGGCGGCTCGCAGGGCGACTTCCGTCTTGCCAAAACCTACGTCACCGCAGAGCAGGCGGTCCATGGGGCGCGGCGTTTCCATGTCGCCCTTGGTGTGCTGGATGGCCGAAAGCTGGTCCGGGGTCTCTGTATAGGGAAACGCCTTTTCAAACTCGCGCAGCCAGGGCTGGTCAGGCGGGAAGGCAAAACCGGGGCGCAGGGTGCGGCGGGCCTGAACTTCGAGGAGGTCGGCGGCGAGGTCGAGCGTGGCGCGTTCGGCGGCCTGCCGGGTCTTTTCCCAGCCGCTGCCGCCTACTTTGCCGAGTTTCGGGTGAACCTTTGCCAGACCCACATACCGCGACAAGAGGTGGCTCTCATACAGCGGCAGGTGCAGGATGACGCCTTCGTCAAACTCAAGGGAGACGACTTCCTCAAGCCGCTTTTTGAGCTCCATTTTCCGGATGCCGCGGTAAATGCAGATGCCGTGCTGGAGGTGGACGAGGTGGTCGCCGTCCGCGAGTTCGGAGAAGTCGAGGAGTTGGTCGATGTGGGAGCGCTGGGGGAGCTTGCGGCGACGCGTGGGGAGGATGCGGTGCCGGTTTCGCGAGAAAATCTCGCCTTCCGTGACGACGACGATCGCGCGTTTGTCCGTGGCAAGCGGCCACGTGAGGGGAAAAGGTTCGGTGCCTTCGGGGAGTTCTAGCCGGAAGCTCTGGCCGCCGAGGACGCCTTGCTCCCAGCGTGGGCGGAGGGGCCGGAGGGAGGCCTCGCTTTCCACGATCTCGCGCAGCCGGTCACGTTCGCCGGGGTTGCGTGAGAGCATGAGGACGTCGTCGCCGGAAGCCTGCATGCGTGCGAGCTCGCGCAGGAACTTCAGCCGTGCCGCCTGTTCGAGCTCCACGCGGTGGTGGCCGAGCTGGCCTACCATGGGCTCATGCTGTACGGCGAGGGGCTGGGCCTTCAGGGCGAGCCGCTCCGCGTGCTCAAAAAAGGCAGTCTCGATATCGAGCTCGCTCAGTCCGAGCCAGGTGTCTCCGACGCGGTCTCTCGCGCGGAGCAGGCTGCCAAAGGAGGGCTGCGGCGAGGCGAAGTTTTCGGGCTCTTCGAAGGCGTGGGCGAAGCGTTCCGTCTGTTTGGCGGGTTCCAGCATGATCCACAGGACGCTGGCCGGGGGGAGGTAGCTGGCGAAAGAGCCGGCGCCGGCGGTCCCGAGCTTTTTTGCGGAACCGGTGATGATTATAGACGGAAGGCGCTCGCCGGAACGCTGCGTGGTCGGATCAAACTCGCGGAGGGACTCAATTTCGTCGCCGAAAAAGTCCACACGGCACGGGGCGTTTGCGTTGAGCGGGTAAACGTCGACGAGGCCGCCACGGACAGCGTATTGACCGGGCGTTTCGCAGACGGCTTCGCTGTCGTAGCCAAAGTCATTGGCCAGACGGTCTGTGAAGTCCTTGATGGCGAGGGTTTGGCCGGGTTGCAGGCGAAGCTCGTGTGCGGCGAGACCTTTCGGGGGCGGGCAAGGCTGAAGGAGCGCCTTGGGTGTGGTAAAGAGGAGCGGGGGCGGGCCAGGCAACCGTCCGTTCAGGCGCTCATGGAGCTGGGTGAGGGTGGCGATGCGGTCACACTCGGTCTCGAACTGGCGCGGATCGTCCGGGTCCTCCGGGGCTTCGGGGAACGGCAAACTCGGAGGCTCGGGCTTGCCAAACAGGCGGCAGAAGAGGCGGGCGTCTTCGGCGGTTTCCTCTGCGGCGCGCGCGGAAGCGCCCACCACGACGACGAGGCTGGGTGCGACGTTTGCGGCGGCCTGTTGTGTGATGAAGCCGGCTGCGGCCCCCGCGGCGCCCGTAAGGAGCACCGCTTTGAGGTCAGGCGGGAGGCTGACGGGCTTCATGGGGCGGTCGTTGGCCGGCTTATATCGGGCGCGGAGTTTTGCAGCTTTAGCAGGGCGGCCCGGGCTGCGGCTTCCTCGGCTTCCTTCTTTGAGAAGCCCGCGCCTTCCCCGGCTGGCTGTCCTGCCACGAGGCACTCGACCTTGAACTGGCGCCTGTGCTCCGGACCGGAAATCTCGGTCGTCCGGTATTCGTGGGAGGGGGGCGTCTCCTGCGCCATGAGGAATTCCTGAAGGCGTCCTTTCGGGTTTTCGGCGTTGAGCATGTCGCGCAGTACATGGGCGAGGTCCCCGTACCAGCCCAGGACGATCCCGCGGGCCGTTTCAAAATCGCTGTCCAGGTAGATGGCGCCGATCAGGGCTTCAAGGGCGTCTTCCTGACTGGATGGGCGCTCATGGCCGCCGGCCTGTCGCTCGTGTGTGGCCAGGCGCAGGTGCTTTGGCAGGCCGAGCTTTCGGGCGAGCAGCGCGAGATACTCGCCTTTGGCAAGCGCGGAGCGGGCGCGGGCGAGGTTGCCTTCCCGTTCGTTCGGAAAAAGGGTAAACAGGGCCTCGGCGAGGATGAGGGACAGCACGGCGTCCCCGAGAAACTCGAGGCGCTGGTTATGGGCGTCCATCAGGCCGCGTTCCTTGGCGCGGGAGGGATGCGTAAGGGCGAGCTCAAGCAGCTCGGGTCGTTGGAAAGTGTACCCGAGACTTTCTTGGAGGCTCTTTAACTTGCGTAACGAGTTTGGCACAGGCCAGGACTCGGTGGGCGGGAGAGCGTCGGTCAGTGAATACCTGGCCGACGCGATCGCAACGGTAGCATGCGTCCGGCGCTTCCGCGAGCCCTTGGGAGGCCGCGGGAGCAAAAATCAGCTGTTCTTTTCCTTGAGACCGAAACGCTTCGCCACTTCGGCGCTCAGTTTGTTGTAGGCCGTGGCGCCGGAGCTGAGCGGATCGTATTCAAAGATGGATTGGCCGAAGCTGGGGGCCTCGCTCAGGCGCACCGAGCGCGGAATGAGCGATTCGAACATGAGCTCGGGGAAATGTTTGCGGACTTCCTCGACGACCTGACGGGAGAGGTTTGTGCGGACGTCGAACATCGTCATGATGATGCCGCCGACAGAGAGCTTGGTGTTCACGCCGGCCTGGCGGAGTTGCTCGACGACGTTGAGGATCTGGCTCAGGCCTTCCATGGCGAGGTATTCGCACTGGAGCGCGATGAGCAGGTAGTCCGCGAGGGCCAGACTGTTCATCGAGATGAGGCCAAGGGCTGGCGGGCAGTCCAGGATGACGGCACCAAAGCGGTCCGTGGAAACGAGCGGCTGGAGGCAGTTTCGGAGCTGGACGAGGTAGTCCTCTTTGTGCCCCAACTCGATCTCCATGGCCGCGAGGTCCACTTCAGAGGGGATGAGGTAGAGGTTCTTCTGCTTGGTCTCCAGCACCTTGTCAGCGGCGGCACCTTCGCCGTGCAGGGGGCCGTAGAGGCTGCGGCCTGCTTCTTTCGAAAAACCGAGACCGCTGGTGGCGTTCGCCTGCGGGTCAAGGTCTACCAGAAGCGTGGGGACGTTGCGGCGGGCGAGGGCGACGGAAAGGTTGACGGCGGTGGTCGTCTTGCCGACGCCACCCTTTTGGTTTGCGATGGAAAATACCTTCGCGGGCATAATGGCGCTGGATGGTGGGAGCTAGAGGCAGGCGAGTCCAGCGCTTTATCGGCAGGCGTGCTTTGGGTTGCCTAAACTCCTGACGAAAAGGCGCTTGCTGGTTTCCTGAAAGACGCGCCACGCCGTGGGCGAGGTTCCGGCGTTGAGGCCCGGCGGACCTTTAGGCCCTGACGGCGGGCATGGACTCGCGGCGGGCAGGGGGTGTGAGGCCGAAGACGGCCTGGCCGAAGCCGTAAAAGTCAGCATAGACGCCCGCGGGGGCTGGTTTGGCGGCGAGGAGTTGCTCGCGGGTATGGGAGCCGGTGGCGACGACGTAACAGGGCATGCCGACGACAGCGCCGGCTTCGATGTCAAAAGGGGAATCTCCCACGAGGATGGTTTCCTCGGGGGTGGTGCCAAGGAGTTCAAGCATGTGGCGGGTGAACTCGGGCTGAGGTTTGCGGTAAGGGGTATCCCGTGTGCCCACGACGAAATCAAGCCAGCGGTCGAAGCCCATGTGATGGCAGAGCGCGCGGGAAGGTTCGCCGCGCTTGTTCGTAAAGACGGCCTGGCGGATGCCCTGTGCGTGGAGCGCTTCCAAAAGCCAGGAGGCACCGGGCATGGCCTGAACATCTTCCAGGAAAATGCGGTCAAAATGGTCTTCGAAGAGCTTCTGGGCGGCGGGCGCGTGTTCCTTGCCCATGAGGCGCTCGCACGTGACGGGAACGGAGCCCCCCACCGTGGCCTTCACCTTTTCGAAGGAAAAGCCCGGCAGGCCGAGCTGCTGTTGGGCATGCACGAGGCAACGATAGATCACGTGGAAGTGATCAATGAGGGTGCCGTCGAGGTCGAAAAGGACGGCGCGAACAGGTGGGCGGGATGCGGACACGCTTTTTTAATAGGAATCCGCGCGAAATTTTCCAAGATTTCTGTGGAATCATGGCACAAACTGTAGAGCCTGCGCGTTCTCCAACGCTGTCTGTGGACAGGGTGGGGGATACCGCGCGCGTAACGTTGGCGGGTGACTGGCTGATCAGGAACCCGGCTCCTGATGCGCAGGCGTTGATTGATGAGCTGCGCCAGAGCACGGTTCGGAGGCTGGCGTTTGACGTAAGCGGGCTGGGCCGGTGGGACTCGCGGCTGCTGACGTTTGTGCTGCGTGTGTTCGAGGCGTGCGAGGAGACGCGGATTGAGCTGGACGCAAAGACGTTGCCCGAGGGGCTGAACGGGATCATTGCGCTCGCACGGGCGGTGCCTGAAAAGGACATTGGGCCGCGGAGTTCACGCACGGGACTGCTGCACAAGCTCGGCGAGAAGAGTCTGGATTACGCACGGGGCACGAAGGAGGCGGTCGAGTTCATAGGGGAGGCGACAATCGCCGTCGGGCGCATGTTTGCCGGGGTGGCGCGTTACCGCAGATCGGACGTTTTCCTGCTCATCCAGCAGTGCGGCGCGGACGCCTTGCCCATCGTCACGCTGATTTCGTTTCTCGTCGGGCTGATCATGGCTTACGTGGGCGCCGTGCAGCTCCAGCAGTTTGGGGCGACGCTTTTTGTGGCAAACCTGGTGGGGCTCGCGATGGTGCGCGAGATGGGCGCGATGATGTCGGGCATCATCATGTGCGGGCGCACGGGCGCGGCTTTTGCGGCGCAACTGGGGAGCATGAAGGTCTCGGAGGAGATCTCGGCGTTGCGCACGCTCGGGCTGTCGCCGATGGAGTTCCTGGTGGTGCCCCGGATGATCGCGCTTTTCGTGATGATGCCCCTGTTAACGCTGTATTCGGACTTCATTGGGATGCTGGGAGGTATGCTCGTAACGTGGAGCATGGGTATAACCACGGTGCAGTTCGTGAAGCAGGTGACGGGGTCCATCACGTTGGTGAGTTTCCTGACCGGTATCATCAAGAGCACGGTATTTGGCCTGATCGTCGCCATTACGGGGTGCTTGGGCGGCATGCAGTGCGGGAGCAGTTCGGCTGCGGTGGGTGAGGCTGCGACGTCCGCCGTGGTCTCGGGGATAACATGGTTGATCATAGCCGACGCCGTGTTCACGGTGTTATTCAATGTCCTGAACATCTAGCGGATGAGCGCGAAAAACGAGCAGGCACAGATTGAGGTGAAGGGGCTGGAGATGGCCTACGGGTCGTTCGTGGTCATGCAGGACCTGAATTTCACGATCAGCCGCGGGGAGGTGTTTGTGATCATGGGGGGCTCGGGCTGCGGCAAGAGCACGCTCCTGCGGCACCTGATCGGGCTCTTGCGCCCGGCCAAGGGGGAGATTTTCTACGGGGGCGAGAATTTTTCGGCGGCACCGGACGGGCGTCGGCAGGAGATGCTGAGGCGGTTCGGCGTGCTGTACCAGGGCGGCGCTTTGTGGAGCTCGCTGACGCTTGCGGAGAACGTGGCGCTGCCGCTGGAGGAGTATTCGGACCTGAGCCGCAAAGAGGTGCGCGAAATCGTCTCACTGAAGCTGGCTCTCGTGGGGCTGCGCGGTTTTGAGGACTTTTATCCGAGCGAGATCAGCGGTGGTATGTGCAAGCGCGCGGGGCTGGCCCGGGCGATGGCGCTCGACCCGGAAGTGCTGTTTTTTGACGAGCCGTCGGCCGGTCTGGACCCCATAAGCTCCCAGCGGCTCGATGAGCTGATCCTGCGTATCCGCGATAACCTCGGGACGACCGTCGTGGTTGTCACGCACGAGCTGGCCAGCATATTTACAATCGCGGACCGGGCGCTGTTCCTGGACGCCGACACGCGGCGCTCCACGGCGTTGGGAGACCCCCGTGTGCTGCGGGAGGCGTCACCAGACCCGCGTGTGCGGCTGTTCCTGAATCGTGGGTCTGACCCGGAGGGCGCCGCGAAAGCGGTCTCTTGACGGGGTCCTCGAACCATTGCTTTTGCACGCGAAATCACCCATACACATTCCTTTTATAGGCTTGCAGCGAGATCAAGGAGGCCCAAAGCCTGCACAGGGCTGAGGTGTCCAGGGTCGCGTTAGAAAGCCGGATCAAAACCATGAGCAAGAAAGCAAACCCCACCGCGGTCGGGATATTCGTCGTGGGGGCGGTCATCCTCGCGGTCATTTCCATCCTGATGTTCGGGTCAGGACGGTTTTTCGCGAAGACGGAGAACTTCATCCTGTATTTCGCGGACTCGGTGAACGGGCTGGACGTGGGCTCGTCCGTCAAGTTCAAGGGCGTGCGGATCGGCCAGGTGCGCCAGGTGCTGATCCGGTTCAACCAGCCGGAGGATGTGGACTACATTCCGGTGATCGTGGAAATCGACACGACGCGGCTGAAGAACGACCTCGGGGTTAGGGAGATCAATCTGGAGGACGACGTGGAGTTCGACTTGCAGGTGAGGGAAGGCCTGCGTGGGCGTTTGCAGTTCGAGAGCTATGTCACAGGCAAGCTCTTTGTGGACCTGGATTATTACCCCACGGCCCCAAAACCGGCATTCGTCCAGACGGTGCGGGCGTACAAGGAAATTCCGACGCTGCCGTCCAACACGAGCGAGGTTCTGAAGTCGGCGACAACGACGTTGGCGAACATCAGCAAGGTGGACTTTGCGGGGATAGCGCGGCGACTGGATGGGGCCTTGGACAAGCTCGACCGTGGGTTGTCGGAGATCGAATTCCGGCGCATAAACGAGGCCGTTGTGGCAACGGTGGAGAACGCCCGCAGGATCAGTGGGGACCCGAAGATTCCGCAGCTTCTGGAAAACCTGGACGCCACTTTGGCGGAGTACCGGAAGCTGGGTGGCGGTTTGAACCAACGGGTCGAACCGCTGTTTGACAACCTGAACGTGACGGTCGTTGATGCGAAGGGGGCGATCCGGGAACTGCATGCGGCCACGAGAGCGCTGGCAGAGATGCTGGAGCCTGAATCGGCCTTCCGGTATGAAGTGGACGTAACGCTGCGCGAGTTTTCGGGGGCGGCGCGCGCGGTGCGCCTGTTGGCGGATTATCTTGAGCGAAACCCGAATGCCCTCCTCACAGGCAAGGAGAACGCAAAATGAGAAACATTATTTTGGGGCTGAGCGCGTTGGTCTTTCTTGCCGGTTGCACGGTGTTTTCACCGCGGCCGGACCCGACGAGGTTTTACCTGCTGTCTAGCCTGACAGCACAGACGGCGCAGGTGCAGGGTGAACCACGGCCGGATCTGTCGGTGGGCGTGGCGCTGGCCACGATTCCCCCTCATCTGGACCGGCCCCAAATTGTCACGCAGGGCCCCGAAAACACTGTGGTGTTTGCGGACTATGAGCGTTGGGCCGAGCCGCTCGGGCCGGCGATCACGCGTGTGGTTGCGGAAAACCTCGCGGTGCTCCTCGGGACGGACAACGTCTTTGTTTTTCCGACATCGCGGGCGGTTCCGCACCGGTATGACGTGTATGTGTCGGTGCTTTCGCTTGTGGGTAAGCCCGGCGAAAAGGTCAATATGCGGGCACGCTGGAAGCTGGTTGACACGGCGACGCGTGAAACCGTGATCACACGGGAGGTCGTGTATTCGGAGCCGGTGGAGCGCGGGTATGCGGCCTACGTGCAGGGGCTGAATGTGATGCTTGAGCGTCTGAGCCGGGAGATTGGGGACGCTTTGCGGGGGCAACCGGCGAAAGGCGCCTTGCCGCCGGGGCCTGACGTTGCTGGTCAGGGAATGACCGTGGCGCCGACCACAAAGTAAGGTGCGGCAAGCGCGTAAAAAAGCCCCGCCAGCTATGGCGGGGCTTTTTGCTGCGACCTTTTGAACGACAGACCGTGCGTGGGGCCCTTTGTCGCAAGCGAGGTGGAGCCGCTTGGGTCCAAGGGTCCGCCCCGGCGCTGCGGCGAGCGTGGAGGCTTCCTTCTCCCGTCGGCGCGTTGGGAAAAGCCAGGCCGCTTTGTGGGACGACCCTGAAGTAGAACCGCGTTACGTTACCACGTCTTCTTCGGAGATAGAGGTGCCGGCTTCTTCAGCCTTTTGCTTGAGCTTGCGGAAGACGCCCGGACCGTAAATCTCGCGTAGCATCTTCCGGCGGAACGCCACGGCCATCTGGAAGGCCTTCTTTTCGCCGTATTTGCGTATGGCGAACGAGGTGCTCTTCTGGACGCCGGGTTCCGGGCGCCAACTAACGGAGTAAGATTCGTGGATGGTGCCCCGGGGCGTCCGTTTGACAATGCGGCTTACACCCAGGACGCCGGTGGAGTTGCGCGAGTCCCGGAAGACCAGGCGTCGCGCCCTCGGTTTGGCCGGAATCTTTTCGAGCCGGTCTGCCAGGCTGTCCCGGAACAGTTTGGCCGCGGCCAAGGCCTTGTCCCGTCCGCCCCATTTCCCATCGCTGTAGAGTTTGGAGTAGGTTTTCCCGTTCTTGTAGCCTCTGACAAACCAGCCATGGGTGGATCCGGAGTCGATCCGGCTGATGCCCTTCAAATCGTTTACCTTGACCATGGGTACTCCTTAAAGCTTATAGACTATATTAGCCTAAGTTTTAACAAAATTACACGTTCCTTCAAATGCTAACGGCGAAATCTCTTGGCGATTAAGTGAGGTAAAGGGGTAAAGCCCACTTTCTTGGGGAAAGGACCCGACAAACGATCGCGTCCGGCGCTGTCGGGGCGATTTGCCACGATAGGAGAGACAGCGAAGACGAACGTGGGTTCGGTTTTCACGCGCAAAAAGCGGGCGGGAGCGTAAAACAAAAAGGGCGCCCCCGAGTGGAGGCGCCCGTCTGTCTGAGAAGGGAATTGGACCGTGCCGCTTTTGTGTCGTTTAGAGCGGTTTCACTTGAAGTTGTCGCATGCGCCGACGCTGCGGCGACCACGCTCGTCGTGGGCCGTTTTGTTCGGCTGCACGGCTCGGAATGCGGCTCTCGGCAGTATGGGCGCCCCATCCTCGCGTCGGCGCGGGCGGAAAAGGGATTTGAGGAGGTGCGACATCTTAAAGTAGAAGTGCTCTAGCGGCGCAGCTTGGCGAGGAGGCGGAGGATCTCGATGTAGAGCCAGACGATGGTCACCATGAGGATCATGCCGCAATACCACTCGGCGAACTTGGGAGCGCCGTTCTCGAGGGTCTGGTCGATGCTGGCGAAATCCATGACGAGGGAGAACGTGGCGATGCCGATGATGACGAGGCTAATGCCGATGCTCATTGGGCTACCGTCGTGCAGGTAGGGCAAGACGACGCCGAACAGGCGCATCACAAAGACGGCAAGGTAGAAGAGGGCGACGCCGAGGCAGGCGATTCCGCAGAGCGTCATGAGCAGGTTGAAGTTTGCCCGGATCTTCGCTCGGGCGACGCGGTAGAAAACGAGGGTCGCGGCGACGAGGGCAAAGGTGATGACGACGGCTTGGGTAACGATGCCTTGGTACTGGCTCTGCATGACGGCGGAAAGGAACCCGATGAGGAGGCCTTCGCAGACGGCATAGAGAGGGGCTGTAACGGGCGCCCAGGACTGCTTGAACATCGTGACAAAGACGAGGATCGCGCCGACGAGGGCGGAACCCAGGGCGATTACGGGGGTGCCTTCATGCCAGCTGTAACCGGCGGCAATGAGCAGCAGCGCGAAAAGGCCGCAGGTCTTGTTTACCACACCGTTCATGGTCGCTTCGCTCGACTCCACGTAGGAGCGTTCGAGCGAACGGATCATAGGATTAGCCATAAGTTTGGTCTGTTGAGGGAGCGCAGAGCTTAGCCAGGTGGCTCGGGAAATCAAGCGGTCCGGTGCGCGGGTGCGCCCGTTCGGGTCCAAGGCTTACGACGCACAGGCGTGGAAGCGCCAAGGCGGGTGAGGGCAAGTGCGGCGGTTCCTGGGCTACACGGTGTAGGGGGGGATGGCGGGATCCGAGGGAGTGTCGGAGCGGCAGAAGTGGGCGCCGACGAGCCGGGTGGGGCGGCCTTTGGCGTCCCAGGCGATGATCTTGCCACGGCTATAGACGCGCTTCCAGTCGCCGTGTTTGGTCCGCATGCGGAATTCGGCCTGGAAGAAGGGGGCTTCGCCGTCGATGTGTTCACGGAGGCGGCGGAGGACGTCCTCGGCTTCGTCGGGGTGGAGGAGCTGTTTCCACGAGCTGATGTGGGGGACGAGTTCCTCGGTGTTGAAGCCCAGGAGGGTGGCGAGGTTCGGGCTGTAATAGGTTTCGCCGGTGGCGAGGTTTACGTCCCACACGCCCTCGGAGGTGACGTCGAGGACAAGGCGCATGCGGTCCTCGTTTTCCCGCAGGAGGCGTTCGGAGTTTTTGCGCTGGGTGATGTCCTGAAGCTGTCCGATGAGGCAGAGGGGGAGGTCGCGGTCGCGTCCGACGACGGAGGCGTTGAACTGCACCCAGATGCGGTCGCCGGTGCGGCGGGTGCACTGGATTTCGAGTTCAAGGACCTTTGTCTCGTCGTCGACCAGCTTGCGAATGTGTTCTTTGGCGCGGCGCAGGTCTTGTTCGCAAATGATGTCCTCGAAGCCGAGTTCGAGGAGGTCGGGCTGGGTATAGCCGAGCATGGCGCAGAGGCGTGGGTTGACGTCGATGAAGGAGCCTTCGCGGGAGGCGACGACCATGCCGATCGGGGCGTCGACGAAGGTGCTGCGGAAGCGTTCCTCGCTTTCCTTGAGTTCCTCTTCCATCCAGAGGCTCTCAGTGATGTCCCGCATGATGCCGATGGTGGCCCGGGGTTTGCGGTCGGGGCCTTTTTGCTGGACGCCCCGGTCGTGGACCCAGAGGTAATCGCCGCGCTTGTTGAGGAAGCGGTATTGCATGTCGTAGGCGCGGCCTTCCTTCACGGCGTTCTGGAATTCAGCGAGGACGGAGGGGAGGTCGTCCGGGTGGACGCGCTTTGTCCAACTGGCGGAGTCGTTGCCCATCTGCTGGCGGCTGTAATCGAAGACGGCTTTGACGTTGTCGGACCAGACGATGAGGTCTTCAGGGAGGAGCCGTTCGTACACGACTTCGCCGAGGGCGGACACGAGGCTTTCGAACTTGCGGACGGTGGCGGCGCGTGCCGCTTCGGCCATGCGGCGCTCGGTGACGTCGCGGAACACCGAGATGATGGCGCGGGAGTTGTTGGGGCCGTCGCCGGTGGCGCGTGCGGTGGCTTCGGCCCAGAGGTAGGTTTTATCCTTGCGGCGCATGCGGTAGGCGATGGCCGAGACCACGGGGTCGTCGCGCACGAGGGCGAGGAACTGGGTGACCGTGGCGGTGTCCTCAGGGTGGATGAAGTCGTGCAGGGAGCGCCCTTCCATTTCCTCGGGCTCATAACCGAGGAGTGTGCGGCAGGCCGGGGAGACGTAGAGGAAGACGCCTTCGGGCTTGAGTTTCGCAATGATGTCGTGGGCGTTTTCGAAGAGGAGGCGGTGGAGTTCCTCGGAGCGGCGGAGTGCGTCGTGCTGGGTGTGGCGGTGGGAAACGTCGCGGATTATGGAGTAGGCGACGTAGTGATCGTCCTGCTGGTAGATGCGCGCATGGACTTCCGCGGGGAAGGTGCGGCCGTCGGCGGCGACCATGTTGATTTCGAAAAGGAGGCTGCCTTGGCGAACGATGGCATCCAGGAGCGCGGGAATGCGTTCACGGTGGGCCGGATCGACGATGTTTTCGGGATTGAGTTGGAGGAGCTTTGCGCGGGAGTAACCCAGCATGCGGCAGGCCGGCTCGTTGGCTTCGATGAAGGCTTTCGGGTTGGAGCCCAGGTCGAAGGTGTGGACAAGGACGGCGTCGGTTACGGCAAAGAATACGTCGCGGTAGCGGCGGTCGTTTTCGGCGAGGGCGTTTTGGCCTTCGCGAAGCTCCGTGGAGTCGATGGCGGTTCCGTTCCAGAGGACGGTGCCATCGGGCATGAGGCGTGGGTGGGAACGTGTACTGAGCCAGCGGACGCGGCCGGTGCCAGTCCGGATGCGGAAGTCGTGGAAAAAGTCGGAGAGTTTCTTCCGGCTGACTTCGATGGCGGCGTCCAGTCCTGCGCGGTCCTCGGGCAGGACGTGGGAGAACATGGACAGGGGGGCGGCGCGGATGGTCTCAAGGGGCACTTCAAAGAGGTCCGCGGCGTTGGCACTTACGAAGGGGAAGCTGCGTGTTCCATCGGGTTGAACGGCGAACTGGAAGAGCATGCCGGGCGCGGCGGAGGTGACTTCGCCAAGGAGGCTGAGTTGGGCCTGAAGGGCGGCGTCGGCGAGCTTGGTTTGCGTAATGTCGAAGATGGCGCTGTCTGCCACCCAGCGTGAGCGTGCGGGCTCGTAAACGGGCTGGCCGCGTTCGCGGACCCAGCGTATGGAGCCGTCTGTGCGTACGATGCGGTAGTCGAAGAGGTAGGGTGTCCGGGAGGTGAGTTGTTGGATCTCGCGGGTGAGGCGGGCTCGGTCTTCGGGATGGATGAAGGAGGCAAAGGGCTCGCCTTTCGGGTCTGTGAAATTTGGCAGGCAGTCCCGTAAGTTCTTCGATGCGCCCGCTCACCCAGTCCATGGGGCCGGCTTTGTTGCAGGGTCCACGGCAGACGACGCCCGGGATGTTTCCGATGAGGTTGCGAAAGCGTTCTTCGCTGGACTGGAGGGCTTGCTCCGCTTCCTGCTGGTCGGTGACGTCGACCAGGGCGCCGACGAGCTCAACCGGTTGCCCGAAGGGGTCGCACACGTGGACGGATTCGTCGCGGATCCAGCGCCAGGTGTTCTGGGGGGCGCGCAGGCGCCAAAGGGCACGCCCGGCTCCGGTTGCCCACGCCTGTTGGCGCGCGGCAAGGAGGGGCTTTATGTCGTCTTTGTGAACGAGTTGGCGCCAGGACTCGGGTTTGAGAAGGAGCTCTGAGGCCGCCGAAGCCAGGGGGGTGTTGGCGGTGCTTTGTCCGAGGATGATGGGGGCACCGTCCGGGGTGTGCTGCACGGCGTAAACGACGGTGGGGCTATGGGTCAGGAGGAATTGGAGGCGCTTGCGGTGGAGGCCGCGCTGCTCATTGAGGGCGGCGAGGAAAAGGCAGGTGACGCAAAGGAGGGCGTCAAAAGCGAGGGTGTTTACGACTCCAGACCACGCAAAGGGACCGGTCTGGGGGAGGCTGCCCATGGCACCGGCGTCCAACGTTGCGCAGGCGATGAGGATGGCTGCCGCGGCGCCGCGGGGGCCGAAGCGGAAGGCTGCCCAGATGGCAAACGGGAACGGAAGGTAATACGGGGTGGGGCTGTTTGCGCCGGTGATGGCCGCGACGGTCGTGATGGCAAGGCCGGTGACGATGACGAGCCATTCCCAGGGACGGGGTTTTTCGACGAGGGGGCTTGCGTCGAGGGTAAGGAGGAAGGGGGCGACAATGAGAATGCCTGTGGCGTCACCTATCCACCACAGGAGGAGGGCTTCGCCTGAGGCGGCGGGTGGAAGGACGCCGCCGAAAAGCAGGCCGGAGACGCCGACCAGGGCGCTCGCCAAGGGGGGCAGGATGCTGGCTCCGAAGAGGAGCAGGAGCACGTCGCGAAGGGTGCGCAGGCGGCGGTCGAACTGGAAATGCTTCAGGATGAGGAAGGCGCTGACGCTTTCGAACGTCGAGCCGAGAGCGTTGGCAAGGGCAAGCTCGGGCAGGTGGAGCAGGGCTGCCAGGAACACGGCGACAGTAAGGGCGGGCGCGTAGCCCAGGCCGCAACGCCAGAGGATGGCAAGGGCGACGCCGGAGGCCGGCCATATGGGGGAGGACGCGGGATGCTGCTTCGCTTCGTCCAACGCCCACCAGCCGAGTTCGGTGGCGGCGAACATCGCCGCGATGACGGCAACCTGTGCGCCGATCTTACGGCACAAATCCCTGCTAATCACCATGTTGTCCTTTACCGAGCCTGCTCAGGAAATGTACCTTGCGCGCACGCAAGGGGGGCGTTTTGGCCTTCCGGGCTTCCTGAAGATGTGGCGGGCGATCCTAAGGAGCCCGGGCGGGAAGGCAATACGCATCCGCGGCAGCAGGGGCGGGGAGCCTGAAAACGAAAGACCCGCAGCCAGGACAGCTACGGGTCTTTCTTGAAAAATGGTGGCGAGGGGCGGAATCGAACCGCCGACACAAGGATTTTCAGTCCTCTGCTCTACCGACTGAGCTACCA
>CAZQIE010000036.1:0-27923 GCA_964593675.1 uncultured Opitutales bacterium
TACCTCGCCTCCGCCCTCCTGTGGCTGTAACCCATATGTCGATTGGCCCTAAGCCGTGCCGGCAAGGAGCTGCTGGATGCGGGCGATCAGGATCGTCGGGCTAAAAGGCTTGGTGAAGACGTTTGCGGCTCCGGCGGAGAGCAGTTCTTCCTGGGTGCTGCCTTTGCCCTGACTGGTAACGACGACGACGGGGATGTTGCAGAGGGCGGGGTCGCTCTTGAAGTCGCGGATCAGCTCCAGCCCGGTGCGGCCCGGGAGCATGACGTCGAGGATCGCAAGGTCGGGCTTGGATTCGAGCGTCTTTTCCCGCACGCACAGACCTTCGCGGCAAACGACGACGCGATAGCCGGCGCGGGCGAAGTTGTACTCGAACAGCTTCACCATCACGGGGTCGTCGTCGGCCACGAGGATCGTTTTCATCGTTTTTCCCAAAGGAGCAAAGTCTGGTCGTCGGCGGGGTCTGTGGAAGGCTGGGCGGCGGTGATTTTCGCCTGTAGGGCCTCCCAAAGCGCCTCGCCTTCCTGGGGCGGGTTGTCCTTGAGGAACGTGAGGAAGCGTTCCCAGCCCCAGGTGCCGTCCGTGGTCTCCCATTCGTACAGGCCGTCCGTAAGCATGAGGATACGGGAGCCCGTTTGAAGCGCAAACGTTTCGGCCTGGTAGGAAATGTCGGGGAAAAGTCCCAGGGGCGGGCCGGAGGGCGCGATCTGGCGTTGCGCGCCGTCGGGGTCGAGGAGCAGGACGGGGCAATGCCCGGCGTTCACGATTTCGACACGATCGACGGCGCGGGAGACGCGGGCGATGGCGCAGGTGGCAAAGACGGTAAGGTCCCCTACCTGGCGGCAGAGGATGCGGTTGAGGCTGAGCATCAGCCCGATGAGGGTGTAGTGGAAGCCCAGGTGGATGCTGAGTGCGGTGCGCAGCATGGCCGCGAGGAAGGCCGCGGGGACACTTTTGCCCATGACGTCCACCATAACCAGGTAAAGGTCGCCGTTGGTGGAAAACTGGAGGTCCACGTAGTCGCCTGCCACCTCGCGGGCGGTGCGGCGGCGCGTAAAGACGCGCCAGGCCGGGCGCTCGGGGACGTCCGGGAGGGGCAGCAGGTTCTGCTGCATCATCGCCGCGATTTCGAGCTCGCGCAGCGCACGCTGCTCCCGCCCGCGGACGAGGGCGTTGTTGGCGTTTGCGATGGCGATGCCAAAGAGGTCGGCGAACGTTCGGATCGTGTTCAGCTCGGCGCTGTTCAGATACGGGCTGTTCTTCACCCGCGTCACGCTCACCGTGCCCAAAATGCGGTTCGCCGCGCGGATGGGGGCGCAGATGCCGCAGGCAAAGCGGGACAGCACGGGGTCTTCGGCGCTCTCGGCCGAGGTCTCCCAGACGCACTCGCGCCCCTGCGCGATGACGCGCTCCTCTATGGGGCCGGGCCGGGGACCGGTGCACGGGAGTTTGCGCAGGTCCTCAAGCAGCGCGGACTGCAGGCTGCCGTTGAACTGGAGGAGCAAGTGGTCGTGCGGCACCACGCGCGCGAGGTCCTGCGTGACCTGGCCGATAAAGTCACGGGCGTTCTCGGAGCCGATAAGGGCGTCGCCCAAGCGGTAAAAGGCGGCAAGGCTCTCGTAACACTGGGAGATCTCCGCGAGCGCGGCATCAAGCACCGCGCGGTCTCCCGTGGGCCGGCTCAGGAGCTCGGGATAGTCCTTTTCGAGAAGGAGCCGATAGCCGCGGGAGCCCCGTAGGTGTTCCCAGCGGTGGCAAAACTGGCGGATGATAAAGAGCCCGCGACCGCGTTCGCTCAACGGGTCGTTCGGCAAGCCCGGGGCGTCCATCAGCTCCTGCGGGGGACCGTGGCCCGTGTCGGCGACTTCCAGGCTGACCTCCACGCCCGTGCGCCTCCAGGAAAGCGTGATCTCGCCGCAGCCTTCCCCACCGCATCCGTGGCGGACGGCGTTCACGGCGGCTTCCGTAAGCGCCAGCAGCCAGCCATCGGTCTCCGCGGGCGGCAGGCCAAGCTCATCCAGGAAGCTCTGGAAGGCGGCGCGTGCGGCGTCGATCTCGCAAAGCCTGGCGGGGATGGTGAGGCGCTGGCCGTGAAGCTTCTCGTCTTGCATGAGGGCCGGTGGGCTGGCTCCACGCTAGAGCAAAGGCCCGCCTTTTGGCCAGTGCGCCTTTTCAGGAACGACGCAAACGGGTGGGACCGGCTTTCGCGGGAGTGCGAAGCACGCGGGCGGGCAGTCGCCTGGACAACGGACGTGTTACCCGGTGCTCAGGCCCCCGGACCTCGTGTTGGAGAGGGCTAGCCCAGCGCTACCAGAAGAGGAAAAAGCCGTTCACGAACCAGGCGACCCCGTAGATCCCAAGGCCGGTGCCGAGGTACCAGATGGGGCGCTTCTTGAGGAGGGCGGCGAGGGCGGAAAGCATGATCGCCATCTGAAGGAAGACGACAGCCATGCCGAAGCGCCGGCCGTGTTCCTGATTCATCCGGCGCTCTTTCTGGCTGGCGCGGGCCTCGACCTCGATTTCCTTCTTTTCGCCCGTATAGCGGGCAATCTCGTCCGCATACTTGGCCATGCGGGCGCGGACCGCTTTGGCGGCCTCGGGCGATTCGTCTTCAAGGCGTGCCGCCTCGACTTCGAGGAGGTCAAACCCTCGCTCGTATATCGTCTGCTTGATGCTCTTGGCCTGGTAGTGCCCCCAGTTGTCCGTGGCTTCGTTCTGGGCGAGGACGGCCTTCGTGGAATGGCCACCCCCGCGGAAGGTGGAGATGGTTGCGCAGGTGGAGAACAGGATGGTCGTGAGGGCCAACCAGTTCAGCCAGGCTTCCTTCTTCTCGGGTTCCTTTTTGTCGCTCATGGGCCAAAAAGGCGGGTGATTTGAACACGCGCGCCCGTCCGGGCAAGCCGATTTTCGAACCCGTCCGGGCGGGCGAAGGGAGGTTGTGATAACGAATGTTGTCGGTAAGTATCTGGCTTGCGTTATGCGTTGGGGCGTTTAGTTTTTGGGGTAATGCAGCAGCCATACGAGTTCACATTCAGCCCGGATGGCAGGGCGCTGACCGTACGCATCAAACAGACGAAGTTTGAGGCCGCGACGGTGGGCGATTTCAAGACCGCCTTGTCGAAGGTGTGGAACGACCAGCTTCAATCGGTCACGCTCGACCTGGGGCAGGTGGAGTTCATCGACAGCTCGGGCGTGGGGGCGCTGTTGAGCGTGCAGAAGCGGCTGAAGTCGGACGCCGCGCCCGTGGCGCTGGCAAACGCGCGGCCCAACGTGGTGAACGTGATCGAGCTTTTACGCCTGCACCGCGTCTTTACGCTCAAATAGAGGCGCGCGCGCAGACGGGGCCCGTCGCTTTGCGGCGGCCCGAGGCTTTTGCGGACGCGTCAGGAGCCGGGCTCGAACCAGGCAATGTTGCGTGCGTGGATGGGCGCATGCCAGACGAGCTTACGGGCAAGATCGACGACGCAGAAATGGTGGGCGTGCGTCCAGACCGGCTCAGGTTGACCGGGTGCTCCGGGCTTGCGGTCGGTTGCCTCGTTGAGCCGGACCTTCCGGGTGAGGCCCAGGGCGAGAAACCGGCCATCGGCGCTTGGGACGACCTGCCGGGCGTAATGGAGTTCTGGATACGGGTTGCCGACGATGCGCAGGAGGCGCGTTTCAACGCCGGAGTCCAGGTCCAGATGCACGAGATCGGAGCTGCTTTCGCGGAACCAGAGGCCCCGGCCGTCGCCGTCCCAAACCGGGTAGTGGCCGCGGTCGCGGACCTGACGCAGCGCGCCGCTCTCCAAGTCCCACAGGAACAGGCCGCCCGCGCCAAGCGCGACGAGGGGGCGGGTGGGGTGGAAAGAGGCGCCGCGGCCCAGGCCCTCCCCGACCTGCGGCTGTCGCCCCAGCGTCTGTCCGGCAAACCGGACGCGCTGCCAGCCCTCGGCGCCGTGGAAGATGACCTCTCCGCGGCGCGGGCAAAGGGCCTGCGGGCAGAAGGCGTCGCGCCCGAGGGGAAGGGCGCGCGGTTTGCGTGCGCCCAGCGTATCGAAAAACGCGAGGTGATGGCGGATTTCCAGTGCCGTCAGGCGTGCGTCGCTGGCCAGGAGCGTGATGAGGGCGGCGTGATCTTCGAGGCTCGCGAGGAGCCAGAGCACCCACTGGTTCAGGCCAAGCCGGGCCACGCGCGAAATCTGGCCCGAAGTCAGGTCAAAGCGGCGGATCTCGCTGAAATCGCGGGAGCCAGGCTGGGTGCCGCAGACATAGGCGTAGGCGGCTCCGGCTTTCGAGTCCACCGCGATGGGACAATCCGTGCCCCCGGCTACGCCGAGACCCTTGGGGGAGTCCAGGCCGGTGCCCGCTTGCCAAAGTTTGCCATCGCGCTCCCAAAGCAGCCACTTCCCCGGGATGGCCTCAGGGGAGGTCTCCCGGTAGCCGGGGGCGAGCTGGATGCGTATGGGGTGTGGTCGCTGCACAGCACCAGCGAATGCAGCGGTGCGTGCGCCGCAAGCTGCGATTAGGGCTTCAGCTCAACGACACACTGGATCTCCACCGTTGCGTCCTTGGGCAACCCGGCAACTGCCACGGCCGCGCGGGCGTGCTTGCCGCACTCGCCGTAGATGCGCTGGACGAGTTCCGAGGCGCCGTTGATGACGGCGGGGGACTCGGCAAAGCCGGCCACGGCGTTTACATAGCCGTTGACCATCACAAAGCGTTCGACGCGGTTCAGCTCGCCAACGACAGCCTTGATGGCCGCGAGCTGGTTGAGCATCGCAACCTGGGCCGCGGCGTAACCGGTTTCCACGGTCTGTTTTTCGCCCACCTTGCCCGTGTGCGTCATCGACCCGTCAATCGAAGAGAGGGTGCCGGAGAGAAACAGCAGGTTGCCTACGCGCACGCTGGGGACGTACGCACCGGCGGGGGTGGGCGGCTTCGGCAGTTTCAGTCCCAGCAAGGCAATCTTGGTTTCGATTTCCATGGGCGAGAAGGATGAGGGGGAACAAGTCTAGACCCGTCGCAAACGGTAGCCAGATTTTTTTCGCAAGTGTATCCGTTTGTTTTTGGCCGTGAAAAAATGAATCAGGCGCGCCGCAGGCGGTTATGCCGGTAGGCGTCGACGAGGCGTTCGAGCATCTCGATCTGGTGGCGGATGAGGGTGCCGCGCTCGGTGTCGCCCACGCGTCGGGGCGGGTTCCAGGTGCGCACCTCCGTCACGGAAGGTACGATGTCCACGCCGTCACGCAAGGCCACCTCGATGGATTCAAAGTGATGGTGTTTGGCGACGCAGGTGCGGTCGGCGTCCAGGACGAGCGTGTAGCCGTGGTCCCCATAGGCCTCCGAAAAGGCGCCGTCTATCGTGATCGCCTTGCCACTGCGCTTGAGCGGCGACTCCCCTTTTTCGATCTTTACGGGCACATGGCCGTTCACGATGAGGCCGCGTGAGGGGTCTGCGCCGAATTCTTCGAGCACGCGGTCACAGAACCAGGGCTCGTGGATGAGCGAGAAATAGGGGTCCTTGGTCTCGTGGTAGGCGTCCTCGTCGGCCACGAAGTCGCGCTCGAACGTGGTGATGCGGTCCTTGCCGAAGAGGGGGGAGCGCGGGCCGCTCCACAGGTACCAGAGGAGGTCGAGGTCTGCGGGGTTGCGGTGCTCGAAGGCGTCGAAGATGACCTGCTCGAGGCGGTCCATGAGGGCTTTCCCGCGGTAAGGCTCGCCGTGGATGCTCATGGGCAGGAACTCGCCTTGTGAGGATACCGGCAGGCACCCGTGGAAGATGAGGTTGTCGTCACGGCGCAGGTACATGCGGCCGTGGCGGACGAGGAACTTCATGTGCTCGGCGAGGCGCAGGCTGCTCATCACGCTTTCACGCAGGCAGTCTATGCACTGGCGTTCCTCGGGGCTGAGCGTGTACGGGTCCTCAGGGTTGATGGTCGGGAGGTTGGCGTCACGCAGGGCGTAGAGTTTCCCGTCGATTTCGACAGTTTTGGCCTTCAGGTCGATGCGGTGGAGCAACCGGCGGTGGCTGAGCTCCCATTCCGGATGGCGGGCGAGCATCTGGCCCTCGAGCTTGAACTGCATGATCGCCGCGGCCTTCTGCATCCGGGCGACGGTCACCTTTTCGCGCAGGCCCGTGCGCTTGGGCATGAACACCGTGGCGGGGTCGCTGCCGTAAACCGTGCGCGCGAGGTACTCGAGCGGCGTGAGCGGGATGCTGTAGCCCTCGTCGATCTGGCGCAGCGCACGGTAACGCAGGGATATGCGCAGGATGTGGCAGATGAGCGCCTCGTGGCCCAGGGCCGCGCCTAGCCAGGCGGCGTCATGGTTGCCCCAGATGAAACTGACGTGGGGCTGGTCCCTCAGGTAGTCCACGACACGGTCCCCACGGGGGCCGCGGTCAAAGCAGTCGCCCGCGATGATGAGCTCGCGGATGGCGAGGTTTCTGACGAGGCGGCCGGTAAGGTGGATAAGCTGGAGCACGCGCCCGTGCTGGACGAGCTGGTCGATGACGACCGCGAGGAACTCGCGCTTGCGGCCGGTGGGCGCCAGCAGGATCTCCATGAGCAGCTCGCGGTACTGCACGGGGAACATGCTCGTGGCCTGACGCAGGCTGTAACGCGAAGCCAGCGCGCGGACGACTTCAAACATGTCGGGGAGCATGCGCTCCGCGTAGGCGCGCTGGTCCTGCGGGTCCGTAAGGGTCTTGCTGAGGCGCTCGGTCACCTCCGCCGGGTAGAACAGGAGAGTCAGGAGCTCCTGAAACGCCTTCGGGTCGAGGCGGTCGCGGAACAGCTTTTCCACGAGCGGGCGCAGCGTGCCCGAGGCGTTGTTGATGATGTGGCGAAGCTTCTTGTCCTCCCCATGGACGTCGCTGATGACGTGGATCGCGCCTTTGGGGAGCGTGAGCACCGCCGACAGCCACGCGATTTCCGACATGGCGGAATCGACGTCCGGGAACTTTTCGGCCAAGGGGCGGAGTTCTGCGAACTCGCGGTCAGGGTCCACAACGGAGGCAGGGAGTGCCGGGCGTGTGCCGTTGGGCTGTGTGTGGGTGAGTCCGGGGTGTTCGGGGGCGAGAAGGTCTGGCATGACAGGTGAGCGTACCACGGGGCGCGGAAGCGCCACCGGGGGTGTCGGACGGGGTAGGGGAAAATCTGCCGTTTCCGCGTGGGCCGGTCAAGGGCGCTCCGAGGCGGGGCAAGGACAGTATCGGTGCTTTCGCGACGGCTGGGAAGGCAGACTTGTTCAGGGTTTCCCTGATCCGGAGGAAATGAGGGCCCGGTTAGCCCGGTCCGGGGCCTGTCCTTCAGCTTGCGTCGGAGCCCTGGGGGCGCAAGGATACGGAGACCTCGCAGATGTCCCACTCTCCCGCATTCTCGCATCTGGGCGAGCGAGCCCGCCCCGCAATCATCGCGGAATTGATGGCGCGCGCGCTGGCGCAGCCAAACCTTCTCTCCCTCGCCGCCGGTTTCACGGATTCGTCCGTCCTGCCCGTGCAGGAAGTATCCCTGGCTGTGGAGCGGCTGGCGAGCCGCCCCGGCCTCCCAGAGCACCTGCAATACGGGACCAACCAGGGGCGCCCCGGGCTGCGGGCAGCGATTGCCAACGCCCTGCAGGCGTATGCCGGAGAGAGCGACGGGGTGTGCAAGCCGGACGACATTCTCGTCACGAACGGCTCCCAACAGGCGCTTTACCTGGCCGTGCAGGTGCTGTGCGAACCCGGGGATATCGTGCTCGTCGAGCAACCCACCTATTTCGTGTTTCTGGAGCTCTTGCGCGGGCTCGGCGTGGAGGCGCTGTCGCTTCCGGTAAACGCAGCCGGCAAGCTCGATGTTGCGGCCCTCGGAACATTACTCAACGACCTCGCCGTGGCGGGTCGTCTGCCGCGGCTCAAGGCCGTCTACCTCGTAAGTTATTTTTCGAACCCGTCCTCGTACAGCGTGTCCCTCTCTGAAAAGGCGGCGCTGGGGCGGTTGCTCTCCAAGCACGCCCCCCGGGTGGCTGTGCTCGAGGACGCCGCGTACCGGGACCTGTATTTCGGTGTACCCTATCCGGCGCCCAGCGTGTTGTCCGTGCCCGAAATGGCGGACCTGCCCAAGATCTACTTTGGCACGTTTACGAAGGCGTTTTCGACGGGCATGAAGATCGGCTACGCGGTGTGCCCGGACCCGGTATGGTGCAGCCGCATGAAAGCCGTGAAAGGCCATCAGGATTTCGGGTCGGCCAACTTTAGCCAGGCCGTTCTCGAGACGGTTCTGGAAGAGGGCCTCTTCGAGAAATACCTGGAGCGCGTGCGGCCGCACTACGCCGCCAAAGCCCAAAAGCTTTCGCAGGCCCTTGAACACGCGGGGCTGCGCGCCCGGGGCTGGTCCTGGGAAGAGCCTGAAGGCGGGCTGTACCTGTGGCTCAAAGGGCCCCACGGGACGGATACGCGCAAGGAGGGCACCTTCTGCGCGCGGTGTCTCGACAACGGGGTGCTCTACGTGCCGGGCGACCTCTGCTACGCCGAAGGCCAGCCGCATGACCACATCCGGCTGTCGTTCGGCGCGATCGACCGCGACGTCATCCCTGAGGCCGCGGCGCGCTTCGCACGGTCGCTCTGAGGTGGGCTCAGGGCACACCCCGTTTAACTTGTCGCCTCACTAGCCGGGCCTTTTTCGCCAGCACCGAAGCGGGGATGGGGCGTCCGCAATCACCACAGGCCGCATTCCGGGCCGTGCAGCCGAAAGAAACGGCCCACGCCGTGCGTGGTCGCCGCAGCGTCGGAGCAAGCGACAACTTGAAACGGAACTGCCTAGCGGGCGAGGTTGGAGTCGATCAGCCCGTTCTGGATGGCGTAGCGCGTCAGGCTCGCAACGTCATGCAGGTTCAGCTTCTTCATCAGGTTCGTGCGGTGATTTTCCGCCGTCTTCACGCTGATGTTCAGCTTTTGGGCGACCTCCTTGGTGCTGTAACTCTCGGCAATGAGCTGGAGGATCTCGCGCTCGCGGGCCGTAAGCACTTCCACGCCATGGCGGTCCCCGTGCTGCGGGTTGACGACCGCTTCGCGCAGCAACTGCGCAATCTCGGGCCCAAAGTAAGTGCCGCCGTTGGCGACGATCTCGATGCCCTTCTTCAGTTCAGCCAGGGAAGCGGACTTTTCCACAAACCCGTGGGCGCCGGCCTGAAGGAGTTCCCGCACAAGCGCCGGATTCTGGTAGCCCGAAAATACGAGCACGCGCGTGTTGCGTAGCTGCTTGGCGAACCGGCGCAGGACTTCCGCGCCGTTCAAGCCCGGGAGCATCACGTCCAGCACCACAAAGTCAGGCTTCAGCTCAAGGCAAAGGTTATAGGCGACTTGCCCGTCGCCCGTTTCCGCCACGACTTCGAAGCCCGGCTCGGACGAGATGATCTCCGCGATCATTTCCCGGATGGCGGTTTGGTCCTCAACAATCACGACCCGTTTCATGAGATTCTTTCGAAAGCCTTCAGTGTTTAGTCGGGGGAAGCTGGAGACAGCGTAAAGAGTACCCTAGCCGAAAGCAAGCAGCACCCCGGGTTTTCATGCCGTTAGTGAATAAATTACGGCCAAATGCTCCCAAAGTTACGTGAAAAATGCCCTATTTTAAACGAGGTTACGGTCCCGAAGGTGCCGACAGACTCCCGAACGCCCCGAATTTGCCTCCTTTGGGCGCGAGTCATTAAACGCGGGTTGTTCGGCTGCGCCCGTGCACAACGTGGCAAATGTCGTGGGATTGTTACGGACACGCCGCTAGGGCGCCACATTAGGCGCGTATCCTTTGGCTCATGCGGCTTTGCCTCGTTACGGAAACCTTCCCGCCGGAAATAAACGGTGTCGCCATGACCCTGCGTCGGCTTGTGGAGGGCCTGCATGCGGAGGGTGTGGAAGTGGAGGTCATTCGGCCCAAACAGGGAGCTGCGGCAGCTGAGGGGGTGAAGCCGTGGTTGGAATTTGTTGTCCCCGGCGTGCCTGTTCCCGGGTATCGGGGGCTCCAGGTGGGCTTGCCTGCGTGGGGTACTCTGGCGAGCCGCTGGCACACCCGGAGGCCTGACCTTGTCCACGTTGCCACGGAGGGGCCACTGGGCTACTCCGCCATCCGCACGGCGCGGCGCCACGCCATTCCGGTGATTTCCAGTTTTCATACCCATTTTCACCGATACACGGGCCACTATGGGCTGGGTTTCGCGGCACGGGCACTGGTCTCCTATTTGCGCCATTTTCATAATCACGCGCGGCTTACGTTGGCACCATGCGCTGAAGTCGCCGCGGAACTCCACGGTCTTGGCGTTCGCAGGGTGGGCGTTATGGGCCGCGGCGTGGATGGCAGAGCGTTCTCGCCGAAACACCGGAGCGATGTCCTCCGTGCACGCTGGGGCGTGGAACAGGATTGTCCTGTGGTGTTGTACGTGGGTCGCGTGGCCCGGGAAAAAAACCTCCCACTGGTGATAGAGACTTGGCAAAGAATGCGTGAAGCCGACCCGCGCACCAAGCTCGTGGTAGTTGGGGGTGGGCCACTTCTTGAGAATCTCCGCATCGCCCACAAGGACATCATCTTTACCGGGCCGCTTCCTCCTGCGGAACTTTCGGCCCATTACGCCTCAGCTGACGTCTTCCTTTTCGCAAGCGTCACGGAAACGTTTGGCAACGTGGTCACAGAGGCTCTTGCAAGTGGTTTGGTCGTGCTCGCTTACGATTACGCGGCACCAGGCCAGTATATCGTCTCCGGCAAGAACGGGTTCAAGGTGCCGCTGGGAAACGCTGAAGCGTTCAAAGCTGCCGCCGTGAATCTCTTGCGTGGGCGCGACAAGTGGTCAGAGCTCCGCAAGTCTGCGGCCGCTACGGGGCGCACCCTCACCTGGGACGGCGTCGTTCGCGGGTACCTGAAAGGCGTGGAGGAAGTGCTGCGGTCCAACGCCCAAGCTGCCTTTGCGCCGTCCCCTACAAACGTTCCTTCTACTCACCCTTTGATATGAAACCGGCCCTCAAGTTCCGCACTATCGTTCTGTCGGATGTTCACCTCGGAACGCCCGACTGCAAAATCGACGAAGTAAACCACTTCCTCAAGCACACGCGGTCCGAGACCCTGATCCTCAATGGCGACATCATCGACGTCTGGAGCCTGAGCCGCAAGGGCGGCTGGACAAAGGCACACACTCGCTTCATCCGCAAGGTCCTCAAGCTCATCGAAAAGCGCGACACGCGGGTGGTTTACTTGCGCGGCAACCACGACGATATCCTGAGCAAAGTGCTGCCCCTGTCGCTGGATAATCTGACAATCGGGGACGCCTACATCCATGAATCGCCTGCGGGACGGTATCTCGTCATTCACGGCGATGTCTTCGATACCGTGATCACCCACTCGAAGGCCTTGGCCATCCTGGGCGACATTGGCTACCAGTGGCTATTGCGGCTGAACAGGGTCTACCAGTTGTATCGCAACTGGCGCGGACTCGGGTATTACTCCATAAGCAAGGCCATCAAGGCGCGAGTAAAGTCCGCGGTCAGCCACATAAGCCGGTTCGAGGAGCACATCCAGAAACTCGCGCGCAAGCACGGCTGCAACGGCGTAATCTGCGGCCATATTCACACCCCCGAGGACAAGCGTATAGGGGGCGTGCATTACCTGAATTCGGGGGACTGGGTAGAGTCGCTGACCGCGCTGGTTGAGCACGAGGACGGGAGGTTCGAAATTCTAACATATGCAGCGTTCTGTCACCGGCTTGCCGAAGTGGCGGGTTCGTCGGCGGAACCGCACACGTTGAGCGATGAGACGGAACCGGATTGGTCGGCTCTGCGCTTCATCGCCTGAAGGACGTAGCTGACCTCCAGGAGGCGTAAGCGCCATGCGCATCCTGCTTACTTCCCACGGCTCCACGGGCGACATTTTTCCGCTTATCGGCCTTGGCCGGGCCCTTCGTGAGGCGGGTCACCACGTTCGCTATGCCACGGCTCCGCTGTACCGTGAAGAAATTGAGCGCGCGGGTCTCGAGTTTGTTGAGTTGCCACCGTACTGGGAGCGCGAGCTGTTCGCTGAGTTCATGCGCGAGCTCAGCCGCAAACGCTTCCCCCTCCTCCAACTCATCCACATCTATTGCGGCGCCCTGCCTTTCATGGGCGAGGTGGTGGGCCGCCTCGACGCCGCCGTGCGCGACGCCGATGTGATGGTCGGCTCATACTTCTTTCCGCACCTGCGTCATGTGGCGGCTCGCCACCAAGTTCCCTTTGCAGCCTTCGCGTTTTGCCACAACCTTGTTCCCACGCCACGTGTCCCGCCGGAAGGGTTTCCGCGCCTGCGGTTTCTTCCCGCCTTCATCCAAAAGCGTTGGAACCGGCTTTGCTGGCGACTTGCGAGCACGGCCGTGGACGTCGCCCTAAACACCGTATGCGGAACGTTTTTCCGGCAGCAGAACCTGCCGGCATCCAAGGGGTTCCTGACAGAACCAGCGGACCTTGAACTGGTTGCCGTATCGCCTGCCCTCATGGGGCGGCGTTGGCGCGCGGAGAGCCGGTTTGCGTTCACCGGCTATCTGCGCTGGCAGGAAAAGGAAGACCCTGGACTGGAACGTGAGCTTCAAGCCTTCACCGCAGGCGGGCGCGTGCCTGTGCTGACCTTTGGGAGCGTGACTTTCGATGAAACCCATTCCGTCATGCACCGCTTCCTGTCCCGGTGGCCGAAGGACCGCAAAATCATCATCCAGAGCGGTTGGGCAGGGCTGTCAGTTGAATTACTCACGCCTAACATCAAGGTCGTCGGACGGGTATCGCATGACCAGCTTTTCCGACATGCCTCCTGTGTGATCCACCACGGCGGGGCGGGGACCACGGCGTCCGTGTTGCATGCGGGTGTCCCGCAGGTGATAATTCCCCACATCGCGGATCAGGCCTTCTGGGGGGCAGAAATCAGGCGCCTGAAGGTAGGGGTCGTTATACCTCGCAAAACGTGGCCGGAGCAGTTGCCGTCGCGCGTGCGAAGTGTGGAGCAAAGCGCGAGAATCCGCGCTGCGGCGAAGGCTGCTTCGGAAGCGCTGGCGGAGGAAAGGGGCCCCGTCGAGGCCGTCAGGTTACTGGAACGATACGCGGCGTTGGCAAAGCGTGGGATCGCGGAAGCCGAGGGCTCAATGGTTGGCGGAACGGTGAGCGGGGACTCCCGAACGGTCTGAATTGCGTCCTTTGGGCGAGTCACCAAGTTCTCTGCCATGCCGACCTCCTCACTTTCGGAAAGCGCCGCAGAAGGGAAACAGCCCGCGGGCGCAAGGCCGGACGACGCACCGAAGACCCCCCATGCCCGGGGCGTGCGGCGGCTGGTCCGTGCTTTCAGGTTCTCGTGCGAAGGCCTTGCCGCGGCCTGGCGGGGCGAGGAGGCGTTCAGGCTCGAAATGATCGTGGCTGCCGCACTCGTGCCGCTGGCGCTCCTGTTGCCCCTGGCCGGGCTGGAAAAGGCGGCCCTCACCGCCGCCGTGTTCTTTGTGCCCATCGTCGAACTGCTCAACTCGGCCATCGAAAACACGGTCGATTACGTTTCCCGCGGCATTCATCCCTGCGCAAAGCGCGCGAAGGACATCGGGAGCGCGGCCGTCCTGCTTGCCATCGTCCTGGCCGGCTGCGTCTGGGCCCTCGTGCTTCACGCCGCCTGGCAGCGCGGTGCCTTCAACGGGCTACTGGGGTAATAACAGGGCGCAGGTGCCCGCAAAAAGCGCCTCGAAAGCCCCGCTTCGACCGGCACGCCCCACGCTCTTGCTGAACGGAGAAGCCACGAAAGGGCCATCGACATTGCAAACCGGCGCCCGGCGGATGGCCGTACGTCCCGGTGAGTAGTACCGAAACTTCTGACGTGCCTTGGGAGATTATCATGGCTCGGCCTGGCCTTGGCGTGGTGGGGGTGCAAGATTTGCTTGCGCCAGGTCGCGACAAGCCTTTCCTTTTCAAAGCTTCACACGGGTTGGTAGCTCAATGGTAGAGCAGTGGCCTTTTAAGCCATCGGTTGTGGGTTCGAATCCCACCCGACCCACTTTTTTTCTTTTCCCCGTGTCAGGGGGTGGCGGGTGCCGGCAAGAAGCCGTGGCGACGCAGGAGGCTCTGGGCCTTTTCAGAAAGCAGGAAGCGCGCAAAGGCGTCGGCACCAGTCGGGTTTGGGGCGGCTTTGAGGGGCGCGACGGTGTATTCGATTCGTGGCTGAACTTCAGCGGGCAGCGGCACGCTGTGAACTTTCGCGTGGTCCACACCGTGCAGGTCGGTTTCGTACACGATGCCTGCATCGGCTTCACCGAGGACGACTTTTGTCAGGACCGCCCTTGCGCTCAGTTCGAGGGAAACGACGTTCTCCTGCGCGGCGCGTGAGAAGGTGTCGCCAAGGCGGGCTAAGGCCTCACGCGCGTAGGCTCCCGCGGGCACGGAGGGGTGGGCGAGGACGAGGGAGACTCTGGGCTGCGCGAGGCGGGTCACGGTAGCGTCGGCGGGCCAGCGTTTCGCGTAGCAGGCGAGGACCAGGCGGTTGCTGGCGAACACGCGGGAGCGACGTCCGTCTACAAGGCCGGCGTCTGTGGCCTCGCGCATTTTCGTGAGGTCGGCGGCGACGAAAACATCGCCCGTGGCGCCGGCACGAAGCTGGGCCAGAAGTTTTTGGGAGCCAGCGAAATTCAGGATGACCGGGGTTCCGGGGTGGGTGGCTTCGAATGCGCGCGCGATCTCCGCGAGGCTGTCGGAGAGCGACGCGGCGGCAAAGACGGTTACCGGAGGGAGCCGCGTTGCCGGCGCAGGCCGCGGCAGCGAGCGCGGCGAGGCAGAGGGCAAGCGTGCGGAGTCGGCGGAGCATGGCGCTTTGTAGAGCTGGTTTATATCAAGGTGCCACGCGTGGCGACGTTGAGGCAAGCCACGCCGCCGTGGATCGTTTCTTTCTCCAGCACGGCCTGGACAGTTCTCTAAAAGTAGTCGCGTGCGCCGAGGCCGCGGCAAGCGTGGGCGCCCCATCCTCCGCGTTTGGCGCGGGCGAGGGAGTCAACGTAACGGGGAAGCGTCCTCTTGAAGAGGCTGCGTAATGGGGGCGGGCGCGTGGCGCGTTAGGTGGTGGCCGCCGGGCGTGGACTGGACAAAAAAAAGACCGACCCTGCGGAGGGCAGGATCGGTCCTTTGGGCGCGAGCCGTGCGGTCTCGCGCCGGTAGTGCGCGGGGGCCGCTTACTTGGCGGGCGCGACCTGGATGGGGCCCTTCTGGATAAAGCCAAAGGGCTTGCCGAGGGGCAGGATCACGCGGCCAAAGTAGCTGTTCAGGAACACGGCGCCGGCGGCGTAGAAGCTGAGCGCGGAGATGCCGAGTTCCGAGTAGGCGGCCAGCGGCTTCATGATCGCCGGCTGCACGCCGAGGATGCCGAGCCCGAGGGCCGGGAGCAGCACGTTGATGAGCACGAGGATGGCCGCGAAAACCTTGTTGGCCTCGAACGACGCGATCATCACGAAGATCGAGAAGATCGTGTAGCCGAAGCACGCGAAGGCGAGCGAGCGGGAGTCGGCGTTGGCGCTGAGGGTGCCGATCCAGCCGAGCTGGATCGCCCAGTGCAGGGACACGGCCATCCAGAACAGGCCGTAAGCGCCGAGGACGATCGCGCCAAAGTAGTTGTTCTTCTTGAAGTCGATGGTCGAGGCCCAGAGCTGGGCGATCGAGCCGAGGAACATGGCCCACGGAATCAGGTACTCCGTGCCCGTCGTCCAGCCCATCTTTTGGGCGCCTGCGACGAGCGTGACCATCGCCAGGCCGAACACGCCGAGGGCGGTCGGGTCGGACATGACGATCCGGGTTTCCATTAAGGGTTGTGCGGTTTGGTTTTGCATGGGAAGGCGCACGTTATAGACAGGCCTTGGCCTTCCGCACAAGCCCCATAACTTCTTCTTTCTTGCCCGAGCACTTTTGCTACAGGTGAGCAGCAGGGGGCGGGAAAACGCCTGGGCGCGTGCCTCGGCTGCGCGATGTTCGCGCCGCCAGTGCCGTTTTTCTTCGGCTTGCTGCATGCGCAGACTGAAGGGAGTGTGGCCGCTCCCTTCTCGCGTTGGCGTGGACGAAAAAGCTCCATGAAGGACCCCGACTTAACTTTGCCGCGTGCTCTCCGCGCGACAAAAATAACGGGATGCGCCGCTATGGACCTTCCGGGCCGGTGCGCAAACGGAAGCATCGCGCGCGGTAACTTGGGGCTGCGTGCGTGCGGGCTACGCCGCCTTCATCTTGGTGGCGGCTTCTTTGGCCTGCTTCGCCTTGCGGTAGCGCCGGTAGCCGTCCCACCCGAGCAAGAGCACCACGCCTGCGCCGCCGATGATGGTGGAGGGCTCAGGAACGGGGCTGATGAGGGTGGGCACGAGTTCGCCCGTGCTCAGGAGCGTCGCGTAGTAGGTGCCCGCGCCCGCGCCAGTCGGGTTCACGAAGCGGATCTGGGAGATCTGGGCGGAGGTGAGCGCGGAGGGCGAATTGCCGAAATAAATACGGTCTGCCCCGCCGCCCGACCAGCTGCCGCTCCAGCCTTGGATGGTCAGGAGGGCACTGCTGCTCCACGACTGCGCCGCGCTGCCGGCGAAGTAGAGGTTGCTGCCCGTGCTCGAGCCGAGGTCGATGACGGAGCTTGAGGTGAGCGTGAGGGTGCCCACCGTGTCGTCATACCCGCCGGTGCTGAGCGTGCCGCCACCAAGCGTAATGGTCGCGGCGTTGTTGATCTGGTTGTCGTTGTTGAGCAGGAGCGTGCCGCCGTTGATAACCACGGCGCTCGTCCCACCCAGCGCAGTGCCGGTGCCCGCCGCCAGGGTGAGCGTGCCGGCGCTCACCGTCGTGGTCCCGGTGTAAGTGTTGGAGGCGGTCAGAAGGAGGGTGCCGGGACCGACTTTGACGAGGCTGCCCGTCCCGCTGATGCTGCCGCTGACGGTGGTTTGGCCGCTGCCGCCAAAGGTAAGCTGGTGGCCTTGGTTGGCCAAGGACCCCGAAACAGTAAGGAGGGAGCCGTTCTGCGTGACGAGAAGGTCGCTCGAGGTGCGCAGGGCTGCGGACAGGGTGTGCGAGCCCGAGAGGACCGTAACGTCCGCCTGCCCACTGGTGGCCTGGAAATTGAGCGTGCCGCCGGTGATGTTGTAGCTGGCGGCGGTGTTGTTGAAGAGGGCGCTGCCAAGGGTGCGCGTGTTGTTCTGGAGGCGGATGTTGCTGCTGTAGAGCAAGTAGGTCCCGAACGTCACGTCCACGTCCACACCATCGGGGCCCGTCTTCGACGGTGCCGCGGGCGTCCAGTTGTTTCTGGACCAGTTACCACCGGAGGTGCTGTTCCACTCGTAGGACTGGGCTTGCCCGACGCTGGCACAAGCCAACCCGGCGGCCGCCAGGAGGGCGGTCACTTTTTTGCCGGGCTTAAAAATCGAGAGGGGCATTTCTTGCAGCGTGCTGACCCGATAATCCTACAAAGCTAAACTTATGCCGGATCAGGGCCAGGGGCGCAAGATTGTTTGATCGATCGTGGTAATACCCGGTAAATGCTGGTTCGGTTTTTTCATGTATATTTCATATCCGTATTTGTGGGTATGGTCGCCGGGGCCTTGTTCCTTGGTGTATAGGGCCTCCAGGCCCTATGTGTCGCGAAGGTTGGTGGAAAAATTTCATCGAAATTTTACACCAAGGACCCGGTTTTTGCGGCTTGAGCGCAGAACTTCAGCTTGCCGTTCACCCCGGAGGTGCGCGAGCGTGGGTGCCCGAAGCCACGCGCCAGCGCGGGGAGGGCACTTTTTGCGAAGCTGATTCAGGGAAGCTTTTTGCGCATTTCCAGGACGTTGACGTCGCCCTTGCGGCAGTAAACGCAGCCATCCATCAGGTTTTTGAGGAAATGCACGCCCAGGCCGCCTATCTCGCGTTCTTCGAGGGGCGCATCAAGGTCCGGCGCCTTCGTTTCGGTGAGGGGATTGAAGGGCTTCCCGTGGTCCCGCACGCACGCCCGGACCTCGCTTCCCGCAACGTGCATCTCCACTTCAATCTCCTGCGCACCGGCGTCCTTTTCAAAGCCGTAGCTGATGATGTTGGTGATGATTTCGTCGAGGCACAGGTTGAAGGCGTGGGTCAGACCGGGGTCCAGGCTGTGCGCCTCGGCAAAAGCTTCCAGCTCAGATGCCAGCCGGCCCAGCTCGGAAAGGTCGTTCCGAAAAACCCATTTCATGGCGCGAAGGTCAGGAAAACTGGAGTTCGATGAGGGAAAAGTCGTCGTCGAGCTGACGTCCGCCGTGGGCCATGCGCGAGAACTCAAACATGGCGTCGACCTTTCGCTTGGCGCCTGCGTCGGGCCTGGCGAGCTCGTCCGCGAACGTTTCCAGCGTCATCATTCCCCGATCGTCGGGAAGGTCCACTTCGTAAACTCCGTCGCTGAAGATGTAGAGGCGTGAGCCGGGCGCAATGACGGTGCTGGCGGTATCAAAACTTGCGCCGGGCATGCCTCCGATCACCATGCCGGGCCGCACAGCCAGTATGGACGCGGGAGCGCCGGGGGGCACAAGGACGGCGGGCGGGTGTCCGCCGGAAGCGTAGCGGAGGGTGCGGGTGGGCTTGTGGTAAACGCCGTACCAGAGCGTCAGGTACTTGCCGCCTTGGGTGTCCATGTCGAACCGCTCATTCAGGGCCGCGAGCACGGCTGCGGGCTCGGTGAGGTTTACGCCGGAGAGCGCGTTGGACCGGAGGACGTTGAGGGCGGCTACGGCGAGCAAGGCTGCACCTACGCCGTGGCCGCACACGTCCAGCAGGTATACCGCGAAATGCTCGGCATCCAGCCACTGGTAGCCGAAGGCGTCGCCCCCAAGCTCGGTGGAACTCACGTACGCCCAGTCGGCCCGGATGCCGCGCAGGTCGCCGGTTTCGGGGAAAAGCGAGCGCACGTAGCGCTCGGCGTCCTCAAGGTCGCGCTTCAGGGCTTCCTGGCTTTTCAGGAGTTCCTGGAACGCCTGGTTGCGCTCCAGCAGCGTGATGTAGGCCCGGCTGTGGTAGCGGACGCGTGCCACGACTTCCAGCTTGTCGGGCAGCTTCACCATGTAGTCGTTCGCGCCGTTCTGGAAGGCCTCATACTTTACCTTCGGCTCCTCACGCGATGACAGCACGATCATCGGGACGTCCCGGGTGGCCGGGTTTTGCTTGAAGAACTTCACCAGGGTCAGGCCGTCGATTTCGGGCATCACCAGGTCTTGCAGGATGACGGTGGGCTTCAGGCGCATGGCTTCCTGAATGGCCTTTGTGCCGTCGCTGCAGAAGTGGAAGGTGATGTCCTTGTGCTCGGCGAGCATCCGCCGCACGGCCTCCCCGAGCATTGGCTGGTCGTCCACCATCAGCACGGTGATGGGGTGGGTGGCGGCGGCGCTGGGCGCGGGAGACGTCATGATGCAGGGCGCTCGGTGCGTGGGGCTAGGCGCCGTGGGTGACGCCGGGCCAGTCGTCGGTGCGGAAGGGCGAGGCCGGAAGGCCCGACGCATTTTCGAGATTGCAGGTGGGGTTGCTCTGCCAACCGTACCGCACGGCTTTCGGGTCCGCAACCTTCGGGCTGCTCACCACGACGGCCGAGCCTTCAATGCGCGCGTCCGCCCAGTGGAAGACGCGATCCTCACCGGCGATGGCGAAGCCCTTGAGGTCCGACCCGTTTCGGGCGCGCAGGCCTGCGTCGTGGTCAAAGCTTATCCGGGCTGCGCCGTCCTTGATTTCATGGCTGCGGTAGATCGGGCCGGAATACGCGCCGGAGCGGCCATAGACGTCAGCAAGCGCGATGAGGGCGAGGCGGCGGCCGACTTCACGCTTGTTGCGCGGGTGGATGTCTTTCGCGTCGCCCACGTCGATCGTAACCGCCATGCCCGTGTGCGGCACGCGGCGCAGGGTGTAGAGTTGCGCGTCGCGCAGTTCCGCCCAGTCATCGGGGCCGGGCTCGGGGCTGGGGTCCTTGTAGTTCGCCAGTTGGACGAAGTAGAAGGGGAGGTCCGGGTTCTTCCACGCGTTTCGCCAGCCGTCGATCAGGGCCGGCAGGAGCGTGCGGTAGAATTGTGCGCGGGAGGTGTCGCTTTCGCCCTGGTACCAGAGCACGCCCTTGATGGCGGAGCGGGTGTAGGGATAAACCATGCCATTGTACTGCATGGAAGGGCCGCTGCTTAGCGTGCTCGAGAGCCACGGCGTGATGGCGCGCTCCACATGCATGCGCCACGCCACATGGCCGAGCCCGATTGCTTCGCTTACGCGGCCTTCGGGGTAGATGCGCATGGCGGGCGCGGGCCCCACGACACCGCCGTTCCCGAAATGGTCGAATACCCGCGTCGCCACGACAGCCTTGCCGGCCGTGACGAGGGAGGCGGGGACGGGGTACTTCCGCCCCTTGATGAAAGCGTTCGGATCGTCCGCGCCGACGCTGCCGACGAGTTGCCCGTTGAAATACGTGGTGTCGAAATCGTCCACCGCCCCCAGTTCGAGAACAAGCTTCTGGCCCGCCCAGCTCTCCGGGATGTTGAGGGTCTTGCGGAACCATACGGCGCCGTTGAAGAACATGCCGATTTCCTGCCAGTACATCGGCAGCATCAGCTCCTGCCAGGCGCTGTCATCAAAGTCCACCTTTGCCCAGCCCTTGCCTTCGCCCTCGTTGCCCGTGTCCACGTAGAAACCGGCGTGATTACGGGGGTGGTTCGCTTCGCGGTTTTTGCCGTTCACGGTGTCGTTTTCCAGCGACAGCAGGGAGCGGTTCAGATGCGCGAAAGCATGGGTGTGTGCTATCGTGTCGCGCGGCAGCCACGGCGCGATGGGCGAGCCGCCCCACGCGGCCACCACGAGGCCCACAGGGACGCCGACAACCGGGCGTATGTGGCGCGCAAAGTAATAGGCGACGGCGGAGAACCCGGGCACGTTTTCCGGCTCGCAGGTGGCCCACCGGCCGCAGCCTTCGGTAAGCTCGCGGAAGCCGACGGCGCGGAAAACGGTGAACACGCGCAGTTGCGGATCATAGGCCTCCGCGATGTCGCGGTCCGCCTCGGCGTGCTCGAGCTGCTTCATCGTCCACTCCATGTTGGACTGGCCGGAGCAGAACCAGACGTCGCCAATGAGCACGTTCCGGCACTGAAGCTCTTCTGTGCCGGAGGATACTTTGAGCGTGTAAGGGCCGCCCGCGCGGAAGGCGGGGAGGGTGGCCGTCCAATGACCGTCGGGGCCCGCAGCCGTGGTGGCGACGCGGCCACCGAGTTCAACGGATACGGACTGGCCGGCGGGCGCCGTACCGTAGACGGGGATGGGGACGTCGCGTTGCAGGACGGCATTGTCCCCGAACATGGCTTCGAGCTTCAGCATGGGTGTGGCTGGTGGGAGGTAGGGGGGGGCGCAGTCACCGCGCCGCCGGGAAGGGAAGGGCTCTCCTGCGAAAAGTGAAGGTCCGAACGCATGCCCGGTCGAGCCAAAACCCGTGGTTCTGCCGGCACTAGCCGCGGTTCTTGGCCCCATAAGCAAAACGGCCGCCCGGGGGTCCGGACGGCCGCTTGACTGCGCTTTTGGGGCGTCTACTTGGTGAGGATTGTGGCGCCTCCGACTTCGCCCACAGAAGCGCCCTTGATATCCGTCCACAACGTGCCCTGCCCGGAGTGCAGGATGTTCACCTTGATGTCCGGGTTCAGGCTTTGGGTGAACTCATAGAGGTTGTACGCCAGCGGGTCGCCAAAGGCTTCTGACATGAGCGCCGTCCCCTTGGCTTTCTCACCCTCAACAAGGCGCACGGTTTCGGCCTTCGCGGCACCGAGCTTCAGTGATGTGTCGGCGCGCACCTGCGCGATCCGTTGCTCCACTTCCGCGCTCTTGCGGATCGTGTCAGCGGCCAGCCGCGCAACCTCGCGTTCCTGGTTCGCCTTGATCTCGGCCTTCAGCTTCTGCGTCTCCTGGCCCACCTGCTGGCCCTTTTGCGAGATCAGGCTCATCTCCGTGTTCAGCTCGGCCTGCTTTTTCGCCGTGTTCTGCTTTTCCTTGTTAGTGAGGTCTTCCTCAACAGCGATGCTCGCCTTCTGGATCGGATCGAGAATCTCATTGGGAACGCCCACGTGCCGGATGAGCGCGTTGTGGACGAGGAGGTTCTTTTCATCCAGCGTCGAGGCCAGCGCGTTCTTGAGGTCGTTCTGGAACTGCGCCCGGCCTTCGCCGACGATGAAGTCCTTGGCCCGGTAGGCGGAGCCCTTGAGGCGTGAGATCGACTGGATCTGCGGCATCAGGATCTTGTCCACGACCGCGGGCAGGTCGCCATAGCTGCGGAATACCCACGCGATGTTCTTCGGCAGGAGCTCAAACTCAACGGTCATGTCGAGCGTGATTTCGAAGCCGTCGCGCGACGGAAACTCCACAAACCGTCCCAGGTGTTGGGGCGGGACTTCGCCGCCTTGCGTGTCGGGCCGTTTCGCCGCAGGTGCCGGCAGCTCCTTCTTCCGGTCCTTTGCTGCGGGACGCGGGCGCGGGGATTCACCCGTTTCGCGTTCGCCGCTGTAGGAAGACACGCTGCGACCGAGCAACGGGGCGAACAGGAGGGAGTCTTTGCCCTTCTCCGTCTTCTCCGCCTGGTAGGATTCGCGGCTCTTTTGCTGGTCCGCCAGGATGCGGTTTTCAAGCTGCGCGACGGCCTGGTTCTGCGAGGCCAGGTGGGTCTTTGTGAGCACCTTGCTGCCTTCGGCGCCAAGCAGCGAAACCTGGTTTACGCCGATTTCAAGCACATCGACCTTCAGTTCCTTCGGGTTGATGTAGTAGAGGCCTGGCTGGAGCACGTCTTCGCGCACACCCTTCTGGTTTGGGCCCGCGAAGGCGCCTGCGGGTGCCTGCGTTCCGGAAAGGGACGTCACGACGCCCACGAAGCCCACGGGAATCGAAACGGCGGGAATGACCTCCACATTGTAGCCTTGCGGGTTCATGCGGTAGGCGCCCGGCCCGAGGACTTCGCGCCAGATGCCCTTCTGGCCCTTGGCCGCAAGAAATTCGCCCGGAGGCAGGTCCGCGCCGACTTTGGAGGTGACGATGCCAATGTTGCCCGGCGGCACGTTGACCACCGGCGTGATTTCCACGTCGTAGGAGAACGGGTCGAGGAAGTGGCGGCCTTCTCCCAACACGTCCTCCTGGACGCCAAGCTGGCCCTTCTTCGCCAGGATCTCTCCCGGCGGCAGCGGGTCGCCCACCTTCGCGGTCACGACACCCATGTATCCGGGCGGGACATACACGCGGCAGAAGCCCCACGTCCAGATGAACCAGCCGAGAAACAGGACAAAGGCGCCCAGGAGCGCGGCTTTGATGAAGCTCTTAGTCATTTTTGCCTCCTTTCGCCGGAATGGCGGCTCCGGGCGTGGTGTTTAGGAATGCCTGCAGAAGCGCACCGAACGATTGCGGGCTGTCATCCGCCACAACCGTGAAGACGCGCGGCCCCACCTTTTTGAGAAATGCGTTCCTTGCGGCGAAAAGGCCCCCGCCCAACGCGCGCACCTGCGCGCTCGCGACGGACGCTTTGGCCTCGTTGCTCAAGCGGATGACGTCACGCTCGGCACGCGCCTGCACGAGCATCGCCTCCGCCTGGAAGTCTGCGGCCTGACGCTCGATCTGCGCGACATCCAGCTCCCGCTGTGCAGCGGTGAGCTTCACCGCCTGGTCGCGCTCGGCGTTGATGACAGCCAGGATCTGCGCAGTCTCGGCTTCCACCTTCTCGCGGTTCTGCTGAGCCAGCATCTCCTGCCGCGCCAGTTCCGCCTTGGACCGTGCCTGTGCAATCTGCTGCTCATACTTGCGGGCGTTCTGGACGGCCACCTCGCGCTCGCGGATCACCCGCGCAATCTCGTCCGGCGGGATGATGCTGCGGACCAGCACGGAGTGGACGGTCACGCCCCAAAGCTCGCAATTTTCGCGCAGGTGCTCGCGCAGGTTGTCCTCAAACTTCTGGCGCGTTTCGCCCACGATGTAATTTACGGCGGGCTGCTTGCTGCCTTCGATGCGGGAAAACCCGCGGGCCCTCGGCAGGATGACCTTTTTCACCACATCATCCATGTCGCCCACGCGGTGCGTGATGAAGGCGGCCTGGTCGCGCCGGATGCTGAATTCGATGGTGCCTTCGACGCGCACGTTGAAGCCGTCCACCGTGAGGAACTCGATGGCGTCCGAGCCACTCATTTCGAAGCGCTGGCTTTGCAGGTTCACCTCCGTGACGCTGTAAAGGTACGGGTTGAGGTAATAGGTGCCGGGGTCGAGCACTTCCGGGACGACGCCTTTCATCCCCTGTGCGACGAGGAATGTGTTCCGCTGCTGCTGCGGCACGCCGTCCGAGAGGACGTCCTTGCCGACGAGGGAAGTCACCACGCCCACATGGCCGGGCCTGACGTTGATGGCGTCGAACTCCTCGACGATTTCGGCGTATGGGTTGATGCGGTACTTGCCGGGGGTCAGGACGCGTTCCGCGATTCCGCGCTCGCCGTCGCTGGCGACGATCCGCCCGCCTTCGAGCGCTTTGCCGTGGCGCCGCGTGATCACGCCCAGCTTGCCCGCCGGAATGTCCGTGATCTCGTGGATTTCCCAATCCCAGCTATACGGGTTGTAGAAATACCGGCCTTCCGAAAGCACCTGGGGCTGTATGCCTTTCTGGTCGGCGTTCTGAGCCATAATCTGGCCGGACGGCAGGTCCTCGCCTGTCTTTTTTATCAGCACGGCTATTTCGCCGGGCTCTACCTCGATGCGGCAGAAATACCACACGAAGATGGGTACGAACAAGACGGCGAACAGCACAACAGCGGCGCCGATCATGGCCCGAAGGTGCCCGCCCGCCGGCAACCGGGGCGGAAGTGGGGGTGGCATGGTGTAAGGTAGGAGGCCCAAAGGCAGGAGCTGGCCACCGGGCCGGGCGCCGCTTTTGAGCCTGGATTCTTTGTTATCGTTAGGTTCCTGCCCGGTCAACCCGAAGCCCCGAACATTTTTGACCCGCGTGCGGCGTGCCTCAGAGGTCAGGACGGTCCCGGAAAAGCAGGAGCGAGGGAAGGCCGACGCCCGCAGCCAGCCCCGAAACAACGAGCACCGTGGACACCGTGAGCCCGAGCGTCGTCAACAGGGCCTCGTGGCTTACGACGGGGGTCATGCGCCCGATTTCCATGAACCCGACGATCGAGAAATACGCGAGGCGCCCCGGAACGATGGAGATCACGCCGGGAACCGTGAACACCGTGGCTGGCACGTGCAGCCTGCGGAAATGCACTTCGCTCAAAAGCCGCACGAGCAGCGCGCCCGTGAACGACGCGACTTCCACGCCAAGCCCGAGCTGCATGAAGAAGCCGCGGGAGGCCAGGGCGACGGCAGCGGCGAGCGCGCAAAGGTGCAGGTAACGGCCGGGCACGCTGAAGGCGGTGGCAAAGCCCGCCCCCACGACCAGCCCCAGCGTCCCGAGCTCAATCAGCTTGAGGCCGTCTATGCCGGGTGAGGGGGGCGGCAAGGTCGTGCTCAGGTCGAGGTGCACGATGTCCAGCGCCAGTACGAGACCCAGCGAGCCGGCAAAAATGACAAGCAGCCCGAAGGCTCCGCGTGCGACGCCCACGACAATGTGGTTCTGGATCAGGTCCTCCACGGCGTTAAGCAGGGGAAGTCCGGGCATGAGGAAGAGGATGGAGCACGCGATCGTCGCAGCCGCCGTTTCGCTCCAGCCCGCCTTCACGCACAGCGCCGTGAGCGCGCACGCCGTGAACGAGCAGAGGAACGTCATGAGATGCGGGTTTACCTGACGCTTCAGCAGCGCCCACCGCATGAAAGCCGCCACCACGGCCGCGAAGAAGCACGCCACCGTGCCGCCCCAGTCCCCGCCGAACACGCGGCACAGGGCAGCGCAGCCGGCCCCGATCATCGGCGCGAGCAGCCACGGAGGGTAGGGCGGGGGCGACGACTCGATGCGGTGCAGCTCGGCGTCAATCTCCCGGGCATCGGTCACTTCCCCCCTGCGCACGCGCTCCATCAGGCGCGCGATATTTGCAAGCGCGGCCATGTTCGCGCGTGCGGTCATGGGCTTGCTGAGCTTTGTCCGAAAGTCTTCGCCGCTCATCGTGCTGATGAGCACGGCCTCGTAGGTGACGAGCACATGCAGGCGGTCCGCACCCAGCGCCCGCCCGAGTTGCTGCACGTTTACGACGACCCGGTGCGTATGGGCGCCGTTCTCAAACAGCAGGCGCCCGAGGTGCAGACATACCCCGATGTGTTCCGAAAGGTCTTCGCGTGTGATTTCAGGATTTTGCACGGGGAATCGCCTTGGGCGGTGCCTCCCTTATGGCTTAGGCCCGCGGCTGCCGCCCTCAGACGCCGGGTGGACCGGCGACCTGTGGCGCTGGGGCTCCCACTTGCGGTAGTCCGCGGGGCTGGCCGTGAACACATCGGGCGTTTCGATGGGCCGCACGAGGGCAGGTGTGGCAAAAACCTCCGGGCACTTTTCAAGGCTGTACGGCAGGGAGGTTGCACGAGTGGGGGCCGCACGCCACGCCTTGCGCTGGCTGAGGTGCCAGATCGCGCCGGGAAGCGCCTCGGCCTCCTCATGCGTCACCTCCCTGAGTGGCTCGCGCTGACCGGGAGCGGGGCAGGTCAGGACGGCCCAACGCTCCATCCGGCTCTCCGTCAGGATATGGAACGGCCACGGGGATGGAGCCGTCCGTTCCACCAGACAGGCGGCGAGATCGGTGCTGCGGTATGCGAGCACGGGGCGCGTCTTCATCCCGGGAAGTGCCCGCCACGTACTGACGGCCATGGCTGCCAGCCGTATGCCAAGCACAGAGCCCGGGCCTTCGCAAAACAGGAAGCCCCCGAGCCCGGAAAGGGGCGTCTGGCCTATGTGGAGCACCTCGTTCACCGCGGAAAACAGCCCTTCCAGCGCGGTCTCTGCCGTCCCCGCGTAGGCAAGCCAACGCCCCTCGCGCCAGAGTCCCACCTGCACGGTGCGGCTGCTGGCGTCCAAAAGCAGAAGCGGAGCGTCGGGCGTCATGCGGTGCGCCCGTGATCACGGTGATTGCGGGCGCTCGCCCAAAGTGCCTGCCCGCGTTGCGCCAAGCAAGCCCGTACCTGCCGCGCCTAAAACCGCGGGTGGATGTTTTCGAGCTGCGCGGTGATGGCGGGGCCCAGCGTGAGCACGACAGACAGGCTTGCCAGCAGCAGCACCGGGCTTGCGATCAGGAAGAAGCGCTCGATGCGGTCTTCCGAACCCGGCTTGGCCGCGCGGGCACGCCCGACGAGCACATAGCCGATCGTGTTGAACAGGATGATCGCCCAGGACAGCAGGAAGAAAAAGTTCGCGAGCTTCAGGTGCCCGACAAACGGCAGCAGACCCGAATACGACATGTACAGAACGGTGACCGAGGCCGTCATGCCGCCCGCAATCGTGAGTTGGCTGCCAAGGTTTTTTGCCAGCAGCGTGATGTAGGAAAACGCCACGCACATCAGCAGCGGCAGCCCGTAGTTCAGGTAGAACGTGACCGGGTTGTGGACCATCGTGAGCTCCACCTCGAAACGCGAATAACGCCGGTTTTCCTCAGTGTTCCCGTTCGCGTGTTTCAGGCCCAGGTCTGTCCGGTCCTTGTGCGTGAAAACGCGGGCCTTCGGGTTTTCGATGGCAAACCCGGGCATCTCCGATGCCAGGTCAATAATCGTGTCGGGCCGGCAATCGGGCGAGACTTTGAAGATGAGCTGGGATTCGGGCCGGCCAAGGTCCTGCAGGATGAGCACGACGCGCTGGCGGTCCATCGGGTAGTCGGAGAGGCGGAAGGTCTGGTAGAACATGCCGCGCACCCGCAGCAGCCAGTAATGCCGCCCGTCCGGCAGCACTTCCTTCGTCGAGACCGCAACACGCTCGTTGTCGCTGTTGATGAAGTCCACGCGCTCGGGCGTCCAGGTCGCGTCCACCTTAGAGCCTGTTATGCACTTTGGCGAGGGAAGAGGGCCGAGAGTGTGAGGCAGG
>CAZQIE010000037.1:0-26914 GCA_964593675.1 uncultured Opitutales bacterium
TTCAAACAGCTCGGTCACAATCTGTACAGTCTAAAATGTCGATTGGCCCTAGTAGTGAGGGCAGGCTTTGAACGGTTCCCGGTTTTTGGTGAGGCTGGGAGGCGGGGCGCGCTTGTCCGGTCCGGGCCCTATGAACAAAATAAGCAGTCGCTGAGATTAACCGGGGCGCCTGCCAGCGTCCCTCCTATTATCCCGGAAAAAAACATGAGAAAGACGCTGCCCGCCCTCATTACATCCGCGCTCCTGCTCCTTGGCGCTGTTGCCCACACGGTCGCTGCTGAGCCGAAGAACCTCGTCCCCGAAGGTTCCTTTGAGATCCTTAACGAGCGGGGCGAACCTGAGTTTTGGAAACTCCCGCATCCTTCCTACCTGAAGGGTCTCGGAGCGACGTGCGAGGTTGTTACGGAGGAAGGAAACCGCTTCATGAGGCTTACGAACACAAAGCCGGGAACCAATGTGTTCCTTACCGGGACGCTGGAGATTCCGGAAGGCGTGCAGAATATCCGTGTCAGTGTCCGCATACGGACGAAGGACATCGTGGTCGGTCCGGAGCAGGGCTGGTATTCGGCAATGTGGGACGGCCAGTGGCTGGACGCAGACAAGAAATACGTGAAGCATGTGGGCTCCTCGATTCGCATCCGGACGAGCACGGAGGATTGGATCGAGAAAGAACAGGTCTTCCAGGTTCGTCCCGGTGCGAAATACTTGATGATGAACCCGGGCCTGTGGGGGACCACCGGCACGATGGACATCGACGACATCCGCATTACGGCGGAGCAGTAGTCGCGGTACGCAGGCCAGCGCCGGTTCCCTTCCGAGTGTCCGCTGCTCAGGCCGATGCTGCGGCGAGCGTGAGCGCCCCCCTCCACGCCTCGGTGTGGGTGGGGGGGGAAGTCACATGAGAAACGGCAGCTTGCCGCGAACGTGGTCTAACTACCGGCGGGCGGGGCTTGGTTTTCCAGGCTTCGCCCGCGCCGTTTCGGGAGGCGGCGTGGCGGGCGATTACGGGCGGTAAGGCGGGCCTGGGCGTCGGCGAGGTGGTGGGTCACCTGCGGGCAATAAGCTCTGCGGCAACGCGCAGGGCGGCCCAGAGGATGACCGAGGCCGCGGCAATCCGCACCCAACGCTCCGGCAGCTTTCCTGCGCCGAAGTGGGCACCGACCAATGCACCGGCTCCCGCGGCCAGCGGCAGCCACGCGTAGGGCAGGAGCGCGCCGACTTGTGTGTAATGCCAAAGGTGGCTGGTGAGTGCGGCGGCGCTGTTTAGGGTGATGAAGGCGGCTGCAAGGGCTGCGATCTGCTTGGGCGAAGCCCAGCCCAGGAAATACAGCAGCGGCGTAAGGTAGATGCCGCCGCCGATGCCCGTCACGCCCGCGAGCATGCCGAGTAGCCAGCCGAGCGGCAGCCCCCAGAGCCAGCCTTTGGCCGCGGCTTCGCCCAAGGTTCCGGAGTGCCGCCACTTCGGCGCCCAGATCATAAGTATGCCCGAAATGAGAAGCACGGGCGCGAGGATGCAGAGCAGGCCCACTTTGGGGATCTTCCACGCCCCGGCGATCCAGGCTGCCGGCACGGACGTGAGCACGAAGGGCAGCAGCAGGAGCCAGCGGAAATGGCCGGCCCGTGCGTAGGTGAACCACGCCACGCCACCGGCCACAAGGTTGCAGGCGAGGCTGAGCACGGGGATGAGTTTGTAGGGCGTCTTCGCGACGATGAGGAGCGCGATGTAGCTCGAACCTCCCGCAAAGCCGGCGAGCGCGTACAGCACCGCCACGACGAAAAAGAGGGCGGCAAGGAAGGCGATGTGCATGCTTTGGGTTGAGACGACGTTATCAGCCCCGTGAGCGGTGCCGCAGGCGGTCCAGCGTGACGGCGCCGACGATCATGCCTGCAGTCACGATTTCCTGGACCCAGTTCGGTACGCCCAGCTTTGTGCAGCCGTTTGCGACGACCGTCATGATGAACGCTCCAACGAGGCTGCCTGGCACGGAGCCTTCGCCGCCGGAGAGGCTTCCACCGCCGATGACGACTGCGGCGATCACGTCCAGTTCAAGGCCGGCCGCAGTGGTGGGATCGCCGACGGTGAGGTAGGAGAATTGCAGGAGGCCGGCGACGCCCGCCAGCCCGGAACCGAGCAGGTACACCAGGAGCTTCGTCTTCTCGACGCCCACACCGCAGAGCCGGGCCGTCTCCTCGTTCGAACCGATCGCGAAGATATGGAGGCCCAGCTTTGTATAGCGCAGGAGCGCGGCTACCATTACGGCCAGAAGGAGCAGCAGCCATACGCCGGGGGGAAGGAGGAGCCACTGGAGGTCGTCGGGCAGTGGCGTGAGCAACTGGTTCAGCCAGGTGGTGGGGGGCACGACCATCTGCTCGCCTGCGAGTCCCTTTGCCGCCCCGCGCACGGCGCCCCACATGCCGAGTGTCGCGATGAATGGCGAGAGCTTGAGGCGCGTGACCAGCAGCCCGGTAACGAGCCCGCACAGGCTACCGGTGCCGATGCCTGCCGCGATGGCAACAGCCGCGTGCGTGCCCGCGCTGAGAGCGGTCGCGATGGAAACCGTGGTCAGGGCGATTACTGAACCTACGGAGAGGTCAATGCCGCCGCTTGCGATCACAAGCGTCATGCCCAGCGCCGCGGTGCCGACGACCGCAGTCTGCAAGACCATGATCTGGAGGTTGTCGGCGCTGAGGAAGGTGTCGGGGCGCAGGCAGGCGAAGAGCGTGAACACGCAGGCCAGTCCCGCGAGGGGGCCGAGCTTCCGGAGCAGGCGGGCAAGGCCGGGTTTTGGGGCTTCGGTGGTGACCGTGGCAGTCATGGAACAGAGGTGAGGGCTTCGGCGGTGGCGCCGGTGGCTTCGTGCATGATGGTGTGCTCGTCCCATTCAGCCACGGGCCGGGCTTCGCCCAGCGTGCCGCGGCACATGACGGCGAGGCGGTCGCAGATGCCGAGGAGTTCGGGCAAATAGCTGCTGGTTACAAGGATGGCTTTGCCTTGGAGGGCGAGCGCGTCGATGCACGCGTATAACGTGGCTTTGGCCTGCACATCAATCCCCCGGGTCGGCTCGTCCAGCAGGAGGACGTCGACGTCGTGGTGCAGCAGCCGCGCGAGCGCCACTTTTTGCTGGTTCCCTCCCGAGAGCTCGCCCACGCGTTGGCGGGGTTCCCGGCACTTCACGCGAAGTTTGCGGAGCCAAGGCAGGCACGCGGCGTCCTGTTTCGAGGGCAGAACGAGGCCGCCGGGACCGAGGCCCTCGAGCCGTGAAAGGGTGAGGTTTTCGGCGATGGAAAGTCCGAGGGCGAGTCCTTCGCGCTTGCGGTCCTCGGTCACAAGGCCGAGGCCCTGGCGCCAGCGTGTGGCCGGGGACGCCTGCCCCGTGTATGCGCCGACGCGGATTTCCCCGCGTGCAACGGGCTCGAGCCCAAACACGGTGCGCAAAAGCTCTGTGCGACCCGCGCCAACGAGTCCCGCAATGCCGACCACCTCGCCGCGCCGCACGGCGAGCGAGGCGCACGCCGGTTTGGTCCGGCCTCCCACGTTGGTAAGGCTCAACAGCACCTCGCCTGGCGTGCGCTGTGAGCGCGGGTAGAGGTCCTTCACCTCGCGGCCCACCATGTCGGCAATGATCCGGGCCGGCGAGGACGTGGCGGTATCGCCGCCGCCAACGCTGCGGCCATCCCGCAGGACGGTATAGCGGTCCGAGATCTCCCGCACCTCTTCGAGGAAGTGGGAGATGTAGATGATTGCGTGGCCGTCCGCACGCAGGCGCCGCAGCAGGGCAAAGAGGCGTTCCACGTCGTGCGCGGCCAGGCTGCTGGTGGGCTCGTCAAGCACGAGCACGCGGCTGCCGAGCGCGATGGCGCGGGCGATTTCGACAAGCTGCCGGGCGGCGATGGGAAGGGTGTCGACGCGGGCATCAGGGGAGATGTCCGGGCGCCCCAGTTCCACCAAGGCGGCGCGGGCACGTTCACGCATTTGGGCGAGCCGCAGTACGCCGCACCGCGTGGGCTCCACGCCAAGGAGCACGTTCGCCGCGACACTCAGATGCGGGGCGAGGGAGAGCTCCTGGTAAATCATCGCAACCCCGGCCGCGCGTGCGTCTGCCGGGCTCTCCGGACGGAACGGGGAACCGTCGAGCCACATCTCGCCGCTGTCGGGCCGGTGGGCGCCGGCCAGCACCTTCATGAGCGTGCTCTTGCCCGCGCCGTTTTCCCCCACCAGCGCGAGGACTTCGCCGGCCTGAACGGAGAGATCCACGCCGTCGAGGGCCAGCGTTGCGCCAAAGCGCCTGCAGATGCCTGTCATGCGCAGGCGGGGCTGCGCTCGTCTGTCGCTTCCGGCCATCCCGCCTATTCGCCGAGAAGCTTGCGGGTCTCGGGCTTGTCCAGGCTCGCCTTGGTAAGGACGGTCGCGCCGGTATCTATGAACGGGGGCACCGGCTCGCCCTTCAGCTTTTTGACGAGTGCGGAAACGGCCTCGTAACCCATCTTGCGCGGGTTTTGGGCGACAAGCGCGGAAATCTCACCTTTGCGTAGGCCTTCCACGAGTGGAGGCGATGTGTCGAAGCCAATGAGCTTCACCTTGCCGATGAGCCCGCCTTGGCGGAGGGCCAGCAGCATGCCGAACGTGGTGGACTCGTTCGGGCAGAAAACGGCGTCGGCTTCACGGAGCTTGTCCATCAGGTTCAAGGAGGTGGCCTTGGCGTCACTCGCCGTTGCGCCGGCGTGACGGTTGCTCAGGGTGATCGTCAGCCCCGCGGCCGTGGCGGCCTCCATGAACCCGTCTTCGCGCTCCTGGGTGGACGCGGAACCGGCGAGGTAGCGCAGGAGGACGACGTTGCCCTTGCCTCCGAGTGTCCGGGCGAGTTCTTCGGCGGCCAGACGACCAGCCGCACGGTTGTCGGTGGAGACCAGCGTCACGAAATCCTTGCCCGCTTCGCCTTGCAGCGCGCTGTCCATGATGACGACAGGGATCCTGCGGGCCGTGGCGGCGGCTACGGGGCGGCGCAGCGCAATGTCATCAAGGGGGGCCAGGACGATGCCGGCCACGCGCTCGCCGGTGAACTGCTCGACGATGGAAATTTGCTGGGCGCGGTCGTTTTCCTTGAGCGGGCCCTTCCACACGGCTTCGACGCCGAGCTCCGTCGCGGCATCGCGGGCGCCGGCTTCCACGGCTTTCCAGAAGACGTGGGTTGTGCCCTTCGGGATGACGGCGATCTTTTGGGGCTCAGCAGCGTGCGAGCTGGCGGTGAACAGGAACAGGCCGGCAAAGGCGGCCAACGCAGCGCGGACACAGGGGCTAATCATGGGGGAAGGATTGTCCAAACCTTCGCGCCCGTGGCAAGCCCCCGGAAGCGGGGGGCAAGGCTTCGCGCTTCCGGTGCGTCAGCTTTCTCCCGCACTGCCGTGCCGCGCCTGTTCCCACGCTTGCACACGGCAGGGCGGTCCCGCATGCTGGCGCCTTCGCCAATGAGCCGCGATTCCTCCTCCTTTTACGACGCCCTGAAAGGCGCCCGGAAGGTCCTGATCCTGGACCTCGGGTTTCTGGGCGATACCGTGCACCTGTTGCCCGCAGCCTGGGCTGTGCGTCAGGCCGTGCCGCAGGCGCGCTTGGAGGTCGTGGTCGCGCAGCATATTACAGGGTTGCTGCGGCTCACGCCGTGGGTGGACGCCGTCCTGGGCTATCCCCGGTTTCCGAAGGGGCCGAAGTGGTATCAGGACTTCGGTCGCGTCCGCGCCTTCCGGCGAAGTGGCTATGATGCGGTCATCAACCTGAACGGGTCTGACCGGTCCAGCATCCTCACGTGGGCGACGGGGGCGCCGCTGCGCCTCGGCCGCGTCCCGCCGAAATTGCACTGGTTCTGGCCGCACCTGTTTACCCATACGGTCGCCGTGCCCTACGAAAGCGGACCCATTTTCCAGCAACGCCTTGAGTGCCTGCAGCGCGCCGGTTTCCCAAAAGGCGCGGCTGAGTTTGCCATTACGATTCCGGAGGAAGTGGCGGCGCGGGTGGAGCGGGAGGTCGGGGCGACGCCGTTCGTCCATGTGAGCCCGTTCACCACACAGGACCAGAAGGAGCTGCCCGAAGGCGCGCTGGTCGAGGTGCTCGCAGGGCTGAGGCAGGCGCGTCCGGACCTGGAGCTCGTGGTGTCGTGTGCACCGAATGAGCGTGAACGCGGCAAACTGGCCAGCCTGCTCTCCAAGCTTCCGGAACGCCCATGGCGTGTCTTTGACGGCCCCCTGAACCTGGTAGGACTTACCGCGCTCATCCGGCGGAGCCGCCTTCATCTTGGCGGGGACTCCGGGGCGCTACATCTGGCGCTCATGGCGGGCGCTCCCACGGTCTCGTGGTTCCGGCGCTACCCGGGAATGGTGGAGTGGCTGCCCCAGGGGGAACGCCATGGCGCTGTTATCGGCGAGGCTTCGCCCGAGGGCCTGCGCGGCGTCGATGCGGGAGCGTTGCTCACCGCGGCGCTCAAGCATGCGGCGCCATGAGGCCCGTGCGAAATCGCGACGGGAGTTGCCAGCGCGGGCTGTTTCTGTTTTCTAGAACTGCGTCTTTCCTGGCGTGCGTTGTCGGCTTCCCAAGCCCGCGGGCGCCTCGGTCAGTCTCTCCTTCCTTCCCTGAACAGCAATGCCCGGCAAAATCCTAGTGTTGGACGACGAGCGCGACTACGCGCTTATGCTTCAGGAGTTGCTGGTGCAGAACCGCTACCTTGCGGACGTGTCGAACCGGCCTGAGGACGCGCTGAAGATGCTTGAGGAGGAGGAATACACGCTCGTGATCTCCGACTTCAAGATGCCGGGGATGGACGGTGCCGAATTCCTCCAGCGTGCCCGGGCGCGCCTGCCGCACCTGCCCTTCATTATTGTTTCGGGCCTCATGAACACGCCCGAGCTCGTGAAGGTGGCAAATATGGGCGTGACGCTGGTGCTGGAAAAACCGCTGGACACCCACGCGTTCCTCCGGCACGTGCGCCGTTTCGTGGAGCCGGCTTCGGATACGGAAGTCAAGGGCCCGGAAGAAGAGGCCGAAAGCCAGCGGACCTATCCCCAGCCGCTCGCGCACCTGAGCGACCTTTCACTGGTGACGCAGCGCTTCGTGCAACAGCTTTGGAAGCTCGTGCAGAAGCGCCGGGTGTTCTGGATCGCCGCGCATCCTGCGGCTGAGACGGACCTCGTGCTGCGCGAGATCTCGGCGTGGAAGGGCGTGCCTGACCACCGGTTTACGCTCATCGACGCCACCCAGCTCGCGGATGCTGAATACGCGGCGGCCTTTGAAGCGGGCGCCCGTGCGCCGGGGCCCGCGGTCCTCGGTGTCTCCGGGCTCGATGAGGCTCCGCCCGAGGCCCTGCGCCTGCTCCACAACGTCATGCTCCGGGAATCCCAGCGCCCAGGCGGGGTCCTGCTGGTCGGTTTTTTTGACCCCCATGCGATGGAGCCGCTTTCGGAGCGTCATGCCGAGCTTGAGGCCCTGGCCCGTGCCGCAATGGCGACACTGCCGCCCCTACGCACGCGGGTGGGCGACATGGCGGAGTACTTCCAGCGCATGCTCACGCATTGGACGACGACAGAGCAGCGTCCCGCAAAACCACATTTTGAGCCCGAAGCGGTGGGCGTCTTGCTAAACTGCGCGTGGCCCGGGGATTACCGTCAGTTGGTCGAAACCACGCGCCTGCTGGTGAAGTCGGGCATCAACCCGGTGAAGCTCGCGGACGTCCGGAACATCCTTGTGCGACACGGGGGCGGGGTGCCGCCATCCTCCCAAGGGTACACGCTGGAAGCCTTCCTGACCGTGCGCCAGCGCGAGATCATCGCAGAAGCGGCCCGGAACTCGGGTGTGGACGTCTCGGAAGTGCTCGCCAGCCTGAAGATTCCGGGGCTTACGCAAGATACGCCGGTGACGGAGCTAAAGCTCCTGTTCCCGGAATTGCTGAAGCCGTAGAGCAGGCCCATTTCAGGTTTTCTTGCGCGACGCTGCGGCGATCACACACGACGTGGGCCGTTTTTTCCGGCTGTAAGGCTCGAAATGCGGGCCGCAGCGGTACGGACGCCCCGTTTTCGCGTCGGCGCGGATGAAGGAGAGAAGGTCAACAGGTGCGACAACCTGAACCGAATATGCTCTAAGCGCTCAGTTCAGGGACGGGTCCTGAAGCAGGAGCGAGAAGGCCGGGTCCTTTTCGAGAAAGTCGCGCCAGTCGGGCGAGAGGTGCAGGGCGATCTTCACGTGTTGCCGCGCAAGCTCAAGGTGTCCGAGCCGCGCTTCGCACCGCGCCAGGTTCAGGTGATATTGCGGGGTGCAGCGCAGAGGCGCGGGTGCAGACAGCCACGTTTTCCGCGCCTTTTCGTGTTGGCCAAGGTTTTCGTAGGCCAAAGCCTCCTGGATGTAGAAGTCGGGAACTTCCGGGTACAGGCTTGCCGCCTTGTGGCCGTTCTTTGCCGCCGCGCCCCAGCGTGCGTTGGCGAGGAGCACTTGCCCGCGCAGGCTCAGTACCGCCGCCGTGCTGCGGAAATCCCCACCAATCTTTTTCAGCTCCCGCCGGGCCTCCCGCAGCATTCCCAGTTTTCCCAGTTGCAGGTAGGCGTGGGCCGCCGACAGCGTCATCCTGTAGGTTTGGAGCTCAACTTCTGTTGGCACCGGGTTCATCCCGAACTCCTTTCTCCCCGTGGACCGGGTCCCGTTCCGGACCCTCCATTTCCGTTCCCCTATAAAGTCGTCACTTTTCCGCGATTCCTTACCACAAAGCGCAGGGGCCCAAACTGTGGGGGATTATCCTTATATTCTACGCCCAGCCCCGTACAACCGCCCGATCAAACCGCCACATTTTTTGCCGAAGGGCGTGTATCGGGTAATTCAGGTATAACGCCGCCTGAGGTGAGGCGTAGCTTCTTCCGCCCGGCTTACTCCGTGCGTTCCTGCTCGGGGCCTTTTTCGGACTCCGCGGGCTCCGGCTTCTTCATGAGCAGGCTTTTGAGCTTAAGCGAGAGGTCCGTGCGGTCGAGCCGCAGTTCCTCACCAATGGCGCGAAGCTTCGTCACTTCCTCGGGCAGCACCTTGCCGTCGGCCTCCGCGAGCTCCATCAACATGCTGAAGAAGGAGACGCGTTCGTCGGAGCGGGTGAGGTCCAGGAACATGGCTGCCTGACGGTGGATCGGCAGGTGCCCGGCTTCCTTCGAGACCGCGATCGACACGGCGATCCGCGCGACGTTTTCCGGGAGCTTCCAGGCGCGCACCATGGCCTCGACCATGTGTTCGACTTCGCCCGGGTCGAGGTCGTTGTCGGCGTGGGCAACCTGCGCCATGAGCCCGCCCGCGAGGCAGATCTTGCGCAAGTCGTCTTTCGAAAAATCCAGGGGAATCTGCTGTGCGTGGACGACGCGGAAAAAGCGGAAGAAAATCGGGTTGTTGACGAAATCGGACAGGCTGCGTTCGCGCATGGGCACGGTCACCGTGCTTGGCGTCTTCTTCAGGAACCCGGACAACTTGCCCACCATCCCGAACTTCACGCGGCTGATGGCGTCCATGATCTCCTCAAAAATCACGCGCTCCGTCGTATCTACGCGACCATCGGCCTTGATTATGCGCTGGAGGCAATCAATGGCGATTTTCTGGTCTTCCGGCGTATTGAGCAGCCCAACAAACTCGGCAAGGACGGCCTCCCGCTCCCCCTGTGTTACAGGGTGATCCATGTAGAGGTGGAGCTTCTGGCGGTCCTCATCCGTGAGCATGGGGATGCGGAAGATAAGGCGGTCTATCAGATCGATCTCTTCCTTCTGAAGCTCCCCGTCCGCCCAGGCCGCGGTGATGAGGAGCTTGCCCAGCGCTATGGCAAGCGGCTTTTCCATGCAGTAGTGAAGGCGCCTTATTAGGGATGCGGGTCGCCCGCGTCAACCCGCTTCCCGCACGAGCCCTCTCGGCACCGTGACCGTTAGGGTTTGCGAAGGGCCGGTGGTGCGGCGGGCGAGGGGACAGGGATATCCTTGCGTTGGAGGGGGCGGGCTGTACACTTCGTGCTCATCCCGTTTTTGTGAAGATGCCTCGGCTGAGTTTTTTAAACCGCGCAAACCTGCGAATTAGCTAGCAGGCTGCCGAGGCGCGTACGAACGCCAACGGGCGTTCCCGTTCGTGCCGGTCCTTTTCCGGTCCGCGAGTAAGTTTTGGGGAATCCGGAGGGGCATTTTGGCAGCCTGCCTGACGAGGGTTCCATTGACCAGGAGCCCGGCCACGCCTGCTGCCTGGGTCACGGGGTGTTCCGGAACGTCGGCCCGCTGACCTTGTTTTTCCGCTTTTCGCTCTGGCCTTTGCGCCCAATATCCGAAATCAACTTTTCCTTAAAAGAGACGGTGCGCGGCTCCTCACGGGGGCTGCCGCCGAACCGCACATGTCCCAAGGCTCGCACGTTACCATCTACGACACCACCCTGCGCGACGGCACCCAGGGGGAAGGCATCTCGTTTTCCGTGGCCGCCAAGCTCCGCGTTGCGGAGAAGCTCGACCAGTTCGGGGTAGACTACATCGAAGGCGGCTGGCCCGGTTCAAACCCGCGGGACATGGCGTTCTTTGAGCAGGTGCGCCACCTCAACCTGAAGCACGCGAAGATCGCGGCGTTCGGCTCGACGCGCCGGGCGAAGGTGAACGTGGCCGAGGACGCGCAGGTCAAGCTGCTCCTTGAGGCCGAGACGCCCGTGGTGACGATCTTCGGCAAAACGTGGCTCCTGCACGTGGTGGAGGTGCTGCGGACGACGCCGGAGGAGAACCTGGCGATGATCGAGGACACGGTGCGGTACCTCGTGCAGAACGGGCGGCAGGTGATCTACGACGCCGAGCATTTCTTCGACGGTTTCAAGGACAACCCGGACTATGCGCTGGCGACCCTCGAGGCCGCAAAGCGCGGCGGCGCCTCGAACCTGAGCCTTTGCGATACAAACGGGGGCACCCTCGTCTCCGAGCTGGGCGCCATCGTCCGGCGCGTGGTTGAGCGTTTCGGGCCTTTGCCCGTGGGCGCGCACTGTCACAACGACGCCGGTCTCGGCGTGGCCGTTTCGCTGGCCGCCGTGGAGGCGGGGGCGACGCTCGTGCAGGGCACGATGAACGGCTACGGCGAGCGCAACGGGAACGCCAACCTTACGACAATCATCCCGAACCTCCTGCTCAAAATGGGCCGGACGGCGCATTGCGCGCCGCACCTCCACAAGCTGCGGGACCTGTCGCTGTTTGTGGACGAGATGGGGAACCTGCGGCCCGACACGAAGGCGCCGTACGTGGGGGCTTCGGCTTTCGCGCACAAAGGGGGCGTGCATGCGGACGCCGCGAGCAAGGTCGCGCGGTCGTATGAGCACATCGACCCGTCACTCGTCGGTAACCGCACGCGCGTGCTGGTGAGCGACATGGCCGGGCGGTCCTCCATCATGATGAAGGCGCGGGAGGTGGGCATGGACATCGACGCGCGTTCCCCGCACCTCAAGGACTTCCTGGAAGAACTGAAGGGCATGGAATTCCGCGGATACGAGTTCGAGGCTGCGGACGGCTCGTTCAAGCTGCTGCTGAAGAAGTGGCTCGAGAAGCGGGAAGAGAGCTTCGAGGTCCTGCACTACCGCGTGATCGTGGAGAGCGAACTGCGTGAGGGCTCGGGCGAGATCTACGCGGAAGCGACCGTGAAGCTGAAGGTGGGCGACGAAGTCCACCACACCGTCGCAGAGGCCGCAGGCCCGGTCGGCGCGCTCGACGCCGCCCTGCGCAAGGCCCTCGCCAAGGATTTCCCGTTCCTGAAGGACGTGAAGCTTTCGGACTTCAAGGTGCGCATCCTCGACAGCGGGCAGGGCGCAAACGCGCAGATCCGCGTGCAGGTCGAAAGCACTGACGGCCACGAGATTTGGGGCACCGTGGGCGCCTCGGACAATATCATTGAGGCCTCGTGGGAAGCCATCAAGGACGCCCTCGATTACCGCATCCTCCTTGAGGAAACGCGCAAGGCTGCCGAAGCCGCCGCGCGCTAGAGCGGTTCTACTTCAGGTTGTCGCACAACGCGGCCTGGCTTCTCCCTCCGCGCCGACGCGAGGACGGGGCGTCCATGCTCGCCGCAGCGTCGGCGCATGCGACAACTTAAGGTAGACGAGCGCTAGACGGGTTCCCGTTCCAGCGCAGGCGCAGCCCCTGCAGGCCGCTCCGGACTCACACCGGGGCGGCTTGTCTGTTTTCAGGGCGGCCGTTTCGTGGGCGTCCGGGGCAGCCCAAAAGGCCGCTGCGGCGGAGCAAATCTTTGCTGGCGTGAGAATCGGAAACCCGCCACCATCCACGGCATAATGAGCAACAAGCAGATCGAAGAAGGTACCGAGCTGATGCTCGATTTCACGAAGCTGAAGAAGGTCGTCAGCGCGTGCGCGGAGGACGTCATTCCCGCGGTGGCCCAGCATGCTGACACGGGGGACATCCTGATCGTCGGTTACGCCAACAAGCTGGCACTTGAGACGACGCTCCGCGAGGGCATGGCCACGTTCTGGAGCACGAGCCGCAATGAGCTTTGGATCAAGGGCAAGACCTCGGGCGACTACCTCAAGCTCGTGGACGTGCTGGTGAACTGCGAACAAAACTCGCTCGTCTATCGCGTCCGCCCAGCCGGCAAGGGCGCCTGCCACACCAAGAACTCCGATGGCACGCCGCGCCGCGGGTGCTACTACCGGCGCCTCACGCCGGACGGCAAGGGCCTCGAGTTCCTGAAGTAACGCGCACCGTTTACGGGCGGCCTTTGCGGGCCGCCTTTTTTTGCGCCTGCATGTACGCCTTAATCGCGAACGTTTTGTCGTGGTTCCGCCGAAGGGCTCCCAAGGCGCCCGGGGTGGGGGAGCGGGCCGCGCGGGGCCGCTGGGGTGAGGACCGCGCGGCTGACTATCTCCAGCGCGAGAAGGGCTACAGCCTGGTGGCGCGAAACTGGCGGCATGGGCGCGATGAGCTCGACCTCGTCTGCCGGGACGGCCCCGTGCTTGTCTTTGTGGAAGTACGTACCCGCGACGCCAGCGCCCTCGTCGGCGGCTTCGATTCCCTCACCGCCCGGAAACGGGCCGCTTTCCGGCGGGCCTCCCGTGCCTACCTGAAGGGGCTTCGCCCGAAGCCGCCGCATTTTCGCTGGGACGTTATCGAGATCAGCGTTGCCGCGGACGCCCAGTTCGAGATCCGGCATTTCGAAAACGTACGCCTGGACTGACTGGAAGGCCAAGCCGGGAGCCTGTGCGGCACGAGGGCGCAAAAAGGGGGCCTCATTGACGCTTGTGCCATCTGTATCACCGTTTGACAGAACCGTTGCGCAGCTTACCATATAGGGCGAGCTCCTGCGCGTGAGACGCGCAAACCGCTTTTTTGATATCATGCTGCGGCGATATGCGCCGATATGCCCATGGAAACTATGGCAGAGTCCGTGCGACACCCGTTCCTCCAAGGCCTGAGCAAGCACCGTGGGGCGCCCCCGACGCTCATCGTGATCTTCGGCGCCTCGGGGGACCTCACCGCCCGCAAGCTCGTTCCGGCCATCTACAACCTGTGCCTGGACAACCTGCTTCCGGCTGACTTTTTCCTGATCGGCTACGGCAGAAAGCCCATCCCCGATGAGACGTTCCGCGAGGATACGACCCGCGACATCGCCAAGTTCTCCCGCAGGCCGCTGAACCGCGAGCTTTGGCAGCGCGTCGTGGAACGGACGTTCTACCAGAGCGGGGGCTATGACGATCTTGAGGCCTTCAAGGCCCTGAACGTGCGGATTGACGCGGTGGAAAAGGAACTTGGGCGCGCGCTTCAGGTGGTCGCGTACATTTCCACGCCACCGACCGTTTTCCAGCCGATCCTCGAAAACCTTGGAGCCAGCGGCCTGGCCGCCCGGCACGCGGGCACGGCGCTCGCGACGAAGATGATCATAGAAAAGCCCTTTGGCCGTGACCTCGCTACGGCGAAGGAGCTCAACCGCATCATCGGGAAACAGTTTGAGGAACGGCAGGTTTTCCGGATCGACCATTACCTGGGCAAGGAGACCGTGCAGGACCTCCTCGTGCAGCGCTTCGGGAACTCCATTTTTGAGCCGCTGTGGAACCGCCGGTATGTCGAGTGCGTGCAGATCACCGTGGCGGAGGACCTTGGGGTGGGCTCGCGGGGCGGCTACTACGAGCAAAGCGGCGCACTGCGGGACATGATCCAGAACCACACGATGCAGCTTCTGAGCCTTGTGGCGATGGAAGCGCCGGTGTCGCTGGACGCCGAAGACATCCGGGATGAAAAGGTGAAGCTGCTTAAGGCCGTGCAGCCGGTAAACCTCAACCCGGTAAACGGGGACGCGGTGCGTGCGCAATACACGGAGGGCCTTGTGCAAGGGACACGGGTTCCCGGGTACCTGCAGGAAACCGAAATTTCGCGGGAATCTTACACCGAGACGTACGCGGCACTGCGGCTGCAAATCAACAACTGGCGGTGGCAGGGCGTGCCGTTCTATCTGCGCTCGGGCAAGCGCATGGCGCGCCGCGTGAGTGAGATTGCCATCCAGTTCAAGCGCCCGCCGGGAATCCTGTTCAACGACCAGGAACGCTTCGATGTGGCCCCCAACACCCTCGTCATCCAGATCCAGCCCGATGAGGGCGTGACCCTTCTGGTGAACTCGAAGGTGCCGGGCCTCGAAACGCGCACGCAGCCGGTGAAGATGCACTTTGGCTACGCCACGACGTTCGGCTCGAATACGCCGGAAGCGTATGAGCGTCTGATCCTCGACGCGATGATCGGCGACAGCACGCTTTTCATCCGCGGAGACGAAACCGAGATCTCCTGGAAGCTTTACACGCCTGTCCTCGACTTTTGGAAGGATTGCGGACGCCGCGGCCTGGAGTCCTATGTCGCAGGCTCCTGGGGGCCCGTCGCCGCCGACCGTCTGCTCTGGGAGAGTCGCCACGAATGGCGCAGGCCCGGTCCGTAACCCGAAACCCCGACGACGACATGGGAAGCATTTTTGACGCGCTGCCAGGCGTGGTGATGCCGATACGGGACATCCCGGCGACGCTTTCGCGCATGTGGCAGGTGGAGCGCGTGGAGGGCCGCGAGGCGCCTTCGGAGTTTCGCGCCTCCCAGATGAACCTGATCCTGCACTTCGGCGTGGCGACGCCGCCTGAAGAGGCGCGCGCGCAGTTCGACACGGCCATACGATTCGCACAGGTTTACCCGTGCCGCATCATCGTCCTGTGTCCGGAAAGCGATCTCCAGCCGATGGGCGGCATGACCGGGAAGCTTTTTTCCCAGTGTTACATCGGCAGCTCGCAGCGTAAGATGTGTTGCTGCGAGGCGCTTGTCCTGGGCTACCCCGTTGACGAAAACACGTTTGTTGAGAATCAGGTCTCGGTTTGGGTGGAGGGAGATTTGCCCATCCACCACTGGTTCCACCGGGTGCCGTCGGAGCGCGTGCAGGAGGCCTATCTGAACCACCTCAAGTGTTGCCGGCGCGTGGTGTTCGATTCCTCCGTGGAAGGCCCTGCCTTCGACCGCGTGCCGTGGCCGCGGCGGGACAGCGTGGCCGATCTTGCCTATGCCAGGCTTCTGCCGGTGCGGCAGATGATCGGCCAGTACCTCAGTGCCTTCGAGCCCGCTGTGCTGGCCGAAGGGTTGGCATCCGTGGAATGTCGCCATGCCGAGGGGTTCGGGGGCGAGGCCGTTGCGCTGCTGGACTGGCAGGAGCAGGCGCTTCTGGAGTGCGCGCGGCTGTCGGGGGCGTCCTACGAGGTGAATTTCCGTGCGCGCAGGGCCGTTGAGAATCCCGCAAACGCGCTGGAGGTGGTGTGGTCCTACACGAACGGGCGCCGTTTCTCGTGCGGGCTGAATTTCGCTGCGGGCACGGCGACTATGGAAGCTGATTTTGGCAAAGGGCCGTCGCGGTTCCCCGTTGAGGTCCGCCCGCTCCCGCCGGAACGTGCGCTGGCGGAGGCCCTGTTCTTCTCGTCCTCGCTGGTGCGGGTGGGAAAGCCCGATTACGCCAGTTTCCACACGCCGATCTGAACGTCCCGGACGGTTGCGTCCAACCCGATTTCCGATTTCCTGAAGCCTTATGAGAGACGTCGCCACGCCTTACGGGACCGCACGAGTCGGCACGCAGGAAGAAGTCTTCAATGAGATGGCGCGGCTCATCATGGCCGAGTCTCTCGCGGCAACGACGCGTCACGCGCGCATCGGCCTGAGTGGCGGTTCCACGCCAAAAGCCTTCTACGTTTGGACAGTCGAGCATGGGAAGATTCCGTACCGCGACGGGTGCCGGTGCCTGTGGATGGTAAGCGACGAGCGTCACGTGCCACTCTCCAGTCCCGACAGCAATTTTGGTACGCTCGACAGCCTGTTGCTGGAGCCCCTCGAAATCCCGCAAAGCCACAAGCTTCCCTGGCCCGTAGACCTTCCCGCTCCTGCCTGTGCGGCAGAGTTTTCCCGCCATTGGGACGCCACTTTCGGTCCCAACGCGGGCTTCGACCTGTGCTTTCTCGGGCTTGGGGAGGATTGTCACACGGCCTCGCTCTGGCCCGGCTGCCCGCTCCTTTCTGAAGAAGCCGGTGCCGCCGGCGATGAAGCGCCCTTCACGGCGACGCAGTGGCCGGGGCGGGGGTGGCGGCTGACGGTCACGGAGGCGGGGCTCCGGGCGTCGGAGAAGATCGTTGTGCTGGCGCTGGGCGCGGGAAAGGCAGAGGCTCTCCGCAAAGTGATGCACGAACCCGTTGCTCCGCGCGACCGCCCGGCCCAGCTCCTGAAGCCGCTCGCACCGAAAGTGCTCTGGTTGCTCGACGAAGCCGCGGCCGCAGGACTGTGAGCTCCGTACCCGCGTTGCAAAAGTCGCCAGGCTTGCGGCGTGGTAACGGGCGGTCCGGTTATACGCTCAGGAAGGCTTCGGGATAGCGCACCGTTCCCTGAACGTTTCGGAGTGCGCCGGGGCGAAGCTCCAGGGCCATCCACACATCATCCGGGGCTTCGAACGGGGGAGCGATGTGGAACGCACGGGCGCTTGAGAACCCAAACCGCCGGTAATATTCGGGGTGTCCCAAAACGATCACACCGTTCTGGCCGGCCCGGCGGCAATACTCAAGGCCCGCGCGGACGAGTGCGGAACCGAAGCCCAGCCGCTGAAATTCTGGGTTCACGGAAAGCGGCGCGAGCGCCACGGCTGACCCCGGTTTCGGGCCATCAACGGCGACGGGGCAGAAGAAGACGTGACCGACGACGCACCCCGACGTTTCCAGCACCAGTGAGATGCCTCCCGGCACGTCCCTGAGGGTTTCAACGAGAGTGGCTTCGCTCGTCCGGTTGAAGGCCAGGCTGACGACGCGGTGAACGCTCGCGAAATCCTCGGGGGTCTCGCGCCGTATGCGGGTTGTAGCTTCCCGTGATTTAGGCGGAGTGCGGCGTGGCATTGCGGGAGGGTTTGGCCACAAAGCAGGGATGGCAGGGGGAGGAGCGGTCAGTCGCCCCGTCTCAGAAGGTGTAAACGAAGAGGCCGGAGCGCAGCTTCGGTTCAAACCACGTGCTCTTGGGCGGCATGATCTGGCCGGCGTCGGAGATCTCCATGAGCTGGTCGAGGGTGACCGGGTGCATGGAGAACGCGGCCGCGGCTTCGCCGGAGTCCGTGCGCTTGATGAGCTCCGCGGTGCCGCGGATGCCGCCGACAAAGTCGATGCGCTTGCTCGTGCGCGGGTCGGTAATGCCGAGGATCGGGCTGAGCACTTTGTCCTGGAGGAGCGTGGCGTCCAGGCGCGAAATGGGATCGGCCTTCGGGTTGATCTCGAACTCAAGGCCGTACCAGCGCTTGCCGAGGTACAGGCTCACCTGGCCCGGCTTGGCCGGCGAGGCGGGAGCGTTCTCCGTGACGCGGCAGACGCCCTTGAGCTTCGCGAGGAAGGCGTCGGGAGTGAGCCCGTTCAAGTCGAACACGAGACGGTTGTAGGGGAGGATGCGCAGCTGCGAGGCTGGGAAAATCACGGCCGGGAAGTAGTTGTAATCTTCTTCGCCCGTGTGGTTCGGGTTGGCTTCGCGCATTTCCTTGCCCGCGCGGAACGCACTGGCGCTGCGGTGGTGGCCGTCAGCGACGTAGGCGACGGGCACGGTGCCGAAGGCCTTGACGAGCTCGGCGGCTTCGGAGCCGGGTATGCGCCAGGCGGTGTGGCGAACGCCGTCTTCGGCGGTGAAATCGTAGAGGGGCTGGCGGCTGGCGACCTCGTCCATCTTCTGGTTGATGGCCGGGAGGTCGCGGTAGGTGAGGAACACGAGCCCCGGCTGCGCGCGCAGGGTCTTGTTCAGGCGCAGGCGGTCATTCTCCTTCTCAACCCGCGTCTTCTCGTGCTTCTTGATGATGTCCTTCTCGTAGTCCTCGATATGGCAAGCCGCGGTGATGCCCCGCTGCTTGTGCGCCCCCATCTGCTGCTGGTACAAATACAGGCAGGGTTCGGCGTCGCGCTTCAGGTGGCCGTCACGCTGGAGCTTTTCTAGGTTCTCCTTGGCCTTCGCATAGACGGCTTCGGAATACGGGTCGACGTCCTTGGGCAGGTCGATTTCGGCCCGTTCGACGTGCAGGAAGCTGATCGGGTTGCCCGCGGCCATCGCACGCGCCTCGTCCGCCGACATGACGTCGTAGGGCAGGCAGGCCAACTTGCCCGCAACCGCGGGCTCAGGACGGATCGCTTGGAAAGCTCGGATGCGCATAGGAGAAAGCCGTCGAGCAAAACGGTCTCGCGGCCTCATGGCAAGGTTAGGATGTGCGACAGCGTGTATCGAGGGGGGCAGACCCAACAGACGGGCCTGGCGGCAGCCCGCTGCCGTACCGGGAGGCCCGCGTGCGGCAGCGGACCTTAAAACCGTTCTGGATTTCTTGCGGACGGTGCGCTAGGCATGTCGGCTTTCGCGCGGGGTCGAGCGGCCGTAAAGGCCGGCGGGCCGGCGTATTTCCTTTCTCCCAAAGCGTGCCATGATCGATATCCGCATTTTGCGCGAGCAGCCGGACGTGCTGCGTGCCGCGATCGCCAAGAAGAAATTCCAGGTGGACCTGGACGCGATTATCGCGTTCGACGCCAAGCGCCGGGCCATCGTGGCCGAGGCCGAGCAGACCCGTGCGCAGCAGAAGGCGGCGAACCAGGAAATGGCGGCGCTGCCGAAGAACTCTCCGGAGTTTCAGGCGAAGGTGAAGGAGATGAAGGCGCTCTCCGGCAAGGTGAAGGAGCTCGAGGCCGCCGCGAAGACGGTGGAAGAAGAATGGCGCGGGCTGATCCTGACGGTCCCGAACCTCCCGCACCCGTCGGTGCCCGTTGGCCGCACGGACGCCGATAACGTGGTCCACGCCACGTGGGGCGATGCCGGCGATGCCTCTTACCCGCACGCTAAGCCGCACTTCGACATTCCGTGGTTCTCGAAGCTGATCGACTTTGAACGCGGCGTAAAGGTCACAGGGGCGGGCTTCCCGTTCTACGTGGGCGACATGGCGCGGCTCGTGCGTGCGTTGCTGAACTTCTTCCTCGATGAGGCCCGGCAGAACGGGTACGAGGAAGTGCTGCCGCCCATCGTCGTCAATGCCGCCAGCGCGACGGCGACGGGACAGCTGCCGGACAAGGAAGGGCAGATGTATTTTGCGCCTGCCGATGGGTTTTACATGATCCCGACGGCCGAGGTGCCCGTCACCAATTTCTTCCGCGATGAGATTTTGGAAGAAAAGGACCTGCCGATCTGCCGCTGCGCCTACACGCCGTGCTTCCGCCGCGAAGCCGGGAGCTGGGGTGCCCATGTGCGCGGGCTGAACCGCCTGCATCAGTTCGACAAAGTGGAACTGGTGAAGTGGGTCCACCCGGACAAGAGCTTTGACGAACTGGAAAAGCTGCGCGGTGACGCCGAACGCATCCTCCAGAAGCTCGGGCTCGCCTACCGCGTGCTGCTCATCTGCACGGGCGACATTGGGTTCCCGCACTCGAAACAGTACGACCTTGAGGTATGGGCGGCTGGCCAAAAGCGCTGGCTCGAAGTGTCCAGTTGCTCGAACTTCACAGACTTCCAGGCGCGCCGTGCGGGCATCCGTTTCCGCCCCGAAGGCGGCGGGAAGGCCGAAATCGTGCACACGCTCAATGGCTCCGGGCTCGCGATCCCGCGCGTCCTTGCGGCCCTGCTTGAGAACAACCTGCAGCCCGACGGCACCGTGAAGGTTCCGGAAGTGCTGCGGCGCTGGTACGACAAGCCCACCATCGGTTTCGCGAACGCCTAGGCGTTCGGGATTTTGGTCAGAATGGGGAGCCCTGACGCGGCGGACGACTGGCCTGCGGTGGCCGCACGGCTTGCCGCGGCGTTGCCCCGTGCCGCGCTGGAACCTTCCGTTGTCACGCGGTTGGACGTCGTCGCGCAGCACCCGGCGCCGTGGGCGGTCGCGTGTTCCGGGGGGGCGGACTCCGTGGCGTTGCTGCTGCTTGCCCACGTCCACTGGGGCGTGGCAACGGGCCGGAAGCTCGTGGTCTTGCACTACGACCACGCCACGCGGGCGGGGGCGTCGGCCAGAGACGCCGCCTTTGTCGCGAATCTGGCCAAGGCTTTGGGGTATGTGTGCGTGAGCGAGCGTCGGGCCTCGGGTGAAGCCGATGCTCCCCTGAGCGAGGCCATGCTTCGCGCCGAACGGCTCCGCTTTTTTGAGAAGGCAATGGGGCAGCTCGGCGTGACCGTGCTTTTGCAAGGGCATCAGGCTGACGACGTTGCGGAGACCCTGCTCATGCGGCTCGCCCGTGGGAGCGGCACCGCCGGGCTTTCCGCGCCGAGGCCTCTACGGGACTTGCCGGACGGGCGGGTGTTTTTACGGCCCTTGCTCACGGTCTCACGGCAGGAAATCCGGGAGTCCCTCGCCGCCGCAGGCGGAGCCTGGTGCGAGGATGTCTCGAACAACAGCGCTCTTTATTTTCGCAACCGCGTTCGTAGTCAGGTGCTTCCGAAGCTGGAGGAAGCCTCGGGGCGGAACGTGGTCGAGGCGGCGGGCCGTACGCGGCGCCTCCTGGAGGAGGATGATGCCGCGCTGGAAGCCTGGTTGCGGGACGTGGTTCCGGAAATCCCACGAGGGCCACTGGCTCTCGCCGCCTTGAACGGGCGCCCGAGGGCACTTTGGAGGCGCGCTATCCACAAATGGCTCACCGTCAACGGGCTGAGTGATGCTGTCGGGGCCTCGGCATTTGAGCTTCTGCTGGAGGCTGCGGCGGCGTCCCGCACGTTTCAGCTTGGCGTTAAAGACGGATTTGCGGCTGTTGAGGCGAACGTCTTGCACTTTCGCCAGAAAACTGTGTCGGAACCATGGGCCCCTGCGAGCTTGGGGGTTCCGGGTGTGCTAAACTTGCCGGGAGAGGCTCAGTTGACGGCGGAATGGGTAGCGCTGACCGACGGCCTGAAGGCCGAGATCCTGGCAGGACGCGTAGACCCACGCTCCACGGCGTACCTGGCGCTCGAGCCCGAAGCCTTTGAGGGCAGTCTCACCGTGCGGCGCTGGGAGCCCGGTGACCGCTTTCGGCACCTCGGCGCGCCGGGACGACGAAAGCTCCAGGACATCTTTACCGATAAACAGCTCAGTGCGCAGGAACGAAACACCCTACCTCTTGTCCTTATCGGCCATGGTGCGATTGCATGGGTGCCGGGTCTGCCCCCTGCCCATGACTACCGTATCACGCCTGCTGCGCGGGCTGCTCTGAGGTTGACTTACCGTCGAGCCAACAAATGATTTATTACGGAACTTTAAATGAACGAATCGCCTGCTCCTAGGAAGAATCGGCCGTTGCGCAATACTCCGCCCGACCGCTTCCAGCCAAAAGTAGCACTTATCTGGCTGGGTATCTTCGCCGTCATTTTCGCGCTCTGGGCCTCATATTCGCCCCAGCAGCACGCACGCAAACGCATCCCTGTGAACCAGGTGCTCGCTGCCGCGGAACGGGGCGAAGTGGAGGACCTGGTTGTTAAGGCGGAGCCCAGCGGTGGGCCCGAGTGGTACTCCGTTTCGGGTAGCATGAAAAACCCGGCCGCTGAAAAGGGTGACCCGAACCAACCGAAAGTTTTCCGGTTCGAGGCACAGGGGCGGTTGACTGACGAGCGCTTCAACAAGCTCGTCACGCACCAGAACGGCGCGAAGGTCGAGGAGCGTCCGGCCAGCACATTCCTGGCGGACTTCCTGATGGGCATCCTGCCGTTCCTGATCATCATCGGCCTGATCTACTTCCTGTTCGTGCGGCAACTGCGCATGGCGGGCCGGGGCGCGATGAGTTTCGGCAAGAGCCGCGCCAAGATGCTCACGCGCGACCGCGAAAAGGTGACTTTCAAGGAGGTTGCGGGGTGTGAGGAAGCCAAAGAAGAAGTGCAGGAAATCGTCGAGTTCCTGAAGGACCCGAAGAAGTTCCAGCGCATTGGCGGTCGCGTCCCGAAGGGCGTGCTCATGGTGGGGCCCCCGGGCACGGGCAAGACGCTTCTTGCTCGCGCCGTAGCCGGTGAGGCGGATGTCCCGTTTTTCTCGATCAGCGGTTCAGACTTCGTGGAAATGTTCGTCGGCGTCGGTGCGGCCCGCGTCCGCGACATGTTTGAGCAAGGTCGAAAGAACGCGCCCTGTATCATCTTTATCGACGAAATTGACGCCGTGGGGCGTCAGCGTGGCGCCGGCCTGGGTGGCGGCAACGACGAGCGCGAACAGACCCTGAACTCGCTGCTCGTGGAGATGGACGGGTTTGACGGGCACGAGGGCGTGATCATCATCGCCGCGACGAACCGTCCGGACGTCCTGGACTCCGCGCTCCTGCGTCCGGGCCGCTTCGACCGTCAGATCACGATTGACCTGCCAGACATGGGAGGGCGCGAGGAAATCCTCAAGGTCCATGCGAAGAAGATCAAGCTGTCCAAGGACATTGATCTGGCCATTGTCGCCCGCAACACGCCCGGTTTCTCGGGTGCCGACCTTGCCAACCTTCTGAACGAGGGCGCTCTAATCGCGGCGCGCTACAACAAGAAGGAAGTGGACATGCGGGACATCGACGAAGCGCGTGACAAGATCGCGTTTGGTCGGGAACGTCGCCGCCTGATGGATGACGAGGACAAGCGCATCACCGCCTACCACGAGGCCGGCCATGCGATTGTGCAGGCTGTCATTGATGACGGGCACCTGCCGATCCATAAGGTGACGATCATCCCGCGCGGCCAAAGCCTTGGCAGCACGATGTTTATCCCGAAGAAGGACGTTCTGAACCACGCCCAGCGACGCGTGCTCAACCGCATCTGCTGCTCCATGGGCGGTCGGGTGGCCGAGGAAATCACGTTTGGCGACATCACGAGCGGTGCTTCCGGTGACATCAAGATGGCGACCAAGCTGGCGCGCCACATGGTGTGCGACTGGGGGATGAGCCCTCTTGGCCCCGTGGCTTTCGGGGAGAATCAGGACCACATCTTCCTGGGTAAGGAGATCACGCGCACGCAGAATTACAGCGAGCAGACCTCCCAGCGCATCGACTCGGAGATCCACCGCATCATCGCCGAGCAGTATGAGCGCGCTCGAAAAATCATCCTGGATCACCGTGACGGTCTGGACAAGCTGGCCTCGGCGTTGATCGAGTTCGAAACACTTGAGGGCAAGCACGTCCACGAGATCCTTGAATTCGGGGAAATGCGCACGCCAGTGACCCACAACGTCCCGCTTCCGCCGTCCCGGGATGAAGAGTCAGACGCGAAGGACAAGCTGAAGAAGAAGGGTGAAGAGATTGGTCCTGGCCCAGCGCCGGCGGGCGTCCCCGCATAAGCGCGTTCCCCTCGGCTTTGTTGACAAAAAGAGGCGTCCCCTGTGGAGACGCCTCTTTTTGTTATTGGGAGTTACCGCCCGGACTACATTCCCTTCCCCAGCCAGCGCCGGATGGTATCCAAGTTGAGGGCGCCGCTCTTTGTGAGGCGCTCCACAAGCTCGACACGCTCCGCCTTGATGCGTTCGAGTCGTCGCTGACTGTAAGGCAGCCTCAAACCCTCAAGCTTGGTGAGGTCATTCGTGAAGGCCGAGGTCAGGTCTTCCGCGAAATCCGCCATCATCTTGGCTGCATTTTTGCGGGCGAGCTCGGCGTTTGAACGTTCCCACGGCGCGACTTCGCGTTGATTCCTGAAGAGGAGGTCTTCGCAAAGGCTGGCGAGTTCGGGATTCTTGGCCAATTGCTCAGAGGACGGGCTGCCCACAAAGGCAGCCAACGCTGCCGTGCGGGCATCGGCCGCGCTGATGATTTCCTGGTCCGCGGCCAAGTCCACAACGGAGGCTTCCTCCCAGCCGGTAAGCGCTTCGAAGGGGACGAAGGAGGGTCGGGCATACGCGCCGGCGCGCACGCACATCAAACCGACGAATTTTTGGGTTTTCCGGCTCAGGACGGGGGCTACGCCCTGAAACGCCGAGGCGTACAGAGACATGGAGCAGGCCCCATCACCCTTGAGATTTGCGCAGGATTCCATGGCGGTGGAAACCGCGGCACCGTTCGAAGCGATGAGGGGAACGACCGCTTCATCATCGGGGTGCCACCGGTTCGTATAGTCGTCGGGGGCCTTGAGCGGCGTGAGGCCCGGAATGCCGGCATCGGGAAGGACGATCATGCCGACGTCCTGTTCGGTCGAAAGAAAGACGCTCGCGTATTCGAGGGTAACGGGCGTGTTTGCAACGCCTTTGAATTGGAGGGGCTTACCGGACGTGAGGACGCTTCCGCTCGTGATGAGGAAGGGCTTGCCGTTTACTTCCAGCAGGAAGGCTGTGGCGTCTACCAGCTCGCTGGGCTTGTCACGCTGCACGCGGACGGAGAGCAGGGCGTTTTGCAGGAGGGCCCGGTTCTTGTTGTCCTGGTTCTGCTGGCCGAAGAGGCGCCCTTGCGTGGGCATTCCCGGTTGGGGGGCCACGGCGTCGATGGCGAGGATAGCGGCGACAAGCGCGGCTACCGCAAGGGGGCGGCGAAGCGGCAGGGAGCAATAGCGTCTGGGCATGCCTGACGTGATTAGCCGTGCGGGCTTCTTTTGCCGAGGCAATTTTCTCGGGCTCCGGTGTCGGCTCACGGTATATTCAGGGCCCTAGGCACGGCCTGGCGCCGTGTCTGGGGGGCTCCCCGCGTGGGTACAAGGTTGGCCGGAAGGACGCTGGGCATCCTTCCGGCCGTTAGACACAGGTTCAGGGCTTCGTTTTTCGTTTAGCGGCGAACCTTTGGACCGTTTTGCGCCGTCGGTGTGGTAGCAGCCTGGGTTAGGTCTATCGGGGTGAAGCAGGCTCGAGGATGGGCGGCCTCGATGGCCGCTTTGACCGGGTTGGGCGTGGCTCGGGCCGTGTCAAGCGGCGGCAGGTGGTAGGTCTCCTGAACAACGGGAAGCTGCTGTTTGGACCTGCCTTCCACCAGGGCGAGGAGTCGCGAGACGGACAACACCATGTTTTCGGCTTGGGCGCTCAGTTCTTCCGCCGCAGAAGCGGATTCCTCGGCGTTGGAGGCGGCCTGCTGGGTTATTTTGTCCATCTCAGCCACGGACCGCGTTATCTGGTCGATGCCCTTGGTTTGCTCCGTCGAGGCCGCAGCAATCTCGCTCACGAGGCTGGATGCTGCCTGGGCGCTTTGGGCGACTTTGGCGAAAGCGGCGTCGGCCTGCTGGACGAGTTTGGTTCCGTGCTGAATCTTCTGGAAGGAGCCCTCGATGAGCAGGGCGGTGTTTTTCGAGGCTTCGGCGGCGCGCTGCGCGAGACTTCGCACCTCATCCGCGACGACCGCAAACCCCGCTCCAGCCTCGCCTGCCCGCGCGGCCTCGACGGCGGCATTCAGGGCGAGGATGTTCGTCTGGAAGGCGATTTCGTCGATCGTCTTGATGATTTTCTGGGTTTCAGAACTGGCCGTGGAGATTTCCTTCATCTGGCCTGTGAGCTCGACCATGGCGGAATTGGCTTCCTGGACGATGGCGTCGGTTTCGCGCATGAGGTCGTTGGCCTGGCTGGCGTTCTGCGCGTTCTGGCGCGTCATGGAGGCGATCTCCTCCAGGGAGGACGAGGTCTCTTCGACCCCGGCGGCCTGTTGGGAGGAGCCTTCAGCCAAGGATTGGCTCGCCGCGGCCACCTGCTGGGAAGCGGCGGCCGTCTGACCGGACCCGTTGCTCAGTTCCGTTGCCACCTCACGCAGCGTGCGGTTGATCCTTTGGGTGAGGGCGAATGCGAACCCAGAGCAGACGATGAGCGCAAGAACGCTGCCTACGCTGATCCAGATGATGCTGGCGGCGACTTCCTTTCCCGTTGTTTGGGCAATGGCCTCGCCTGTCTTCGCGTTGTAGTTCACCACGTCTTCGGCCGCCGCGAGGTAGGCTTTGAACGTTGTCCTTACTGGGCCTGTCAGAAGGCCCGCGGCTTCGGTCTGGCGGCCTGCCAGGGCAACCGACATGAAATGTTCTCGCGCCTTGATATAGTCCGCCCTGCTTTCGGAGAGCTTGGAGAAAAGCCTCTTATCCAGATCCGTTTGGATTGTTTTTTGGTATTTTTCGAAAAGGTCAGAAACCTCGCTTTTGGCCTCCTCAATTTCCAAAAACAGGGCCTTCTGTTCGGTGGCGTCGTGCGTGCTCAGGAGCCTCCACGTCGAGATGTGCGCCTCCCCGATTTTTGCGTTAATCTGCCCGGCCAGAATGGCGCCGGGCATGCAATCTTCAGCGATCTTGCGCGTGCTCCGTTCAAGGGACGCAAAACGGAGCAAGCTGAATACTCACAGAGTCAGGAACGCGCCACCGAGGATAGCCAACACCGCCAGTAACTGGGTACGGATAGTCAGAGTCGAGATGTTCATGAGATGAGGTTTTGCGGGATTTTTCAGTCATGGAGGAGGAGCTGTTTTTACGGCTTTTTTTCTAGGGCCAATCGACATTTTAGACTGTACAGATTGTGACCGAGCTGTTTGAA
>CAZQIE010000038.1:0-26675 GCA_964593675.1 uncultured Opitutales bacterium
CTCTACCTCGCCTCCGCCCTCCTGTGGCTGTAACCCATATGTCGATTGGCCCATGTTCTGCACGTAGTACGTGCTTGCGGAATAGGAGTCGCCCGCCTTGATGTGCTGCACGCCGCCGAGCAGGGCGTCCCGGTTTGTCTGGAGGACGGCGGTGAAGGCGGAGGCGTCCTCCCCGTGTTCCGGAAGCCTGCGCAGGGTGGCGTCCAGCTGTGAGCCGATCTCCGCGATTGCGTCAACGAGCGCAGCCGGGTCTTCGCCCATCATGGTGACCACGACCGCGCGGTTGTAGTTTTCCGAGAGGCTTGAAAGCGCGTTGTTGGCTTCAGCGAGTTCGTGCTGGAGGGCGATGCTGTGTCGGCTCAACTCCAAGGCGTTCCTGAGCGACCACACGAGGTGTATGGTGTACGCGAAGGCTCCCGTGAGAACGAGAGCGAGAGCTAAAGCGCATGCGATGAGCTTGCGACGAATCAAGCGCATGGGAGGAAGGGGCAGAAGTTGGGCGAGCGCGTAGCTTGGAGGGGGCGCGCTGCCTGAACGGGTTTATTTCTTGTACATTCCGGCGCAGACCACGTATTTTTTGCCATCGCTGCCGACAGCGAGTTCGCAGTACGTAGTCTTGTCGAAAATGCCTTTTTCGCCGGGCTTCTGGTAAGCGTAGTCAACCCAACCCGCTCCTTTGGTCAGGGCTGTATCAAGGATCTGGTCGCGGAATTTCACGCCTTTGACGTCGGGCTTGCCCTTGAAGTTCTTGCCAACGAGGTCCGCCTTCGGGTGGGCAACCATGTTCAGTTGCTCGTCATACACGAAGACGTAAAGGGCGGCGTTGTCCTTGTTCCTGAAGGGGTGCTCGCCTTTATTGACCTTGGTGATGGTGCCCGCGGCATCGTCTTTCATCGCGCTCACGCTGGTCTTGACGAGTTCAATCACCTGCTTGTCGGTGATGGCTTCCTCGGATTCCGCCGCTGTGGCGAAGGCGAGGCAGGCCATAAGGGCCAAGATAACGGAGCCTGTGCGGACAAGGAGGGAGGGGGGTGTCTTCATGGGTCGGTTTGTCTGATTGTTGCGAAGAGGTTAAATTCGTCAACGTTAGCTCCTGTAAAAAAATCACTCGTCCGGCTCGGTGGGGGCGGGAGGTTTCGGAGGGGGCGGTACGCGAAAGAGGGGGAGCTCGGCGGGCCGGGAGCGGCCTTGGGCGTCGTGCCAGAGGGTGAAGGCCTGGACGTGGTTTTGACAGAAATCGACGGTCAGGAGGCGGCGTTCGCGCGTGTCGAAGGGGGAGGTCCACTGGGCCTCGAAGATGGTGATGAGGCGGGGAGAGGGCCGCAGGCGCGGTGGCAATTCGGGCTCGGGTGTGGGCGGGTTAGCTGGTGCGGGGGCAGGTGGGGCGGCCTGATGAGCGGCGTCTTCCGGTGAGGGGGTGGCTTCGGCTGCCTCCGCCGGGTTGTCGGCTTCCGCATAGACGAGGTATTCCCAGCGCTCGGTTGCGCCCTCGTCACCTTGGATGGCTTCCGTTTTGAAGGGCGGGCCCAGGGCAATGTAAACGGCTTCGCGGGAATCGCCCTCGGCGATGCGCGCACCGAGGAGGCGTTGGCGGTCGGTTTCGGGCAGGGATTGCCAGAACTCCCGGTATTGGCCGGCCCGGTGGGGTTGCGTGGCGCAGCCACCCGTCCACACGCACAGCGTGCCGACGAGAAGGAGCATTCCGGCCAGGGGCAGCCTGGAGGGCGTGCGTGCGAGGGGTACCTTTTTGGGGCCTGCCATACGGTCAGCGGTTCCGCTCCTCCTCTTCGCGCTCGGCCTTTTCGTCGGGGGTTTCGAACTCGAACGCGTGCAGGCGTTCCGTTTCACCGGGTGTTTTGAGGACTTTGTAGAAACACCACGCGCAGAGCGCGGTCACCGCGGTGACGCTTGCAAGCATTACGATCCAGCCTCCGAAGGTCATGTGGTTAGTCCTCGAGGTGAGTTTGGACGATTTGGCGGTACCGGGCAACGCGCGAAGCGATCAGCGCGAAGAACGCAAAGAGCAGGACGACGAGGAGCACGCAGAGCCAGGCGACCGGGTTGGGCTCGACGAACAGGTCCTTCACGTACCCGCTCAGTTCCCCGTTTCCGAGGCCGAAGACGTCAAACGCGAGCCACAGGCTCAGGATGGTTGTGAGGTACAACGGGCAGAGGTATTTTACGGCGGGGCTGAACAGGGCCGGGACCGGCATGCCCGCGCCCTTGCGGAGCTCCGTGAGGCCTCGCTTGGTACCGAAGATCCAGCCGAAGATGAGGGTCTGCGCGAGGGTGAGGCAGAAGATGAGGAACTGGCCTACCCAGAAGTCCAGGGTGTCAAGGGCTTTCACGTCCTTGCTGAACCAGACGACGAGCCCCGTGCCCAAAGCGGTGATGAAGCCCAGGAGAGCTACGGACTCGCGACGGCGCAGGCCGAGCGCTTCTTCAAGAAACGCGATGCCGGGCTGGAGCATGGAGATGGAGCTGGTGACGGCGGCGAGGTAGAGGAGCAGGAAGAACAGGAGCCCAAAGAAGGCGCCTGCGGGCATGGTGGAAAAGACGAGCGGCAAAACTTTGAAGCCGAGGGAAAAGGTGCCGAGCCCCACGCCGGCCAGACCGGCAACGCCCAGGAACGCGACGGCGGCAGGCACGGTGATGAGGCCGCCGAGGGCGACTTCGCAAAACTCGTTGGCGCTCGTCGCGGTGAGGCCGCTCAGGGCGACGTCGTCATTGGGCTTGAGGTAACTCGCATACGTGAGGATCACGCCAAAGCCGAGGGAAAGGGAGAAGAAGATTTGACCGGCAGCGGCGAGCCACAACTGCGGGTTATTGAGGCCTTCAAGGGCTCCGACTTCGCGCACCCGAAAATCGGTGCGCCCTTCGGCGGCCGTCCTCGCTGCCTGGATCGCGGCTTCGCCCACAAGGACGTCTTTCAGGACCCACTTCTGCGACGGGGCGAGCGTTTCGGAGACGACCTTTGTCGGGTTCCACAGGAAGCCGAGGCCGTTCATCACGTTGGCGTCCGGGCGGGAGGGGTCCGGAGTGCCGAGTGTGAGGACCCGCAGGAGCACGACGATCGCGATGATGACCAGAGCCGGCATGGCCCATTGGCAGAACAGCTCGATGCCCTTCGAGAGCCCTTTGTAAATGAGCACGAAGTTTACCGCGAAGGTGATAATCAGGAAGAGGCCGACGCCTTGGAGGCCAAAGCTGCGGAAGGCGTCACCGTCTGTGGCGATGCCGGCGAAGGAGACCCAGAAGTTCGTGGACTCGGCGACGGTGTCCACGTGGATGTGCCCGGTGAGAAAGTTAACGGCGTAGCCGAGGCACCAGGCCTCGACGTACACGTAATACATGTAGATGACGACCGGGATCAGTACGCCCACGCAACCGATGTACTTTGCGGCGGGGTGGCGCCAGATGGCGGAAAGGATGCCGGGGCAGGAATTGAAGCCGAGGCGTCCGCCGTAGCGGCCCATCGTCCACTCCGCCCAGCAAAGTGGCACGCCCAGGATGAGGAGCGAGATGAAGTAGGCTATCAGGAAGGACCCGCCGCCGTACTGCGCCGCCATGCCGGGAAAGCGCAGGAAGTTGCCGAGCCCGACGGCGCTGCCCGCGACGGCGAGGATTACGCCCAGGCGCGAGTTCCACGTTTCCTTTTTCTCCGTCATTGCGCGGGATTGAAGCACCTCCGCCGCCTGAAGCCAGCCTATTGTAACGCCGGGGAACTCAGTCCTTGGCGCCGCAGGTACGTGGCTCCAGCCTCCTGGCCGCACCGCGTGGGGCGTACATGCAAAAACGCCTCCCTGAACCGGGGGCGTTTGCCGTCGGGCTGGGCTGCGCCGCGGACGGGCGCGTCAGTCCTGTTCGATCCGTCCTACTTTTTGCCCTGGGGGGCCTGCGAATGCGCAAAGGCGGACATCACGGGCCCGCACAGATCGGGGTTGAGACCCTGCTGTTGCCGGACCATCGGCACCGCTTGCGCCTGCTGTTGCTGTTGAACAGGTTTTTCCGATCTCTTTTCGCTGCTTTTCATAGGGTATGGACTTCAGGAAAGAGACTTGTCTGTCTCGGGAAAGTTCCCTGAACGGTTTCAACTCGCCTGCCCGGAGCGTTGCGGACTTTCGCCTGGCGCTGGAACCGGGAGTCGGGCTGCGTGTTACAGGAAGGAAGCCTTCAAGGTGCTTCCGACTGTTGGCCAGCATACACGTCAAAAAGGTTCCCCGCAAGTGTGGGAAAGATGCTGGGGTAATAACCTGGGGATTGCCGAGGGTGCAGGCGGGTTTCCCGCTTGCAAAACGGGCGTGCCGCGTTGTGCTGAACCCGAAAGCCGGGCAGGGGGGGGCGTCCCGTGGGCACGCCGCACCCTTGCGTATGCTGGACATGCCTTTCAACTCGACATTCAAGGACCGCTACCGGCGGTTGACGCACCCACGCGGCGAGGCCCGCACGGACTGGGTGGGGCCGTCGTGCATGGCGTTGCTTGGGCTGGTGGGGGTGATTTTCATTTACTCGGCCCAGCACTACAGTGGCGGGGGGCAGTGGGCGATGCAGCTCGCGTGGCTGGGTGCGGGTGCGCTGGCGTACGTCCTCGTCTCGCTGTTCAATTATAAGATTTACCTTAACTACGCACATATTTTTTACGGGGTGTGCGTCCTGTTGCTTATTGCGGTGATTTCCCCGCTGGGGCATTCCCGGTTCGGTTCGCAGCGGTGGTTGGACTTTGGGCCCGTGTCGCTCCAGCCGTCGGAGCCCGCGAAGATCGGCACGTTGATCATGGTGGCGGGCATTCTGGCCCGGTCGGAGATGGGGAGCATCCGGGACAGCCTCCGCACGCTCGGTCTGGTGGGGGCCATTTCGATCGTCCCAATTATATTGATTTTTCTACAGCCGGACTTAGGGTCCTCTTTGGTCTACCCGCCGATGGTGTTCGCCTTGCTGTACATGTCCAATCTGTCGCGCCGGTTCTTTATCACGTGCTTTGCCGTGTTTTTGCTGCTGGTGTCGGTGGTGGGTCTGGATGTCTGGCGTTACCAGAGGTTTCTGGAGGAGAACAATTTATCGGCCCTGCGAGATCAGGGTGCGTACGATCCCCACAGTTTCGTGCCGCTGCATGATTACCAGCGGAACCGGATCTTGGCGTTTGTGGCACCCGAGGTGGTGGACCCGCGGGGCGTCGGGGTGTCGTGGAATTTGCGCCAATCCCTCATAGCCGTCGGCAGCGGCGGTTTTTGGGGTAAGGGGCATTTGAACAGCACCCAGGCGAAGTTGGGGTACCTGCCCCAATCCGTCGCCACCAACGATTTCATTTTCAGCGTGATAGCGGAGGAAAAAGGATTTCTGGGAGGGCTGCTCGTTATCGGCCTTTATACCCTGCTCATTGGCAACTCCTTGCGCATCGCGGGCCTGGCTCGCGATCGTTTTGGGACGTTGCTGTGTGTCGGGGTGGCTGTGTTGCTGATGGTGCACGTGATGGTGAACATCGGCATGACGATCGGCCTTATGCCCATTACCGGCGTTCCTCTGCCGTTCATCAGTTATGGAGGCTCCTTTGTCGTGAGTTGTTGTGTCCTTCAAGGCATGGTCCAGAGCGTGTATCGCTTCCGGAAAGACCTTTGTTAGGCCGCGTCCGAGACAAAGGCAGCCCCTGCAAAGGGGAACATGCAAAACTCACCTAGTACCAGCCAGACGGATCACCCTCACCCGGATCTCCTTGAACAGGAGATGTCGGCGCCACCCAAGGAAGTGCCCATTCACGGCATCGAGACGGAGCGGCTCCGTGAGGAGGCCCGTCAGCGCGCCAAGAAGCGGCCATTGCTTCAACGTATCGTGAAAGCCATCAAAGGCGAAGACCGTTCGTACCGCGAACTCATCATTAATTCCGAGCCCCTGGAGAAGCGCGTTGCGCTGCTCGTGGACGGCGTCCTCGAAAAGTTCGAGGTCGAACGTACCGGCGAGAACCGCATGGTTGGCGCGATCTTCAGCGGCAAGATTCAGAACCTGGAGCCCGGCCTGAAGGCGGCGTTCGTGGACATCGGGCAGCCGAAGAACGCGTTCCTGCACTATTGGGACATCCTGCCTGCCGCGGATTCCACGGTCGAAATCGTCCGTGAGAACCAGACGGCGGAGCAAAAGCGGCGGCGCGAAAAGGTGTCGCTGAAGGACATTCCGAAGCTGTACCCGATCGGCACGGAGATCGTGGTGCAGATCACGAAGGCGCAGATTGGCACGAAGGGCCCGCGCACGACCACGAACATCGCGCTGCCTGGCCGGTATCTCGTCCTGATGCCTTATTCGGGCCAGTGCGGGATTTCGCGCAAGATTGAGGACCGCAAGGAGCGTGAGCGCCTGAAGAAGGTGTTGCGCAGCCTGACGATCCCGGAAGGCATGGGCGTGATCATTCGCACGGCCGGCGAAGGCAAGAAGATCCGCTACTTCATCCGCGACCTCCACATCCTCCTCAACAAGTGGAAGGAGATCACGGAGAAGATGAAGGAGCCCGCGCCGCGCCTTCTCTACCAGGAGCCCGACATCATCGAGCGGACGGTGCGCGACTTCCTCACGGAGGACATTGACCGCGTGCTGGTTGACGCGGAGTCCGACCACAAGGCGATGTTGACGGCGGTCGAGGAGATCTCGCCGCGCAGCCGCGGCAAGATTGCGCAGTTCAAGGAAAGCATTCCGATTTTCGAGCGCTTCAACATCGAGCGCCAGATTGAGCAGACGTTCCAGCGGCGCGTCCCGCTGCCCTCGGGTGGCGAGATCGTGATTGAGGAGACGGAGGCGCTTGTCGCCATCGACGTGAACACGGGCGGCCATAAGGGCGTCTCGAAAGACGGCAAGGACTTCATCGTCCAGGCCAATCTGGAAGCGGCGACGGAAGCCGCCCGGCAGATCCGCCTGCGCAACATCGGCGGCCTGATCATCCTCGACTTCATCGACATGAAGAACCCGAGGGACCGTCAGGCCGTCTTCAAGCGCATGCGGACGGAGATGGAGAAGGACAAGGCGAAGAACCACGTCCTGCCGATCTCGCAACTGGGCATCATGCAGATGACGCGCCAGCGGCACCACGAGTCCAACGCGAGCACGATCTACACGGGCTGCCCGTACTGCACGGGGCGCGGCCTTGTGAAGAGCCCGCGTGCGATGAGCGTGGAGATCCAGCGTCGGTTTGTGAGCGTTGTGAGGCGTCTGCGCAACCGCGGCGAGTATGTGGGCAAGGAGATCCACCTGCGTATCCTCCTGCACCCGACAAACCTTGAGCGCCTGCGCACGGAAGACCACGAACACCTGCTCGATCTCGAACAGGCGTACAACGTGAAGCTCTCGTTCCGCGCCGATCCGGCGTACCACGTTGAGAACTTCAAGATCCTCAACGCGGAAACCGGCGAGGAGCTGCGCTAGAGCACTTCTACCTTAGGTTGTCGCATGCGCCGACGCTGCGGCGAGCTTGGGTGCCCCATCCTCGCGTCGGCGCGAGTAACGGAATGAAGTGAACAGCGCGACAACTTGAAATAGAAACGCGCTAGGGAGCCCTGAGCGCAACGAAGCGGCGGGCGCGTGGCATCGACCTGCGACGCAAGCCGCTCCGCAAAAAAAGCCACCCTCACGCAGGGTGGCTTTTTTCGTTGTACGGCGTGCTCCGGGCCGTTTCGGCAGCGGGTCGCAGCGGGTCGACTTCCTGGCGTTTACGTCGGGGCTACGCCTCCCACAGGTCCACGAGGGTGAAGGGCTGGGCGTCGAAGAGCCCCTTGTCGCCGAGCTTGAGGCGCGGGATGACGAGCAGCGCCATGAACGAGAGCGTCATGTACGGGGAGCGGAGCTCGCAGCCTTCGCCGCGGGCGAGGTCCGTCAACCGGGTGAAGTCGCGTGCGACGGTCCAGGCGTCTTTGTCGCTCATGAGGCCGGCAATGGGAAGCGGGACGACGTCCTCGGTCTGTCCCGAGACGAAGCTCATGCCACCGCGCGCGGCGATGACTGCGTTGACGGCGCGGCAGAGCTCGTCTTCGGACGCGCCGACAGCGACAACGTTGTGCGAGTCATGCGCCACGCTTGAGGCCATCGCGCCGCGGCGCAGCCCGAAGTTCCGGATGAGCCCGATGGCCGGCGGCACGTCCGCGTAGCGGTTCACGACGGTCATGAGCAGGAGGTTTTCGGCGGGCGCGGGTGCAACGAACCCGTTCTGGACTTCGGGCGTGACGAGTTCGACATCCGTGAGCAACTGGCCGTCGATCGCAATGATCGCGCGTGCGCGTTTGCCGGGCTTTGCGGGCAGCCGGAAATCTTCGGGGCGTTTTGGCGAGGCCTTGAACACGTTCGGGGTGCCACAGGTCAGGCGGGGCAGCAGCGTGCGGCCCTCCGTGGCGACGGGCATGCCGTCGATAAAGGTGCGCCGGACGCGGAAGGAGGCCAGGTCCGCGAGCTCGACGAAGTCAGCGGGGTCGCCGTTGCGCAGGAGGCCGACGTTGAGGCCGTAGTGGCGCACGGGGGTCAGCGAAGCCGCGCGGAGAGCGGTGAGGGCGTCGACGCCCTTTGCGACGAGGCGCCGGAGCAGGGCGTCAAGGTGGTCCACGACAAGGTCGTCCGGGTGCTTGTCGTCGCTGCAAAGCATGCAGGCTTCCGGGGCTTCGTTGATGAGCGGCCAGAGGGCCTCGAAATTTTTCGCGGCGGAGCCTTCCCGGATGATCACCTTCATGCCGAGCGCGGCACGTTGCCGCGCCTCCTCGAGCGTCACACATTCGTGGTCGGTCTCGATGCCGGCCGAAGCGTATTTCTTCAGCGCGTCGCCCACGACGCCCGGCCCGGGGCGTGACCGTCAATGCGTTTGCCGCGCCGCCGCGCCACGTCGATGATGGCCATCATCGCGGGGTCGCGGAAAATCACAGCGGGGAAGTTCATCACCTCCGCCAGATATTTGACGCGGGGATCTGAGAGCAGGGTATCAATTTCAGCGGCGCCGAGTTTTGCCCCTGCGGTTTCGAAGGAGGTCGCCGGGACGCAGGAGGGCGCGCCGAAATTGAATTTGAAGGGCGTGCGTGCGCCGTCCTCGATCATCCAGCGCACGCCTTCCACCCCGAGCACATTGGCGATCTCATGGGGGTCGCTGACGGTGGCGACGGTGCCATGGGCGACGGCTGCGCGTGCGAACTCGCTGGGCGCGAGCATGGAGCTTTCGATGTGCACGTGGGCGTCCACGAAGCCGGGCGCATAATAGCGGTCTTTGGGGGCGTCGGGGGTCTCGCGCAGACGCGAGATGCGCCCGCCCTCCACCGTAAACTCGCCGCCATAGATGCGGCCTGCAGTGACGTCGACTATCTGCCCGCTGAACGTCTCCATGACCGCAAAGGATGCGTTCCCAACGGCCCCTTTCAACGCAAAATCCCGCACGGCCGGAGTGATTCTGTGGGCTCAAGTTGGCTGGCGGACGTGGCGGGCCAGGGCTGCGGCGCACAGGACACGCGGCGCGGCTTGCGCCGGCTTCCGTCGCGGTTATGCTTCCGGGCGCACCGCATGAACACAAAACGCGCCATTGCAGCCAGCGTCGTTCTTGCCGCATGGTTCGGCGCGGCGGTTCTGGAGGCGCAAGGCGGTCCGTTGCCAGAGCCGGCTCCGCAGGTTCCTGCGTCCCGCTGGCTTCGCCCTTGGACGGCGGAGGCCGCGGCTGGGGTTGTTCCGGCGCTTCCTGGCCTCAAGGCGTTTTTTCCAGCGGACGGGCAGGGGTGTGGCGGGGAGGTGTATGTGACGGAGGTCGCGGCGGCATGGATTGGTGACGAAGCGTACCGGCGGGAGACCCCCGCGTATCGGGCAAGCCTCGTTGCCGAGTCACGGGCCGGAAATTTGGCTCCCGTTGAGTCCGACCTTGCGCCCGCGGTCTTGGCGTCGCCGGACTTCCAGATTGTGCAGGCGCTTCGTGCGTTGGAGGCCGGGCGCAGGGGGCGCTGGCTGGGAGGAAGCGACGTGTCGGGGCTTCGGGCGATGCCCGGCGTGAGCGTTCCCGGAGAACAGCAGGGCTTTATCGCGCAGGTGGTTCGCGCTCTGGATGCGCCCACGGTGGCGTGGATCGCCGGGCCTGCGGAAGCGCCGTTTTCGAACCGCGTGCGGTTCAGGGTGGGGGAGGTTGTCCAGCAGCATGTCGCGTTGGTCAACGACCGGGCGGAGCCGGTGGCAGTCACGCTGTCGTGGCGGGCTGGTGCGGCGGCGGGCGCGGAGGCGCTCACGCTGGCTCCCGGGGCGCGGCGCCTCGTGCCCGTAACGTTCTCTTCAGGTCTGCTGTATGGGGAGATCGAGGACCGTGCGTTCAGCGTGGTGGGCCATTCGGGCTCCGGGGACGTTGCGAGAAGCGACCTCACTGTTCTCCGCGTGTTTGGTCCCCGCCCCCCGTTCCGGCACGCCCCTGTGCTGCTCTTTGACCCGCTCGGGGAGTCGCGTGCGATGCTTGAGGGCCTGGGCGTGTCGTATGAGCTTTGGGACCCCGTTGCCGCGTTGCCGGCGGACGCCCCCAGGCGCCTGCTTGTGGTGGGAAAAGGGGCCTTTTCGTGCGGCGCCCTTCACCCGAAGGTGCTCCAGCCTTATGTGGCGGGTGGCGGCCGGGTGCTGGTGCTCGCGCAGCAACCCGCTTGGCTGAGCGGGGCGCAGGGTTTCCGCGTCGCGGGACCGTCGCGCCGCGTGTTCCCGGTTTCCGACCGCCACGCGGTCATCGGGCCGCTTGTGCGCGACGACCTGCGCGACTGGCGTGGTAAGCCGGCATTGCCGGGCGTGCGCCCGGGCAACGTCGCCCTTGTGTCGCTTGAAAAACCGCACCACGGCGGGTGGCGGCCCATCCTGCAAAATGGTTTTGATTTGGCATTTTCGCCCCTGCTGGAGCTCGACTACGGGCGCGGGCGGGTCGTGCTGTGCACGCTGGATCTGGAGGGGACGGCTCCGCGCGATCCCGCGGCTGAACGGCTTGCCGTGAACCTGCTGAATTACGCGGCCGCGGGACCGATCCGGCCCGACCGGGAGGCCCTGTATTTTGGTGACGACGAAACGTGCGGTCGGCTTCAGGCGCTCGGGGCTGTGCTCAGGCACGCGTCGGTGCAGGCGCAGGTTCCCGGTAACGCTTCGCTGGCCATCATTGGGCCGGAGGCCGCGGTGTCGCCTCTGCACGTTGAGGCCTGGGCGTTGCTGGGTGGCACGGCTGTCGTGCTTCCGGGTAAGGCGGCAGGCCCGTGGTTTGGTGCAACGCTCAAGGCGAGCCCCGCGTTTGCGCCGCCTGCCCTAGTCGCGGACCTCCCCGAATTCGCCGGGCTTGGCCTGTCGGATGTGCGTTCGCGTATGGACCGCCCCGAAACTGTCCTTTCGGCAGGCTGTGAGCTTACCGCGGGTGGCCTTATTGGTGTCCGGCGGGTGGGCAAGGGGGCTATCGTTTACGTGCAGGTCAACCCCTGGGACTGCAGGCCGGAGGAAGAAGGGCTGCTGCGTCTGAGTCGCTGGCGGCGTACCCGCGCCCTGTGCCAGATTCTCGCGAACGCGGGCGTGCCCTTTATGCAGGATGCCGCGTTTTTCGAGGCGGACGGTTCAGCCGTGCTCTATGGGCCGGGGCCCGGACTGCCGCAGGCGCCGTAACGGCCCGGCAGGCGGTAAAAGAGGGTGCGCCGGCTCCCACGCTTCAACCCCGATTCAAGAAGCCTTGGTCGCTGCTTGCGTAAGGATTCCTGGGGTCTGGGCTAATCACTCCGCGTCGGCGGAATCGCGCCCCTGCCGGGGCATCGAGGAGGAGCGCTCTAGCCCGCTACAAAAGGGTTGTTTGTGGCTGTTGCACGGTTCGGCACAGCTTCGGGCACTTTTTCAGCTTCCGTCTCGTCCGCCTTTTTCTTTTCAGGGAAGACCAGAGACAGGCCAACGGAGATGATCAGCGTCACGCCGATGAAGGCCAGGGAGGCCCAGATGGGCACCTGCAGGGACGGCGGCAGGAGGTCTTCAGTGAGCATCTTGAGGCCGATGAAGCACAGGATGATCGAGAGCCCGTAGTGGAGCAGGTGGAACATGCGCACCACGCCGGCGAGCGCGAAGTAAAGCGCGCGCAGGCCGAGGATCGCGAACACGTTCGAGGTGAACACGAGGAACGGGTCGGTCGTGACACCGAGGACGGCGGGGATGGAGTCCACCGCAAAGATCACGTCGGTCGTCTCGACGACAATCAGCACCACCATGAGCGGCGTGATCATCCACTTGCCGGCCTGTTTCACGATGAAGGCCGGCTTGGAGACATCCATGCTCACGGGGACGTGGCGCCGGATGAACTTCAGGATCGGGTTTTTTTCGGGCTCCACGGTCTCGCCGCTCTGGAAGCCCATTTTGACGCCCGTGTAGATGAGCACGAGGCCGAAGATATAGATCATCCACTCGAAGCGGTGGATCAGCTGCACGCCTGCGGCGATGAACACGGCCCGCAGCACCAGCGCCCCCAGCACACCCCAGAATAGGACGCGGTGCTGGAACTGCGGTGGAGTTTTAAAATAATTGAAAATCAGGACAAACACGAAGATGTTGTCCATGCTCAGCGCCTTTTCGAGCAGGTAGCCCGTCAGGAAGAGCTGTGCGGCCTGGGTCCCATGCCAGAGGAGGATGCCGACGTTGAAGGTCAGGGCCAGTGCGATCCAGAATGCGCTCCACAGGAGGGCTTCCTTAAGTTGGACGGTATGCGCTCGTCGGTGGAAGACGCCGAGGTCCAGAGCCAAGAGGACTAGCACCAAAAGATTGAATCCGATCCAAAATGAGAGGGGTGTGCTGTCCATGGGGTGAATGGGGCTTTCTGTTTAGCTTCCGTTATAGCTGATATGGAGGGGTACACGAGAAAAAATGCCACCGGCGGGGCCTCTGTAATTAAAGTCGGGAGGGGGAATAAAAGTTTCAGGCATAAATTTTGTGTAAAAGACGATTTACACGTAAAGTTCCCACAAGTTCTTGATTTTTTGGCGTATTACGGCATTTAATCACGGCCGAAAATGGCGCCGTTTTGTGGTTTTTGCAGGGTTTTTACGGATGTTGGCTAGGGGGTACCCCGGGGGCTAAAAGCGCTGCTAATGAGTTGCTAAAAACCGTTAAAAATTGGAGGAAATGGGTGATTGGTTTGGAAGGAACCGGCCAGAAATCTTCCATTTTCGGTCTTAAAATATGCCGCGGGTGGGGCGCAGGAGGCCTGGTTGGCGGGCTGGAGGGGAGTGACCAGTCCAGCAAACGGCTTTTGGACTCCGGTGTGGTGGAGAATGTGGGTTTGCCATGGCGGGCGGGACGTGCTTCCTCCTGAGGAGGACCTCTGGAGTTTTACCCCGCGCCGGGGCCGCGTATTTCAAGACCATGCCATCGTTCCTCAAGCTCAAGCCCACCACCCACGCCCGCGTCCTGCGCGGTCATCCCTGGGTTTACGCGGGAGAAGTCCAGAAGTTGCTGCCTGCGTCGTATGACGGTCAGGCGGTGGAGCTGCGGGATTCCCGGGGGCGCAGCCTCGGTTCGGGACTCTACAACAGCAAGTCGCAGCTTGTGTGGCGTCGTTTCAGCCGGGAGGCCCGTCCGTTCGACGCGGCGTATGTGCGTGGGGCGATCCAGAGGGCGGCGGCGCGTCGTGCGTCGGAGCCCTTCCGCCGCCTCGTGTGGTCGGAGGCCGACCACCTGCCGGGCCTTGTGGTGGACCAGTTTGAGGACGTGCTTGTGGTTCAGGCCCTGGCGCTGGGTGTGGACCGTGCGCTGCCGCTCATTTCCGACATCCTCGATGAGCTTTTCCGGCCCGCGGAGATCGTGTACCGGAATGATGCGCCGACGCGGAAACACGAGGGCCTGGAGGCCGAGGCGCGCACGCGCAGTGGTCGACCGCTCGAGCCGCGGTGGTTCAAGATTGAGGGTTTCGAGTACCATGTGGATCTCGTAGGCGGGCAAAAGACGGGGTTCTACCTCGACCAGCGGGCGCAGCACCGGCGGGTGGCCAGTTTTGCCAAGGGCCGCCGCGTGCTGGATTGTTTTACCAACCAGGGGGCCTTTGCCCTGCACTGCGCCCGAGCAGGCGCGGCGGGCGTGACGGCCGTGGACATTTCGGAAGACTGCATCGGCGCCTCGCGGCGGAATGCCGAGCGCAATGGCCTGTCTGTGGACTTCGTGGCGGCGAATGTTTTCGACTGGTTTGGCGAGCACCGCGAAGACACCTTCGACCTGATCGTCCTCGACCCGCCCTCGTTTGCACGAAACCGCCAGGCGGTGCCGGCGGCTTTGCGCGGGTACAAGGAGCTGCACCTGCGGGCGCTGCGCATGTTGACGCCGGGTGGCATTCTCGCGACGTACTCGTGCTCGCATCATGTGGACCACCAGACGTTCCTTGGCACGCTTGCCGACGCTGCGGGGGACGCCCGGCGCGAAGTGCGCCTTTTGGAGGAAACCGGCCAGCCGTCGGACCACCCGATCCTGATCACGATGCCCGAGAGCCAATACCTCAAGGGCCTGATCGTGCAGGCGGAGTAGGGGCTGTGCGGCGCAAGCCCCACCGCGGGCCTCGCTCGTGCTGGAAGGTTCGGGGGGTGAAGGTGGGGGCAGAAAAGGGGAGGCAGGCGGAGAATTTCTCCTTTACAGGGAGAGCGATCTGCACGCAATTTCGACATGCGGGAAGGCGCACGGCTTGCCGGGGAGCTGGCAGGGCGTTTCGCAGGGAACCCGGGATCGCCGCGAACGGCACTCAACAAGCCACGTTTCAGGAGAAAGACCGGTAGCTTTGAAAATCACTCCGCAGCAACCTTGGACGGTCCGGGATGCCGAGGAATATTACGGCTTCAAGCGCTGGGGCGGGCCTCATTTTTCCGTGGATGACGCGGGATGCCTTTGCGTGCACCCGCTGGGCGACAAGCGCAAGATCCGGATCATGGACATCGTGGCGGAGGCCGCGGACATGGGCTTGCGCCCGCCGCTGACGATCCGCGTGCAGGACCTGCTGCGCCAACGCGTCATCCAGATCAACGAGGCGTTCCGGGCTGCAATCGAGCAGGAGGAGTACCAGGGCACGTACCGGGGGGTGTTCCCGATCAAGGTGAACCAGCTCCGCGAGGTTGTTGAGGAGATCCTGGACGCGGGCCGTTCCTACAATTTTGGCCTCGAAGCCGGCAGCAAGCCGGAGCTGCTGGTGGCGCTGGCCCTGCTGGACCGCACGAACTCGCTCCTGATCTGCAATGGCTACAAGGACGAGGAGTACATCCGGCTGGCGCTGCTCGGCCGGCGCCTGGGCAAGCAGGTGATCATCGTGATGGAGCAGCTTTCGGAGGTGGACCATATCATCCGCCTTGCGAAGGAGACGGGCATCCAGCCCGTCGTGGGTGTGCGCGTGAAGCTCAAGAGTGGTGGCGAGGGCAAATGGGCGGCGTCGTCGGGTGAGGATGCGAAGTTTGGCCTCATGGCGAGTGAGATCGTCGCAGCGGCCCGCAAGCTCAAGCGCGCCGGTCTGACGGAGGCGCTCCAGCTGGTGCATTTCCACATCGGGTCGCAGGTCCCGAACATCATCACCATCAAGAAGGCCGTTGTGGAGGCGACACGCTTCTACTGCGAGCTGGCGAAGATGGGCTTCCCGATGAAGTTCCTGGACGTGGGTGGAGGGCTCGGCATCGACTACGACGGGTCCCGCACGAATTTCGAGAGCTCGATGAATTACTCCATGGAGGAGTACGCGCGCGACATCGTGGCGAACGTCAAGAGCGTGTGCGAACCCGTGGGCGTCCCTGTTCCGGACCTCATTTCCGAGAGCGGACGGGCGCTGGTTGCGCCGCATTCGATCCTGATCCTTGAGGTCTTTGACCGCATCGCGAAGCTCACGGCGAACGGGCCCGCGCCGCAAGCGCCGGGCTCAGGTCCGCAGCAGCTGGCGAAGAAGAAGCGCCGGCACCCGATTGTTGAGGAGCTGGAGTCGATACTGTCGAACGACGACGATTACGGGAAGCTGGAGCGCGTCCACGACGCACAGCAGAAGAAGGAGGAAGCGCAGTCGTTGTTCACGCTGGGCTATCTGGATTTGGAGACGCGGGCGGAAGCCGAGACGCTGTTCTACCGCATCTGTCAGGACATCCTGCAGAAGACGCGGGCGTCGAAGGGCTACGTGCCGGAGGAGTTGAGCCAGCTCAGCTCGATGCTTGCCGAGCAGTATGTCTGCAACTTTTCGGTGTTCCAGTCCCTGCTCGACCACTGGGCGCTTGGGCAGCTGTTCCCGATCACGCCCATCCACAGGCTTGATGAGCGCCCGACGGTGGACGCGGTCCTCGTGGACATCACGTGCGACAGTGACGGCAAGGTCAGCGAGTTCATCGACCTGGAAGAGGACGTGAAGCACTCGATCCTGCTGCACCCGCTCCAGTCCGGGAAACCCTATTACCTGGGGGCCTTCATGGTGGGGGCATATCAGGACATCATGGGTGACCTGCACAACCTCTTTGGTCGCGTGAACGAGGTGCACGTCTTCCTGGAAGAGGACGAAGTGGACGACTTCTACATTGAGGAAAGCATCACGGGCTTCACGGTGGAGGACGTGCTTTCGCTGATCCAGCACAAGGCGGACGAGTTGTGCCGGATGATGAAGAAGCAGATCGACCGCGCCACGAAGCAGGATCTTGTGAAGCCGCGCGAAGGCGTGCGTATGCTCGACCTTTACGAGGGGCTTGTGAAGGGCAAGACGTACCTCGTCACCGAGGACACGACGCGGGGCAAGCGCAAGGGCAAGGGTCGCAAGGACTGAGGCGTCCACTGTCTTGGGAAACGCGCCGCCATGGTCATTGGCGGGAAGCTGCCGCGTGGGCGGAGCGAACCCGTGCGTCTGGCTGGCCAAGCGGCGTGAAAAAATCAGGTTGAACCCTTAATGATTGCTACCTATCAAGCAGGCACGGCGTCCAGCCCCTGCGCCTGATAGCGACGCTTCGCTTTGGTCTGCGGAGCTGGACACGAACCCCAAAAAAACTCCCCAATGAAGACCAGAATCCTAACCCTCGTTCTGTTCATCGCGTCCTCACTCGTTGGTTTCGCCCGGTATGGCGGCCCGTCGTGGTACGCCTATGTGATGGGCGGTGGCGCTTTCTCCCAGAACGCCAAGCTCACCGACACGACGCCCAACTCGATCAGCTTTGATCCGGGCTACGATGTTTCCGGTGCCTTGGGCTACCGGGTGTATGAATTTGGCGACCACCTCGATCCGTGGTACGTCAGCGTGGAAGCGGAAGGTGCCTGGCGCCGCACGATCGCCAACAAGGTGACGTTCAACTCCACGGGCTACAATACGGGCGCGCGCGCGGACTACATTTCGGCCATGGCGAACGTGGCGCTTCAGATCCCGCTCTACCGCGAATGGCTTTTCGCGTATGTGGGCGGGGGTCTTGGTGCCGCGGATGTTGAGGTGCGCATGATGAACAACCCGACGCTGCGGGGCTCCGACCAGGCCTGGGTGCTTGCTTACCAGGGCTTCACGGGCCTCGGCATCAAGCTCACCGACACGATCAGCCTCCGCACGGGCTACCGTTACTTCACGACGCTCAACCCGAAGCTGCGGATCCAGAACACGAACGTGACCTACAAGTCGCCGGGCCAGCACATCATTGAAGGCGGCCTGATGTTCGAGTTCTAAGCCGGTTCGGCGCCTGTCTGATGAAACCGCCTTCCCTGCGATTTCCGGGGGAAGGCGGTTTTGTTTGACCGGGTAGCGTCCTTTTCCTTGGCTCGCTTGAGGCCGCACACGCCGTAAGCGTCAGGCTTCTATAGGCGCTCCCTAACGCACGCGTGGCCGCCTCAACGCGGAAAAATTCCCGACCTGCCCCCCCTCCCGATGTTTCTCAGTTACCGCCAACGCGACATCCTTCGCAAAATCTTCATCGTCCTCGGCATCTTGTTGCTGGTGGGCGCTATCCTCGGGGCGTTTTACTTTGTAGCGTCGATTGGGCCGAAGCGGGTGGACCCGATTTCGAAGAACGTTGCGCGCCCGCAGGACGCCGCAGCGGCGGCGAAGCAGATGCTGGAGCGCAGCCGCGAGCTGGAGCGTCAGTATATGGACGCCCTGGAGCTTGCGCAGCCCAAGGAAGAGCATGTCAAGGCGCTGACGGAGGCCATTGCGCTGCGGGAACGTTACCTGACGCAATTGGCGAAGCCCGACCGGGCGATTTCCGACCAGATTCGGAAGATGCGCAGCCTTCTGGAAGGCGAGAAGTCACGCCCGTTGAAGGAGGAGAGCCGCAGGCTTGAAACGGAAGCGCAGCGTGCGGAAGAAAAGGGCCAGTACGCCTTTGCGGTGCGGGATTATCGTGCCGCCGCGGCGCTCCAGTCCCGCATCAACCGGGAATTCCCGCTGAGCAAAGAAGCGGACGTCGCGCGCCAGACGCGCCTCGAACGCCTTGTGACGACGAACACGGCGCGACCGCTTTGGGAGGAAAGCAAGGAGCAGGAGCGCAAGGGGCAGGAGGCGATGAAGGCCGAGCAATGGAACGACGCGATGAAGGCGTTCCGTCAGGCGCAGGCGCTTCAGCGGCGGTTGAACATTGAGTTCGGCAACACCCGTTTTGCGGACGTGCCGCGTGTGGATGTGCTTCAAACCGAGATCGTGTCCCTGCTGTCGGCGGAGCCGTACGCAAAGATTCAGGAGCTTGTGAAGCAGGCGGAGGAACTCGTGGGGAAGGGCGAGGAGCTGAAGGCTGCGGATATTTTCCAGGAGGCCCTGCGCCGCCAGCGTGAGCTCAACACCGGGTTTCCGGGGAGCCGGTTTGCGTCGCAGGAGCGCGTGGATGAGCTCGATCAACTGCGCCAGACGTTGCTCAGTTCGCGCACGGCGCGTGAGATCAACGCGCAGGCCCAGGAGCTTTCAAAGCTGCTGCGGGAGCGGAAGGTGCCGCGGGCGCTTGAGTTGCTCTCGACGCTGTCGCAGAAGGCAACGCAGTTCCGCCAGAATTACCCGCGCAGCAACACGCTCGACGCCGAGCTGGTGCTCCAGCTCCAGTTCCTGAATTACAACCAGCGCGAGATTGCGGGCGAGCAGGAGGCGGTGCTGCCGAACCTGATCCCTGTCCCGAACGCGGGTTCGCTCCAGATGCTCAAGACGGAGGTGCCACAGGCCCTTTATTCCGCGGTCATGGGAACGAACCCGAGCAGGCGTCCGGGCGAAAAGATGCCCGTGGAGACGGTCACGTATCAGGAAGCGCAGGAATTTTGCCGTCGGCTCTCGTGGATCCTTGCCCGGCCGGTGCGGTTGCCGACGGAGGCGGAGTTCCGTTCGGCGGTGGGCGAGCTCAAATACATCGACCTGGATGAAGTGTCGTGGCACGCGGAAAACAGCGGGGGCAATCCGCACCCTGTCGCCACACGCAAGCCAATGGGCTCAGGGTTTTATGACGTCCTTGGGAACGTCTCGGAGTGGCTTCAGGCTTCGGAATCGGACAGCCCGAATGCGCACGTGATCGGCGGAAACGCCCAGATGCCCATCGACAAGGTTGCGAACTTGCCGGTGGAGTCCGTTTTGCGCAAGGAACGCAACCGCGTGGTCGGTTTCCGCGTGGTGGTGGACATGTCCGGCGAGGCCAAGTAACCGGAGCGGGCGCCCGGTGGGGGGCCGTTTTCGGTACAAGGGCTCAGGGGCGTCCTGCGAAGCCGGACGTCGCAAAAAAGCCCGCCGCTTGAGTGCCGGTCAGGAGCGCTCAGGCGACATGACGGTGCTCTTCGTGCGGCTCGTCGTGATGCTCATCATCGGGGTGCGCGAGCGTGACCTTCTGCTGGTCCATCACATAGCCCAAGAGGATGAACAAGCCGAGGCTTACGAGCGCCCAGACAATCGAGTCCAACAACGATGCTGCGACGATACCGCCGATCAGGAGCACGGGCAGCATGAGACTGAGGTATTTCATGTGCGCCTTTCCAAGAGGTAATGTACCCGATTTGGGGCAGGGGGTAAAGCTTTGTTCCGGTGAACGGTAACGTTGTTTTACGTGCAGAGCCGTTCGGCTTTTCTACCCGGTTGGCCCGTTTGGCGGGGGAGGGCCTGCGGCGCAGGCTTGCGCGGCCCGCGTGATTGGTCAGCGTACGGGGGAGACGTGCCCAACAGGGCCTTGCGTTCCTGCAATCACCCACCTCTGCGCCCTCCGAACCTGAGATGTCCCGCCGCGTGCTCCATGTGCTCACCGGACCAACTGCCGTTGGCAAGACGGCGCTGGCTTTGGCCTGGGCGCAGGCCCACGGCGCCGAGATCGTAAGTTGCGACGCCCTTTGCGTCTACCGGGGTATGGACATCGGCACGGCAAAGCCGACCGCGGAGGAACGGGCGCGGGTTCCGCACCACGGGATCGACCTGGTTTCCGCCGGCGCCGTGTATTCCGTGAAGGCGTATCAGGAGGCCGCGCTTGAGGCGGTGCAGGCCATCGAAAGGCGCGGGCGCGCGGTGCTGGTTGTCGGGGGAAGTGGCTTTTACCTGAAGGGTTTTTATGCGCCGGTCGCGGATGCTTTCGAGATTCCGGAGACCGTGGTGCGGGAAGTGGCGGCGATTTTTGACCGCGCGGGTCTCGCGGGTGCGGTGGCCCGCCTGCGTGAGCTCAACCCCGGGGGCACGGGCACGCTGGATCTCCAGAACCCGCGCCGGGTGGTGCGTGCGCTCGAAAGGTGTCTGGCAACGGGGCGCACGGTGGACGAGCTTAAGGTGTCCTTTGAGGCCAAGGGCACGCCTTTTGCCGGCTGGAAGACGTCCACGGTCTTGCTCGCGCGGTCGGCGGAAAGCCTTGCGGAACGGGCTCGTCTGAGGGTGCGTGGGATGTTCGAGGCCGGGCTGGTGGACGAAGTGCGGAAGCTCCGGGAGAGCGGTCTGGAAGCAAACCCGAGCGCGCGTACGGCGATCGGGTATCGGGAGGTCCTGGCTTGGCTGGACGAGGGCGCCCGCATGGAAGCCTTGCTGGAGGTGGAGGCTCAGGTGGTGGCCAATACGCTCAAGCTCATCGCAAAGCAGCGCAAATGGTTCCGGACGCAGCTTGCGCCAGACCGGGTGCTGGACCTTGACGCCACGCCGTCACCGGATTTTGGCGCCCTTTTCCCCGAGCCGCGTTGAGGTGCCGCGGGGCTTAGACGCCAAGGAGCCAGAGCACGAGCCCGGCGAGGATCAGGCGGTACCAGGCGAAAAGGCCGAGACCGTGGGCAGTCAGCCAGCGCACGAGCCAGCGCACCGCGAGTGCGGCGGAGACCGTCGCGACGACGATGCCCAGGAGCAACGGGCCTACGTCGGCGGTCTGGATCAGGGCCGGGCCGACCTTGAGCCCTTTGTAGAGGGAGGCCGCCGAAAGCGTGACGAGGCCGAGGAGGAAGCTGAATTCGGCGGCGCGGCGCGGTGCGAGGCCCACAAAATACCCGCCGACGATGGTCATCATGGAACGGCTCGTACCCGGCCAGAGCGCCACGCACTGCATCAGGCCAATGAACAACGCCTGCACGGGGGACAAGGTATGGAGCGGCGGCTCGTCCTCGATCAGGGCTGCGGAGCCGCCCCGCTCAATCTTGCGCTTGCGCCAGGCTTCCACGGCCAGCATGAGCACGGCGCCGGCCACAAGGGCGGCCACAACGGGGCCGGGACCAAAGAGTTTCTCCGAGATCCAGTCCCCCAGCAGCTTGCCCAGCACAGCGGCCGGCAGGAATGCGATCATGAGGTTGCGCAAAAGCAGGAGGCCCTTGCGGCTGCGCCCGATCAGCCCCGCCAGGATTTCGACAATGTGCGCCCGGTAGAGCCCCAAGACGGCAAGGATGGCCCCGAACTGGATGATGATGGCGTAGCCGTCCGCGGCGTCTTTTTGCGTAAAGACACGCTCCACGCCATGGGACTTGAACATCACGGGGTTCCCGTTGCGGTCCAGCGCGGGCACCTCGGAGTCGAGTTTGAGTACGCGGTCGGCGAGGATAAGGTGCCCCGTTGACGATACCGGGAGGTACTCAGTGATGCCCTCAACCAGCCCCAGGACGAGCGCATCGCCATAGCCCACCTTGTTGTCGGCGGAGGTTGCCTTTTGGGGGGAGGGCTGCTGAGTCGCGGCCCAGGCAATACCCGAGACAGCCAGCAGGCCCAGCAGCAGCAGGCCGAGGCGGAACGCAAAAATCTGTCGCATGGACGGGGAAAATGGACTGGCCGCGGAGGTCGCGCAAGCCGCGTTTAGACATCGGCTTGGCAAAGGCGCGGAGGCCGCGGACCGGTGGTTTGCGAGGGGGCGTGACCCTGTCGGTAAGTGGCTTCGCCCTGCCCTGGGGTCCAAATTGGCTTGCCCCGGCTGAGAATCACCCTGAAATTTTACCAAAAATAAGACCGGTAGAGCCGCCCCTAGGCTTGGCCGGGCCTTTCAGTGAGACGCACCCCTTCCGCGCACGCCGTCACGGCAGCGTGAGAAGAGGGTATTGTCGCCCCTTTTTGCCTAACCCCTTCGAGATCATGCACGACTGTACCCCGACTTGCGGCCGGGCCCGCACGCCCATGCGCCCTGCTCGTCCCGGATTTGCCCTGATGGTCGCTCTCAGCCTGATGGGCTTCATCGTCCTGCTGCTGTTCAGCCTCAGTACGGTCACGCGCATTGAGACGCAGTCCGCCAGTGCGGGGATTTCCGGGCAGCTTGCGCGCCAGAATGCCCTCGTTGGCCTTCAGGTGGCGCTTGGGCAGCTTCAGAAATACGCGGGACCGGACCAGCGTGCCACGGCGACGGCTGAAATCCTTGAGAAGAGCAGCCAGAAGCCGCTGAAGCAGAATTTCCATTGGACGGGGGTCTGGAACTCGGATCCGGGAGATGACTTTTTCGCCGCAAACTCCAACAACCGCCGCGGTGACCCCCGGGCGACGGAAAATGATTACGGGAAGCTGGTGGGCTGGCTCATTTCGGGGAAGAACCCGCAGCCGCAGCAGCCCATTGCGGGCTACGCGCAGACCGGTGGGAGTTCTACGGGTACGGTGCGTCTGGTGGGTGCAAAAACCGTAAGCAAGTCTGATAACTACGTTGACGCAGGGCTGGTTCCTCTTGGCGCGAGCAATGCCCGTACGGGCGCGTTCGCTTGGTGGGTGGGGGATGAGGGCGTGAAGGCCAAGGTAAACCTCGTGGATTCGTATACGAATACGTCAAAGAAGGAAGACCGGACCTTCCGGCAGCAGTTTCCGCAGCGCGTAGGCTCCGAGTTTATCTTCCCGAACCTGTCTTCGGTGACCACGGACAAGAGCCTTCGCGACATGCTTTCGCGGACAAAGACATATAACAGCATCGCCACGCTGTCGCAGATCGGAGCCACCAAGGCCAAAGAGAACTACTTTTTCGCAACGCCCTATAGCAAGAGCGTCCTCTGTGACGTTCGGCGCGGAGGCCTGAAGCAAGACCTTTCCGTCGCGATGTACACGTACAGCGACAGCGAATTCAATAACAAGTTCATCCGCAAGCAGCCGCTTGGCCGCGGATATCAGGACTCCGCGCGGGACATGATTTTCCCGCCCCAGTTTACCGCCTCGCCGGGCGACCTCGACCCGGGTGGGCCCAAGTGGCTTCAGGCGCGTGACTTCGCCCGGTGGCACAAGAATTCGAATAACGTAGATTCTGTTACGCTGACTGGCTATGGAAATAACGCCAAGCCAACGGACGAAAAGAACATGATTGCCCCGGTTATAGCCTATATGCACATCGGGTTCACGGTGGCGGCGTATTCCACGGGCCCAACCACGTATGGGTTCCGCCTGTATTACGCTCCTGCACTTGCGCTATGGAATCCGTATAACCGGACAATGACATCCAGCCAAACCTTGAACTTTGAGCTCGGCGTTGGGAAAAATCTCGTAGAGCAAATCAAGTTCAAGACGTCTGTATCGAAGAAGGACGTTCAGGCGTATTCGGGGAGCTCCGCACTTACTGCCGCCAACTATATCCGATTCAAAATCGACAACTTGTCCCTCGCGCCTGGTGAATGCAAGGTTTATACCCCTCAAAAGACGGGAAAGGTGGCGGGTATGCCGTTTACCTTAACGCCGGGCTGGCGTCCCAACGCACGTATATACCTCGGGGACTTCGTGTTTAAAGAAGGAAGTAAGACCTACGATGCTAAGGCTGAGTTTGCCAACCTTTCACAGCTGAGTTATACCACGAACAAAGGTGGCTCGACGGGGACGATCCGGATATACCTTGGTTCCGCGGACGCCAATTCCGCCGGGACTCAGGGCCGGTTGCTTTACTCGGATAGCTCGATGAAGTTTTACGCCGGAGATGCGGTATCAGGGGCAAGCATTGAGGTGCTCAATGGTTCGGGTGCGGATCCGGTAAGTCCGCCTGTATCTGGGCACTATTATCTTTTGCGGATGATGGACAACAAGCTGACGGGTTCGCTGGCGGCGGCCGTGGATACGGCCTACAGCCGGTGCCAGAAAACGTCGCCGCTAGCGCATACGAACCCTCGGGCAGCCTATCACGCATTTACGGGGCCGGAGGATTCCGGTGACAACACGCTGGTCTATAATACGGGCGTTTTCGGGTATGGGGTCAATACGACGAAGTCGACCGCGATGGCGGATCTGCTCAAGAGCGTGGCCCCCTCATCTTCCGGAGGCAGCTCTATGCCCATTGGGGTTGGCATTTCCCATGCCATTGACAAGGCAGCACTTTTTGACCTGCCCACAGAGGACCTTGTGTCGGTTGGTCAGTTCATGCACGCGAACCTGCAGCGGGCAAAGGATTGGGATGTAAATTTGCCGAAAATGCCCGGTACGGCAAAATCTTACTTTGCGGCGCAGACGCCGGCCTACGCGGTAGGCAATTCGCTGGCGCCAGTTCCAGTTCGCAACAACAAAATCTTCGAGTGTTACGACAACCAGTACCCCTACAAAAGTACGGGGGGTAAGGCGAGCCCGCGGGGCGTCGCATACGATACATCATATTTGTTGAACGACGCACTCTGGGACTCGTATTTCTTCTCGAGCGTGGAGAATCCGGTAAAACTGCCGTTGAAGAACATGCGCTACGATGTGTGCACGGACGAAACGACAGCCAAGGAGGCGCTTAAGGATCACGCCAAGAGTGCGGGTGCCCTTCTCCTGGATGGCGGTTTTAACGTCAACTCGACGTCCGTCGAAGCCTGGAAGGCGGTGCTGGGCAGCCTGAAAAACGTGCGGGGCGACCGCAATACGCCTGTCTTCCGGTATGACGACGACGTCGACAATTTTAACGTTAGGACCGCTTCCTATAAGGTCGACGATTCACGCGGCTGGACGGGAGTGCGGAGTCTGACGGACCGCGAGATCGAGACTTTGGCGCAGAAGATCGTAGATGGCATAAAAGACCGGCGCTCCCGCGCGAAGGACAAGAGCGGCAAGGCTGGCGTGCCGTTCCTGTCGCTGTCGGAGTTTGTAAACCGTACGCCAGCGTCCACGAAGACGGAAGACCGGCTGAAGGGGATTTTGCAGGAAGCGATCGACGCGACGGACATCAACAAGCAATTCACAAGCGATACGAACTGGGTGCCCTATGAGTATAGCGGCTCTCTCGTTACGCGGAAGGGACCGCCTCCGGGCAATTACGACGTCCAGAATATTAGGGAGAACCTCGCCGTGCCGCAGGCCTTCGGGGTGCCGGGCTTTGTGATGCAGGCGGACGTGCTCAACCGCATTGGCGCGACGCTTACGACCCGCTCCGACACGTTTGTCATCCGGGCGTATGGTGATGCCCGCACGTCGGGTGGCGGCAAAGTGGCGTCCCGCGCGTATTGCGAAGCCGTAGTCCAGCGCGTGCCTGATTACGTGGACGCCGGGACGTCTTCCAAGGCCATCGGCCCTGAAACCGCCCTGAGCAGTGCGGGGGCTTTGAATCAGGCCCTTGGCCGCCGCTTCAAGATTGTGTCCTTCCGCTGGCTCACTTCCGACGACCTATGAAAAAACGGATCCTTTCTGTAATCGCCGGGATGGTTGCCGGCGTGCTTTCCGCTTCGGCGGCTTGTACGGTGAGCTTTGTGCTGCTCATGGACAGCCCGGAAACGGAGATGCTTTCGGCTGAAAGCCAGGAGCGGCAGGAGTTCAAGTTGCCGATTTCCGTCTCGGCAGGTGGCGAGGAAATCGCGTTTTCGCTCGAACCGTATATCCAGACGCCCGCGATCACGGCGGACGCTGGCCGGCCGCTCATTATTTCCGCAGGAGGCGGGTTCGGTGAGAAAAAGTCAGGCGGGGAGATGGCAAAAGTGAAGCTGGACCCTTCCTGGGAGCGCGTGGTGGTGGCGCTTGTGCACAAGGAAGGTTCGAACGGATACGTGGCGCTCCCGGTCAATGCCGATTATCGCAGGTTCACGCCGGGGACGGTGGTTGTGCGCAGCCTGGCCGACGAGCCGTTTATGGCGACGGTGCTTCAGACGCAGAAGCCCGTGAAGCCCAATGAAGCCGTGGCTTATCCGGTAAAGGGACGCGAGGAGGGGGACTCGTATGTTTGGGTGGGCGTGAGCATTGCCGACGAGGAGGAGTTGCGGCGGGTGAAGGCTCGGGTGCTATCGATGGCAGACAACGAGAGCCTTCTGCTTGTCGTCCTGCGGACGCCGACTGTGGACGGTGAAGCGGGGTCGTGGACGATTGCCGACCTAAAGGACCCTGTTACGCTTTCCAAGGTGTCTCCGGCCAAATAGCCTAGGGCCAATCGACATTTTAGACTGTACAGATTGTGACCGAGCTGTTTGAA
>CAZQIE010000039.1:0-26300 GCA_964593675.1 uncultured Opitutales bacterium
CTTCAAACAGCTCGGTCACAATCTGTACAGTCTAAAATGTCGATTGGCCCTAAAGAGGGCGTCGTATTCAGCGCGGGTTTTGCCTTTGCCGGTGGTGACGGTACCGCTGGTCCAGTGGTCGCTGAAGGCGGCGAGGATGACGATGGCTTTGAGGCTGCCCGTGGCCGGGGTGGCGGGAGCTTCCGAGGGAGGGGGGGTGTCCCCGGTGGACTCGGCGGGGGCGGCTTCGGTGGCATCGCCTGCGGAGGGGGAGGCCGACGTGCCGCCGCTGGAGGGGCCGGGCTGGGAGGGTGACTGGGGCGAGCCGGGGCCTTGCCCGTGCTCGTTCACCTGCTTTTCGCGGCCGCCGTATTTGAGGTTGTCGCGGTGCTGGCGAAGGAGGGCGGCGGGGGGGAGGTCGTGTTTTTTGAGGCCGCGTGAGGCGGGATCAACTTCGCCGACGACGGCGTCGGGGAGAATGTCGAAGGCGACGGAGTCCTGACGGGGGACAGCGTATTTCCATTTGCCGTCGGCGTCTTTCTTAATGACGTAACCGTCGTCGGTGGCGTTGTAGGCGAACCATTCGTCGCCGTGGAGGCGCAGGCGTACGCGGGCGGAGCTTCCGGGCTGGTCTTCCTCGGCAACGTCACCGGAGGCAGGGCCGGCCAAAACGTGGGAAGCGCAGAGCAGAAAGAGGCCGAGGGAAGCGAGCCAGGTGCGGGCTCGCGACAGGGGCGTGAGCAGGAATGAGAGCACAGTTGGCGTATTGTGCCAAAATGCGCTGGTTATGTCAGCCGGAAATGACTCAACCGTTCAAACCGAGCCAGCGGGGCAAAGGGAGCCGAAGTATATGGCCTACTCAAACTGGATGGGCTGCTGGGTGCTTTCGATGACGGCGCGCCAGAGGTCCCCGCTGGGGTCGACTTGTTTGCGGCGCCAGATGGCGAGGTCGATGGGGATATGGACGAAGTGATCGTGGTAGCAGCCGACGACCATTTCCGTCTTTCCACACATGGCGGCATGGGCGGCGTTCTGGGCGAGGCGCATGCAGTAGATGCGGTCCTGCGGGCTGGCGGGGACGGAGCGGATGTAGTAGCTGGGGTCGATGTACTTCAGGTTGATCTCGATGTTCTTCTTTTTGAAGTAATCGGAGATGCGGTCTTTGAGGAAGATGCCGATGTCGCCGTAGCGGACGTTGCCGGAGGCGTCGCGTTCCTGGGCGTGTTTGCGGATAAGGTCTTGGCCGGCGCCTTCTGCGACGACGATGACGGCGTGGTGGCGGGCTTCGAGGCGGCGGCGCAGGACGTTGAGGAAGCCGTTTTCGCCGTCGAGTTTGAAGGGGACTTCGGGGATGAGGACGAAGTTGACGTCGCTCATGGCGAGGGCGGCGTGACAGGCGATGAAGCCGGAGTCACGGCCCATGAGTTTGACGAGGCCGATGCCGTTGGGGGCGCCTTTGCTCTCCATGTGGGCGGCGGTGAGGACGGAGACGGCGCGGGAGTAGGCGGTGGAGAAGCCGAAGCTTTCGCCGATGAAGGAGATGTCGTTGTCGATGGTTTTGGGGATGCCGATGAGCGCGATCTTGAGGTTGCGCTGCTCGATTTCCTGGGCGATTTCGAGGCCGCCGCGGAGGGTGCCGTCGCCGCCGACGACGAAGAGGGTGTTGATGGACATGCGCTCGAGGCAGTCGACGATTTCGCCGACGTCCTGGTTGCCGCGGGAGCAGGAGAGAATGGAGCCGCCGTCTTCCTGGATGCCGTCAACGGTGTCGGGGGTGAGCTCGACGACGTCGTGGTTGTATTTGGCGATGAAGCCCTGGTAGCCGTAGCGGAAGCCGTAGATGCGGCGGACGCCATAGATGCGCCAGAGCTGGAGGACGAGGCCGCGGATGACATCGTTGAGGCCGGGGCAGAGGCCGCCGCAGGTGACGATGGCGGCGCGGGTCTTGGCGGGGTCGTAGTAGATGTGTTCGCGTGGGCCTGCGAGTTCGAAGGTGGGCTCGTTGTCGTCGGTCACGCCGGCTGCGGTGCGTGCGGAGGTGACGCCATAGTAATAGAGGCGGTCCTCATCGCGGACGAAGGTGGCGTTGGGGAAGCCGGCGCGTTTGGAGAGGGGGGACGCGATTTTGCATGGGCCGAGTCCTTTGATGAGGAAGGACTGGCGGGTGAGAGTGGGCTCCGGCGAGGCGCAGGTCTGCTGCTGCATGGGAGGGTGCCATGGCGGAACGGGGCGGTGTTGTCAATGGTTGGCGCGGTTTGAGCGTTTAGGGTGCGGGGACCGTCCAAAACACGGGAGCGCTAGGGGGCTGCGTGGGCGGGGAACCGGGGGTGCGGGTGCGGTGTCGGTGAACGCGGTATTGCAAGCGGTGGCAATTGTACATACCAAGCCCTTTTGGATGAGCGAGTCTGGCGAAAAAGTGTGGGCGATCGAGGCGCGGGACCTGACGAAGGTGTACGGGGCTGTGCGCGCGATTGACCGTGTGACGTTCCGGGTGGCGCGGGGCGAGGTGGTGGGTTTCCTGGGGCCAAACGGTGCGGGCAAGAGCACGACGATGCGGATTTTGTGCGGGCTGAATGCGGCGACGTCCGGGGTGGCGCACATTTGCGGGATCCCGGTGGCGAGTCATCCGCAGGAGGTGAAGAAGCACATCGGTTACATGCCGGAGCATAATCCGTTGCCCGAGGACATGCGGGTGGTGGAGTATTTGAGGTTCCGCGCGCGGCTGAAGGGGGTGCGGCGGGTGAGTGCGCGGGTGGACGAGGTGATGGAGCTTTGCGACTTGCACCGGAAGGCGCGGCGGCGGGTGATTGGCACGCTTTCAAAGGGTTTCCGGCAGCGCGTGGGGATCGCGGATGCGATACTTTCGGAGCCGGAGGTGATCGTGATGGACGAGCCGACGATCGGGCTGGACCCGCACCAGATCCTGGGAATCCGGCGTCTGATCGCGGGGTTGCGCGGGCGGATGACGGTGGTGATCTCGAGCCATATTTTGCCGGAGATCGAGGTTTGCTGCGAACGGGTGATCATCATCAACCAGGGGCGGATTGTGGCGTCGGGTACGAGCGAGGCGCTGAGGCGGGAGTTCCTGCCGCGGTCGCAGTACCGGCTGTCGGTGGCGGGTGCGGACTCGAAGCTGCTGCTGGTGAGGCTGCAGGAGGCGGATGCGGGGCTGCGCATGGTGTCGCAGGGGGAGCCGGACGGGGACGAGTTCCGCAATTACGTGCTGGAGACGGAGGTTGGGGAGCCGATCGGTGAGAAGCTTGCGGCGCTGGTGCACTCGATCCCGGGGGCGAAGCTGCGGGAGCTTTCGCGGCGGGAGCCCAGTCTGGAGGAAATTTTTATGGCGGCGACGCGACGGGGCTGGGATGAGCCTCTGGCGCGGCCGCAGGAGCCGGAGTCCGGGGCGGTGGGGCGTGCGGAGCCGTTGCCGGGGACGGAGGCGGGTGGTGCGAATCCGCCGAATGGCGAGCAGGCGCCTCCGGGGGGTATAACGGGGTAGGTTTTGTGTGTGACCGATGAGAAACTTCTTCACGCTTTTGTTCCATGAGCTGCGGCTGCTGCTGATTGCGCCGTCAACGTATGTGGCGGCGGTGCTGTTCCTGTTGCTGATGGGTTTCATCTACCTGTGGGCAATCCGGGCGGCGGCTTTGGCGCCGCAGGAGGATTTGCCGTCGTCGCAGTTCTTCCAGTTGTTCTGGCTGCCGGTGTGTTTCGTGGTGCCGCTATTAACGATGCGGTCGATTGCGGAGGAGCGGAGGCTGGGAACGCTGGAGACGCTGATGACGACGCCGACGACGGCGTTGGAGGTGGTGATCAGCAAGTGGCTCGCGGGGTACATTTTTTACGCGGGGCTGTGGGCGCTGACGCTGGGTTTCCCGCTGCTGGCGTATGATGGGATGCCGGCGGGGGCGGCGGATGCGCGGCTGCTGGATCCGGCGTCGCTTGCGGGGGGCTATGCGTTTGTGGTGCTGACGGGCGCGCTGCATGTGGCGCTGGGGCTGTTTGCGAGCAGTTTGACGCGGAGCACGCTGGTGGCGGGGATGCTGGGCTTCAGCCTGCTGTTCGTGCTGATCGTGTCGGGGCGGCTGCTGATGCAGATTCCGGGGACGGAGGGGCAGTTGCTGGCGTTGGCGCGTGAGCCTGTGGAGTATTTGCAGACGTTCCGGCACCTGGAGGATTTCAGCCGTGGGGTGGTGGATTCGCGTCCGCTGTTTTTGTATTTGAGCAACACGGTGCTGGTGCTGGGGCTGACGTCCCTGGTGGTGGAGTCAAAGGCCTAAGGAGTCGAAATTTTTGCCCATGAGTTCGCGTCTGGATGATTTCCGCTATGCCCGCTGGTTCAGGACGGGAAACCGGCTGCTGCACATTGTGCTGAGCATCACGCTGGTGCTGGGCTTGAACTATCTGGCGGCGCGGCACTTCTGGCGGGCGGACCTGACGCGGAACCACAAGTATTCGCTGTCGCCGGAGACGCAGGCGTATTTGAAGCAGATTCCGCAGGGGCCGGCGGCGAAGCCGGTGCGGGTGGTGGTGACGATTCCGGCGAATTCGGAGAAGGACGAGATCCGGGGGATTTACAACGATGTGAGCCGGTTGCTGCGGGAGTATGAGCTTTCCGCGCGGCTGGAGGGGAAGCGGTGGGTGGAGGTGGAGTATGTGGATATTTTCCAGCAGCGGACGCGGGCGGAGGAGCTTGCGACGTTGTATGGGATCTCGCAGGAGAACGCGATTGTGGTGGCCTGCGGGGAGCGGCACCGGGAGATTTCGGGTGCGGACTTGTATGAGGTGAGGGACGGGCAGGCGCGGGCGTTCATGGGGGAGCAGGTGTTCACGTCGGCGATCCTGGATGTGATTGCGAAGGGGCGGCAGGTGATTTACGTGAGCACGGGGCATGGGGAGTTGAACCCGAGGGACACGGACCCGTTGCGCGGGTTCTCGCGGGCCGGCCAGGCGCTGCGGCAGCGGAATTTTGATGTGCGGCCGCTGGATGTGGGGCAGGTTCAGGCGATTCCGGCGGACGCGAGCATGGTGGTGATTGCGGGGCCGCAGGTGCCGTTCATGCCGGTGGAGGTGGAGCGGCTGCGTCGGTATTTGTCTGAGGAGAATGGGCGGGTGATGGTTTTCCTGCAGCCGGCGCGGGAGCACGGGCTGGATGACTTGCTGACGGACTGGGGGCTGCTGTCGGATGACATGCTGGTGCTGGACTCGAGCGAGGACTTCCGGGTGGAGGGGGGAGACTTCCTGATCCGGAATTTCAACGAGCACCCGGTGACGCAATTTTTGAACCAGAGCGGGCTGAATGTGCTGCTGGGGCTGACGCGGCCGGTGCGGACGGACCCGGATACGCCTCCGGACGAGCGGCGCAGGACGGCCTGGCTGATGCGGTCGGGGAAGTCGGCGTGGGCGGAGCTGGGCTACCGCAAGATGGAGGGGTTGAAGTATGATTACGGGATCGACCTGCGCGGGCCGGTGACGGTGGCGATGGTGTCGGAGCGGGCGGCGGACTCGCGTCTGGGCATCCGCATTCCGGGTGGGCGGCTGCTGGTTTTCGGGAATGGTGATTTTTTGGCGAACAACCGGTTCAACGTGCTGGGGAATCATGTGCTGTTCCTGAACGCGGTGAACTGGGCATTGGACCGCAACGCGATGCTGAACATTCCGCCGCGGCAGGTGGAGCAGTTCCGGCTTACGCTGAGCCAGGCGGACCTGACGCGTCTGGGGCTGCGGATGCTGCTGCTGCCCACGGGCGTGGCGGTGCTCGGGCTGCTGGTGTACCTGGTTCGCCGCAGGTAGTCCTCCCCCACCCTCTTCCATCTTTTTTAGATTTCCGACGATGCGCCTGAAGCTGACGATCTTCCTTCTGATCGCGAACCTGCTGGTGTTCTATGCCGTGCAGCGGCTGGACCGGCAGGAGGATGACGCCGCGCGGCTGGATAGTTCCGGTCGCGGGGTGCTGGGCATGGAGGCGATGGAGATTGACCGGATGGAGATCGCGGGGAAGGCGGTGACGCCGGGGCGCGTGCTGGAGCGGAAGGGGAAGAACTGGCAGATTGTGCAGCCGATCCAGTGGCCGGCGAACGGGAATGCGGTCCAGCGGATCGTGACGCAGCTGCAGTTTCTTGAGAAGGAAGTATCATTTCCAGTGGAGGAGTTGAAGCGGTCGGGGCAGACGTTGGCGGACTATGGTTTGCAGGACCCGAACCTTGTGCTGACGTTTTCAGCGGGGCCGAGGAAGGCGGCGCTGAAGGTGGGGGAACCGACGAATATCGGGAACCGGCTGTATGTGCTGAACCCGCAGGGGGACAAGGTGCTCGTGGTGAGCCGGGATTTGCTGGAGTTCGTGAAGGTGGACCTTGCGGACTTGCGGAGCCCGTTCGTGTTCGAGATCCCGTTGTTTGAGGCGCGTGCGCTGAACATCCGGCAGGGCGGCGCGGTGGGACAGCGGGTGGGCTTGACGAAGGAGGGCGAGAAATGGCGGTTTGAGGCGCCGGTGACGGCTGCCGCGGACAGCGCGCGGGTGGCGGCGGCGATCAATGCGCTGAATGATTTGCAGGCGGAGAGCTTTGTGGAGGCGTCGCGTGCGGAGCCTGAGGTTACGGGGCTGGGAAACCCGGTGCTGCGCGTGACGTTGCAGGGGAACCAGCGGCGGCAGACGCTGATGGTGGGCTCGCCGGTGGGGGAAGGGCAGCCGGGGTTGGCGTATGCGAAGCTTGAGGAAAACCCGACGGTGTTCACGGTGCAGGCGGAGCCGCTTCTTGCGCTGCGCAATGCGGTGGAGACGTTGCGGGAGCGGCGGTTTGTGGAGTTTGAGCCTTCGAAGGTAACGTCGCTGCGGATTGCGCAGGGGGACTTTTCGCTGCTGCTCCAGAAGCTAGAGACGGGTGCCTGGCAGGTGGTGGAGAAGGACGGGGCGCTGGCACCGAAGGCCGCGGACGCCGAGGTGATGCAGACGCTGCTGCACGATTTGAGGAACTTGGAGGCTGTGCGGTTTGTGACGGATGCGCCAGCGGAAGCGGACATGGCGCGGTTCGGGTTGAACGCGCCGCTGCGGGCGGTGCAGATCGCGGTGGAAGGGGTGGCGCAGCCGCGGACGCTGCTGATCGGGATGGGGCGAGAAAAGGGCGAGAAGCTTGAGCTTTTTGCTAAGATGGCGGACTCGCCGACGGTGTATGCGGTGTCTCCGGCGTTGCTGGACCAGTTGCGGCTGACGCCGCTGCACTACCGGACGCGGATGCTGATCCAGCAGCCGGCAGGGGCGCGGGTGCAGGGGCTGAAGCTTACGGACCTGAAGTCGGGGAAGGTTTTGATGGAGGAGAGCATCGACCCGGAAAAGACGACGTGGCCGGTGTTTCTTGAGCGGCAGCCGCCGGCGCGGCGAAACGCGCTGCTGGACGTGCTGGATAGCGTGCGGAAGCTGGAGGTGGAAGCTTACTTGAGGAATGAGTTTGTGCAGGATTTCCAGCTCGACAAGGACCGGCCTGCGCCGTGGCGGTACAAGCTTGAGGCGACGGTGCACCTGCCGGGCAGCGACCGTGTGCAGGTGGAGCGTGTGGAGATTTTCCTTACGGAGCGGCTGGGCGGGCGGCTGCAGATCGGGGGTTCACCGCAGGCGCAGATGATTTTCACGCTGAGGCAGAAGCTGATCGACGCCCTGCACGTGCTGACGTTTGCGGTGGAACCGCCGGCGCAGATCAAGGAGGGGCCTGCGGGCGACAAGCCTGCACTGGCCGCGCCGCCACCAGTGAAGGTGGAGGGTGTGCAAGGGGCCGCGCCCTCGCCGACTCCGGGCAACGGGGTTGAGGAGAAGGCTGTGGACCCGGCCCGGTAGCGCGGGGGCGTTCGGGAGCACCGGTTCAAAATGAAAGCGCACCCGCCGCATCCACACCTACGGCTCCTGCGCCTGCGGCGCTGGGTGAGCCATGCGTTCAATTTGGCGCTGCTGGGGCTGCTGGTATTGCAGGGGTTGCTGCTGGGCACCCAGCTTATGGACAAGGAGGTGCCGCTGCCGGGCTTTGTGCTGCGGCGTGCGGAGGCCGTGCTGGCCCGGGAGCTGGGCGGGCTGCGGGTGTCGTCGGGGGGTGCGGAGCTGGGGCTGAACGGGAAGGTGTTCCTGCGGGGCGTACGCGTGCATGCGCTGGGCGATGACCCGGTGGTGGAGGCGGACGCGGTGCTGGCGGACTTCAATGCAATGTACCTGCTGGTGGGGCGCATGGAGCTTGAGCGCATCCGGATCGTGGGGGGGGGCGCATGGTGCCCGGCGGCGTTGTCGCCGGACGGGATGCGCCGGGAGGTGATGGGCTCACTGACGCTGGATCTGGTGCGGTCGGGGGGCTGGTGGCGGATTGAGCGTTTTGCGGCGCGGGCTGGAAACCTGCACCTTACGGCGCATGGGACGCTGGCGCCGCCTGCCGTGGGCGGGAAGCCGGATCCGGACCGGGCGGGGACGGTGCTGCGGAACCTGCGATTGATGGCGCGGCGGCTGCCGGTCCTGGAGTGTTTGGAGAGCCCGACACTGAACGTGGAGGTGCAGGGCACAAAGGACGCGGCGAACCGGATGGCTGTGGCGCTGCGGGCGCGGGGGCTGCGGCTGAAGGAGCCGGTGGGCGTGCTGGCCGGCGACATCGAGGCCACAACGCGCGTGGCGTGGGATGAGGAGTTGAAGTTTGAGGAGCCGCTGCTGCTGCGGGTGGTGAGACCGCGGGTGCCGGAGGCCGAATTCGAGGCAAGGCTGCTGCAGGCCGAGGCGATGCTGGACTCGGTGACGCCGCTGAGGGGGCGCGCCCGGGTGTGGCTGGAAAAGCCGGCGACAAGGGGCGTGCGGCTGGACGCGGCGGCGGGCACGGTGGCGCTGCCGTGGGAACCGACGTTGCGGGCAGCATTCCTGGCACTGCGCGGCGCGGACGAGGTCCGCGTGCAGGCCGAGGCGGACCTTGCGGAACAGGCGGGAGAGGTGCGGGTGCGCGGGCGGGTGGCCCCAGGCACGCTTCTGCCGTATCTACCCCCGGAGGTTGCCGTGGAGGTGAAGGCGGTGAAGCTGGAACGCCCCCCCGTATTTGAAACCCGGATACAGTTGGGCAAGAAGGCGGCGTTCGAGCGCGTGGACTGGAGGGTGGAACTGGGGGCCACGGCGTATCAGTCGGTGGAGTTTGGCGCGGCGGATGTGCGCGGGTACGCTACGCCGGCGCGGGTGGAGGTGTCGCGCGCGCTGCTGTACCACCGGGACTGGGAGATGGAGGGGTTTTATGAGCAGGACCTGAAGACTGATGAATACCGGTTCCTGCTGTCGGGGACAGCGGACCCGCATTCGTTTGACGCGGTGATGTCGGACTGGTGGACGCAGCGGCTGTGGCCGCGGTTTGGCCTGAAGCGGGAGGCACTGCCGCAGGCGGACGTGGATGTGCGCGGGCGCTGGGGAGCGCCGTACGATACGTATGTGTTCGGGAGCGTGGACTTGCGGGACTTCACGTGCACGGGAGTGCCGGTTGACCGCGCGCATGTGGGGTTGCATGTGCGGCCGGACCTGATCGCGGCGTATGGGATCACGATCGAGAGGCCGGACGGGCGTGCGGACGGGACGATGCAGTGGACGTTGAACCCGCCGGATGATCACACGGTGGTGCAGTACTTCAACATTCGGAGTTCCCTGCCGTTTGGCGTGGCGGCGCGCATGGCGCGTGAGCTTGAGGACGTGGACTCGTGGTTCCAGACGGAGGTGAAGCCGGACCTGAAGGTGCGCGGGATGCTGTACGGCTCAGGGAGCCCGCGCAACGGGCAGCGGGACATTGACGCGGAGGCGACGGTGCCGGGGCCGTTCCGTTTCTACGGCATGCCCGGGGACAACCTGGAGGTTAAGGGGCGCATCACGGAGGCGGGCGCGTACTTGCCGGACATGGTGTTCGGGATCGCGGGGGGACGGGGAACCGCGACGGCGCACATCAGGAATGTGGGCGAGGAACGGGATCTGGACTGCAACGTGCGGATCGAGAACGCGGACAAGGACCGGTTCTTTTATGGTCTGAGGCTAATCGGGGCGAAGGAGGCCCAGCCTCCGCCGTTCCAGATGGAGCCGGACGACAAGCCGGGGGTTTTGGACGGGGAAGCCGTGATCACGGGCCGGCTGGGGAAGTTTGAGACGTTCAAGGGTAGTGGGAAAACGGTGGTGCGGGACCCGGACCTTGGGCGGGTGCAATTGCTGGGGGCGTTGTCGCGCGCGCTGTCGCACACGCCGGTGAAGCTGGGGTCGTCCCTGCTTAACAAGGCGGAGTCGAGCCTGCACCTGATGGATAAGCGGGTGTTCTTTCCCGACATGCAGATAACCGGGCCGACGGCGCGGCTGGACCTGTGGGGCAACGTTTCGGTCGAGAATGGGGCGCTCGATTTCCTGGTGATTTTCTACCCGCTGAGCAATGTGCAGACGCCCGTGCTGGGGCGGATGCTGGATGTGCTGGACCCGTTCACGCGGGTGTTCCGGATTAAGGTGTCGGGGACGATCGACAAGCCGGAGTTCGACGTGGCTTTCCGCCCGTTGGGGATCTTCAACAGCAAGCCGTCGGAAACGCCAGGGACGCCGCCGCTGGACAAGCCGGCGCCTTCAACGGGGGACCCGCGTGCGAGCTCGGAGGGACCGACGCCGGGAGGCGGGCCGGAGAACAGGCAGAATGATGGGTATTGAGAACGCAGGATCGGTAGGGGTTGGTCCGGGGGTATCGGTTGTCGTGTTGCGGCACCCGAAGGAGCGGATCAGCAAGTGCAGTCTCCGGTTTTTCCACGAGCGGCCGGACTTCCGGTTTTTCAAGGCGAAGCCGGGGTTCCGTTTCGACGCGACAGGGTATGTGCTGCTGGGGCTGAACGCGCCGGTGCTGTCACGCGCGGACGCGGGCAGGCCGCTGCTTCTGCTGGACAGCACGTGGCGGCTGCTGCCACAGCTTGAGGCGTGCGTGACGGGGAGCCCGGAGCGGCGGAGCCTGCCGGCGGGCGTGCAGACGGCGTATCCGCGGGTGAGCAAGATTGCGGAAGACCCGGCGGCTGGGCTGGCGTCGGTGGAGGCGCTGTATCTGGCGTTGCGGATCATGGGGCGTGAGGACGCCACGTTGCTGGAGCAGTATCACTGGCGTGAGGCGTTCCTCACGGGTCTTGCGAGCGTGCCGGGGCTGTGAAGGGATAGCCTGGACCGCAAGAGGGCAGCCTGTGGCGTGGCGGACATAAAATGGCCTGTCGGGTACATTTAAGGCCAGAGGGCAGATGGTAGCTGGCGATGTCGGAAATTGCTTAAATACTTGGGGATAAGCGTCTTAAGTGTGACGTAACGGAACATGGCACGAGGCGTGATTAAGGGGATGGCATGCCTTGGGCGCCGAAGCGCCTGGGGCGATATCAGCCATGAAGACTTTGATTCGCGCCTTGTTGGTGGTCGTGCCAGTGCTTATGCTCGCCGCGGTTTGCTGGGCTGCGGCTAACGGGTTGCCGTTGCCGGAACGCGTGGATTGTCCGGTGATGGCGCTGGTGGTGATGCTCGGGTATGCGTGCGTCATCGGCGCCGGGGCGATATGGCGCGCGGCGACCGGAGGTCGGGCCAAGTGCTAGAGTTTTTGGAGAAAAACCTATGATGCGAAGGCATGAGAGGTGGTTGCACACGCAGCTTCCGCTGTGGGAACAGGCGGGGCTTGTGACGTCGGAGGCGGCGGGGAGGTTGCGGGCGTTGTATCCTGCGGAAGCGCAGAGGCGGGTGAATGCGACGCTGGTTTTCGCGGTGATCGGGGCGCTGTTGATCGGGGGCGGCGTGATCATGCTGATCGCGCACAACTGGACGGAGTTGCCGCAGCGGGTGCGCGGGGGGCTGTCGCTGGTGCCGTTGCTGGCGGCGCAGGGGGTTGCGGCGTACGCGCTGTGGCGGAAGGCGGGCTCGACGGCATGGCGGGAGGCGTCGGCGGGGTTCCTGACGCTTTGCATCGGGGCGTCGATCGCGCTGGTTTCGCAGTCATACCAGATTGCGGGCGATACGGAGACGTTCTTGCGGGTCTGGCTGCTTGTGGCGCTGCCGGTGGTGTATTTGATGCGGTCGCACGCGTCGCTGGCGGTGTGGGCGGCGCTGCTGCTGATGTGGTCAACAGCCGCAGGCCATTTCGGATACCCCGGCCCAAAGGCGCTGCATCTGGCGTTCGTCGCGGCGATCCTTCCGACGGTATATTGGATGCGGGGGTTTGTCCCGATGGCGGCGTGCGCGGTGGGTGTCGTGACTTTTGGTATATCAACCGGCGGTTGGGAACATGTGGCCGTGTGGCCGCTGTTGGGGGTGCTGGTCTTTGCGGTGGTGCGGGCGAAGGAGGGGAACGAGAATGCGAGCGGGCCGGTGCGGAAGACGCTGGCGGTGGCATGCGTTGCGGTGCCGCTTGTATCCTGGGCCCCTTCGGGTGCGATCTGGAGACCGGTCGTGTTTGGCCTCGTGTATTCCGCGATGGTGCTATGGGGGCGGGAGGGTGACGAGGAGGAGGCGGGGGTACTCCGCGGGCCGTTTGCGACGTTGGGTTACCTGGCGAGCTCGCTCCTTCTGCTGACGCTGACGTATGACGAGGCGTGGAGAAAGGAAACCGGGAACGTCAGCATTGAAGCGCCAATTTTGCTGTTGCTGGCGGCGGGTGCGCTGCTGGGTGCGATCAAGGCGGTGCGCTGGCGGGACTGGGGGCGCGTGCTGGCGGGGAGTGCCTTTGTGTGGGTGGCACTGGGATGGGCATTGAACTCAGACCGGGGCGCCAGTTTCGAAGTCCTTGCGCTGATGAACCTGGCGGTGGCCGTGGTCGCGATGGGTGTGGCGGTGAACGGGCTTAGGCACGGCAGCTTGAGGGACCTGAATCTGGGGCTGCTGGTGTTCTCCCTTTTGGTGCTGCTACGGTTTTTCGACAGCTCAATGGATCTGGTGCCGCGGGCGCTGGCGTTCATCGCGGTGGGTGCAGGGTTCCTTGTGGCTAACCGGGCGTTTGCCCAACGTATAGGGAGGGCTGACTGATGAAGACGGTATCCGTGAAAGTGGTCCTGTTTGGCCTGATGGCGCTGGTGCAACTGGCGGTGCCGGTGACAATGATTGTGCAGGCCGAAACGAACCTGACGGCGGGCGTGCTGATGAAGTTCCGGATGGCGCCGGTTGACCCGTATGACCCGTTCCGTGGGCGGTACGTGACGCTCAGTTTTGAGGATAACACCGTTGCGGACACGACACCGCGCTTGAAATCGGGTGAGTCTGTGTATGTGCGGTGCGAAGTGGGTGAGGACGGGTATGCGCGGCCTGCGGAAGCCTCAAGAAAGCCGTTTGAGACGGGGCCGTATTTTCAGGGGAGAGTGTGGAGAGGGGATCGCGAAAAGGTCCACGTGGATTTCCCGTTCGACCGGTACTACATGAAGGAACAGGAGGCAAAGGATGCCGAGAGGGTGCAGCGGGTGGCCGCGGCGCGATGGACGGCTGACGGGCGACGGCAGGCACCGCGACTGGAGGGGTATGCGGAGGTGCGGGTGGGTGCCGGACGTGCAAACGTGGTGGGCTTGTATTATGAGGGTCACCGCATTGAGGATTTTGTGCGGGGCAAGGTGAAGTTGGAGGATGTGCTCAGGCAGAAGGAGGAGCGGGCTGCGGCCGCGAAGCAAAAGGAGGCGACGAAATGAAGGCCCCGATTGTGTTCCTTACGGATTTTGGGACGCAGGACTGGTACGTTGCAGCGATGAAGGGCGTGGCACTGGGCGTGGCTCCGGAATCGCCCTTGGTGGACCTGACGCACGAGGTGAAGCCTGGGGAAATCGAGGCGGCGGCGTTCGTGCTTGAGCAGTGCTGGAGGGACTTCCCGGAGGGGACGGTGTTCGTGGCTGTGGTGGACCCAGGGGTGGGGTCGGCTCGGGCGGCGCTGGCAGTGCGGGCCGAGGGCCGGCACTTTGTGGGTCCGGACAACGGGCTGTTTTCGTTCCTGCCGGATGGCGCGGAGGTGCGGCGCGTGGAGAATGCGGCGCTGCTGCGGCCAGGAGTCTCGCGGACGTTCCATGGGCGGGATGTGTTTGCGCCGGTTGGGGCAGCGCTGGCCGCGGGAACGGCGTTCGAGGCGGTGGGGCCGGAGCACGGGGAGTGGCTGCGTCTGGCGCTGCCGAAGCCCGCGTTTGAGGAACGGAGGGCGCAGGGGCAGGTCGTGTTTGTGGACCGGTTTGGAAACCTGATTACGAATCTGCCGGTGGGAGAGATCGTGGCGCGCTATGGGGAGCCGGGGCCGCGCGCGGCGGTGGCGTGCGGGGTGCATGCGTTCCCGTTTGCGGACACGTATGCGGGGGTTGCGGAGGGCTCGCTGCTGGCGTATGGGGGCTCGGGCGGGTATGTGGAGCTGGCGGTGAACCGGGGGGATGCGGCCAAAATGTACGGGTTGGGCGTGGGGGAGCCGGTGATGTACTTACCGGGTTAACGGGCGCGCAAGTCCGTGGTTGAGCGGAAGGGGATTCCCGGTTTGCCTTTTGACATGAAAAGGTTGCCGAAGGGCGCGTTAGCGTGGGCGTTTTACGACTGGGCGAACTCAGCGTTCGTGCTGACGGTGCTGACGGCGTTCTATGGGCCGCTGTTCAAGTATTACTGGGCGGAAGGGAATTCGCGGGCGTTTGAGCTGCAGGGCATGACGGCGATGGTGGCGGGCCTGATCGTGGGTGTGGCGGCGCCGCTGTTGGGGGCGCTGGCCGACGCGGGGGGGGCGCGCAAGAAATCGTTGGGGGTGTTCGCCAGCCTGGGGCTGGTGGCGTGCGCGGGGCTGCCGTTTGTGGCGGAGGGCGACTGGAAGTCGGCGTGCCTGCTGTATGTGGTGGGGTCGGTGGGGTTTTATGGGGCGAACATTTTCTACGATTCGCTGCTGCCGGACGTGAGCGGTGAGGGGGACCGGCACGTGATTTCGGGGCTGGGTTTCGCGATGGGGTATTTGGGGTCGGTGCTGTTGTTTGCGGCGCAGTGCGTGTTGGTGAGCAACCCGGGGCTGCTGGGGCTGGGGGGGCCGCTGGAGGCGATGCGGGTATGCGTGTTGATGGTGGGGGCGTGGTGGCTGGTGTTCTCGCTGCCGCTGTTCATGCGGGTGCGGGAACCGCGGTCTGAAAAGGCACCGCCGCTGCGCGGGGCGCTGCGTCACGGGTTGAGGGAGTTGCGGGCGGTGGTGGTGGAGATCCTGACGCGGCGGCGGGCGCTGGTGTGGTTCCTGGCGGCATACTGGTTCTACATCGACGGCGTGAACACGATCGCGATCATGACGGCGAGTTTTGCGGCGGAGGTGGGCGTGGACTTCGGGGAGCTTTTGAAGGCGCTGGTGGTGGCGCAGCTTGTGGGCGTGCCGTGCGCCTTGCTGTTCGGGTGGCTGGGGCAGAAGTTTGGTCCGAAGCCGTTCATCCTGCTGGCGCTGGTGGTGTATATGGGGGTGACGGCGTTTGCGACGCGCCTGGATAACACGCCGCTGCAATTCCTGGGGCTGGAGGTTTCGAAGATCTTCGTGATGGCGATGCTGATTGGGTCGGTGCAGGGGGGTGTGCAGGCTTTGAGCCGGTCGCTGTATGCGGGGATGGTGCCGGAGGAGGCGTCGGCTGCGTATTTTGGTTTGTATAACCTTGTGGGGAAGGGGGCGGCGATCATGGGGCCGCCGCTGTTGACGCTGGGCGGTGTGCTTACGGGGGACGCGCGTCAGGGGGCGATGGCGGTGGCGGTGCTGTTCCTGATTGGCGGCCTGCTGCTGGTGCCGGTGCGGGAGCAGGACGAACGTCATGGGTAGTGCGGGTACGTTCGCGTCCAACCGGTGCGGAATTGAGGTGAAGGCGCACAGGGGCTGCGCCCGGGCGAGAGGGGCGGCGTGTTGGGGCGGGATGTGAGGGGAAGGGGTGATTGTGGGTGAGAGGACTTGCGCGGAGTGGGATTGTGCCGATAGGGTAGGTGTGAAACTGTATGAACCGCCGCTGCGAACGGGAAGGGGGCTCGCCATGAAACTGGAGGTAGTCCGGCAGGACGAGCAGGTGACGCACGTCGCGTTGACGGGGCGGATGGATACGCTGGGCACGAGCGAGGTGGAGGCAGCGTTGCTGGAGGTGCTGCTTTCGCGCAAGAGGCCGGCGATCGTGGACATGGCCGGGGTTAGTATGCTGTCGTCGATGGGCATTCGGGCGCTGATCCAGTGCGCGAAGGGGCTGCGGGCGGCGGCGTGCAAGCTGGTGTTGGCGGCGCCGCAGGCGCAGGTGGACCACACGCTGCGTTTGGGTGGGCTGGACCGCGTATTGCCGATCGTGCCGGATGTTGCGGCGGCGGAGGAGGAGCTGAAGAAGCCGCTTACGGTGACGTCCGAGCTCTACAAGCAGAAGTAAGGCGGGCGCTTTGGGCTACGGAGTGGCGGGCCGCAGCCCGGTTTGGGCGTGGGCCGTTTTGTTGGGTTTCACGGGTTTAGAATGCGGCCCTAGGCGGAGGTGCTGCCCCATCCTCGCTTCGGCGCGGGGGGAGAAGCCAGGCCGCGTTGTGCGACAACTTGAAATAGAAATGCTCTAGCCGTCGAGGGCTTCGGCGAAGACGTCGCGGAGGGCGTCAAAGGGTTCGGTGCCGACGGAGATGCGGACGAGCTCGGGATCGAGGCCGATGTCCTGGAGTGCTTTCCTGCCTTGTGCGGAGGTGACGAGGTCGTAATGGGCGAGGTAGAGGAAGGGGCACATGAGGGAGAAGCGGACGCCGAAGCTTGGGCCTTTGACGAGGCGGGCGCGGTCGTAGAAGGCGTCGAGCGGCTTGGCGAGCTCGATGGTAAGGAGTGAGCCCGCGGCGTCTTCCGCGCCGGGTGCGACGCGGGCGTAGTGGGTGCGGGTTTCGGGCGAGCAGGCCCAATGGACGCGGCGGACGCGGGGGTGGCGTTCGAGGAAGGAGACGAGCTGGCGGGTGTTGGCGTTGATGCGGGCGACGACGTTTCCGGCGTCCTGCATTTCGTGGGCGAGGCGGCGGACGTCGCGGACGTAGGGGTGCTCGATGCGTGCGGGGAGGGCCGCGCGCATACGGTCGTAGAAGGGGGACGTGGGGTTGAGGGCGGCAACGCCCATCATGACGTCGCCTTCGTTGGCGAAGTATTTGGTGATGCTGACGACGGTGGCGTCGGAGTGCTCAAGGAGGCGGACGTTGAAGGGGCTTTCTGTGGAGGGGTCGTAGAGGCGAAAGGCGCCGTGGCGTTCGCAGAGGTCGCCGAGGTGGTCGAGGTCGGCGCAGGTGAGGAGTGGGTTTGTGGGGATTTCGGTGATGACGCCGGCGATGTGGGAGCCGTGGTCGCGGAAGGCGGCGTCGATGGCGGCGCGGTCGTTTACGCGGAGGAGTTTGATGTGGCGCTCGGTGGGGCTGAGGAAGCGTTCGAGGACGCGTTGGGTGTCGATGTAGAGCCAGCCGAGCTGGAGCCAGATGTTGCGGCCGCGCGCGGACTGGATGGCCCGTGCGGTCTCGAAGACGCTATGGAAGGCGGCCATGCCGCTGCGGGTGAGCCAGACGTCCGAGGCTTCGGCACCGAGGACGCGGGCGACTTCGGCCCGGACGTCCTGGGCGGGGTCGGCTGCGGGGTGGAGGACTTCCTGCTGGGGGGTGACGAGGCCTGCGGCGGCGAGGGCGTCTTCGGCCTGGCGGGAGGAGACGCCGGTGCCAGTGTGCTGGAGGTAGGCGGTGGCGCGGCGGGCGGCGTCACCGTCGGGGGCAAAGTGGACGCCAACGTAGCCGTCGAGGGGGAGCAAGGCGGGGTCCGGCGCGCCGCAGAAGGCGGCAAGCTCGGTGGCGGCGCGGGGGGAAGCGGCGAGGAAGAGGGCGCGGTTGCCGAGGGCGTGACGCTGGGTGAGGTGGGCGACGAGCTTGCGGACGTATTGGTGCGTGACGAAGCGCGGATAGCCTACGGGGATTTGCTGGAGGGTGGCGGGGTCCTTTTCCTCATACCGGCGAACGTCTGCAAGGGTGGGAAGGCTGCAGCATACGGCGTGGACGGAGGCAGGGATGCGGGCGCCGAGCGGGTGGTGTTGGAAAAGGTGCATGGAGGTCGGAGGCGTGGGACCGCGGTGGCCGAGGGGACGGAGCGAGAACGTCGCGGTTGGGCGTTTCCCTCAAGATGAGGGGCTGCTGATATGCTCTCGGTCTGAAGGGGCGCCGGTTTACGGGGAGTCTGCCCCGAAAGCCGCCCGGCGTTTCGCTTTAGGTCAGAGGCCGGGAGGGAGGAGCTCGTTCTGGACCATCTGGTCGAGCGTCTGGCGTCGGCGTATGAGGTGGAGTTTGCCCTGCTCGTCGAGGAGGACTTCGGGGGCTTCGGGGAAGGAGTTGTAGTTCTTGGTGCTCATGCCTGCGCAGTAGGCTCCGGCGCCTTCGATGACGCAGAGGTCACCGGGGGTGGCGTAGTCGAGTTCGCGTGGCATGAGGGACTCGGGCTGGCCGGGTGCGGGGGTGAGGAGGTCTCCGGACTCGCAGCAGTGGCCGACGACGACGGCGGCCTGGGAGCGCCCGGGGCGTGAGGAAAGGACGACGATGGGGTGCTGGGCGCCGTAAAGGGAGGGACGGAGGATGTCGGTCATGCCGGCGTCGAGCTTGAGGAAGGTGTAACCCGCCTGGCCGGTGGTGACGATGTCCTGGATGGTGGTGACGAGGGCGCCGGCGTTGGCGACAGTGAAGGTGCCGGGCTCAATTTCGAGGTGGATCCTGCGGCCGGTCTCGCGGAAGAGTTCTTCGAAGGCTTCGCGGACAGGGGCGCCGACGGTCTGGAGGTCTGTGCCTTTCTCGTCGCTCATGCGGGCGACTTTGTAGCCGCCGCCGAGGTTGAGGGTGGTGACGTCCTTGAAGCGGCGGACGATGTCGAGGCTCATGCGGGAGACGCGTTGCCAGATGACGGGGTCACTGCCGGAGCCGATGTGGGTGTGGATGCGGACGCACTTGAGGCGGGCTTTGGCAAGGAGGGCCTCGACGTCGGGAAGGAACTCGTGCCAGATGCCGAAGCTGGAGGCCGGGCCGCCAACGTTGGTTTTGCCGGTGCCGCCGGAGCCGAGGCCGGGGTTGAAGCGGAGGCCGAGTTCAGCGCCGGGGAAGAGGGCGCCGAAGCGTTCGAGCTGGGCGAGGGAGCAGGCGTTGAACTTGATGCCGCGGGCATGGAGGTCCGCGAAGTTCGCGGGCATTTCCTGCGTGCTGAGGGAGATTTTTTCGGGGGCGACGCCGGCGCGAAGGGCGCGTTCGACTTCCCAGCCGGAGGAGGCGTCGATGTGCATGCCTTCGGCTACGACGGCGCGGATGACGGCGGCGTTTGAGCACGCTTTCATGGCGTAGCGCGCGGTAAGGCCGAAGGCGTTCGGGAAGGCGAGGGCGGCGCGAGCCTGGCGACGGAGCGTGGCGAGGTCGTACACGTAGGTGGGCGTGCCAAAGTTGCGGCGTGCCTCGGCGGCGAGTTCGGGAGTGAGGAAGCGGAGCTGTTCCATGGCGAGCACGCCGGGGAGTCTCGTTAAGGGAGAGACCGGCGGAAGGAAAAAAGAGGTCTCACTATTCCACTCCGGGCTCGGGCGCGCAACATCACTTTACGATCGTGAATAGGGCGGGTGTTGTACGCGGGGTTGTGGGTTAGGCGGCGGGATGGTCGGCATTTGGAGCGGGCGCCGGGTGCGCACACACGGGTAGGGAGGTCCCTTATTGCTCCAGAGGGACCCGGTCCCATTGCCGGGGAATCGGATGGAGGCTAGATTGGGGCATGAATGACCCGGCGCAGCGGTTTACGAACCGCGTGATTAATTATGTGAAGTTCCGGGAGCCGTACCCACCAGAGGCCATGGCGCTGCTGCGCAGCGAGTGTGGACTGGACCCGGGCTGCATCATTGCAGACATAGGCTCCGGAAGCGGACTTTTTACGCGACCTTTGCTGGAGATGGGCTACCATGTGTACGCGGTGGAGCCGAACCCGGCGATGCGTGCGGCGGCGGAGGGCTTGCTGGCGCACTATCTGGCGTTCCACAGCGTGGATGGGCGTGCGGAGTGCACGGGACTGCCGGACCACTCGGTGGACGTGGTGACGTGCGCGCAATCGTTCCACTGGTTCGACCCGTTGCTGGCCCACGCGGAGTTCTCACGGATCCTGAAGCCGGGGGGGCATGTGTTCCTGGTCTGGCACGAGCGGCTGGGGGAGGCGTCGCCGTTCATGCGGGCTTTTGAGGCGATGCTGATGGATTACGGGACGGAGTACGAGCAGGTGGACTTCCGGCGGGTGGCGCTGCCGATGCTGCACTCGTTTTTCGGGCACAAGCAGATCCGGGAGCGTTCGTTCCCGAATGCGCGGTTTTATAATTGGGAGGGGCTGCGCGGGCGGCTGCTTTCCACGCCGTTCACGCCGGAGCCGGGGCACCCGGATTGCCCGCCGATGCTGCGCCGGCTGCGGCAGATCTTCCAATGCCACGAGCGGCAGGGAGAGGTGCTGTTCCAGTGCGAGACGCGGGTGTTTTTTGCGCCGCTGCTGTAGGCGCAGGGCGGGTCAGCGGGCTTTCTTCCGCGTGGCGGGCGGTTTCGCCGGGACGGGGGGTTCGGGAACTTCGGGGGTGGTTTTGTCCCGGGTGGTGTTGCCGGAGACCCAGACGCCGGGGATGAGGACGTCCATGGGGAACGGGAGACGGCCGCGTTGGTTGTGGTAGAACTGCGTGACGACGAGGTCCACGGCGGCGGCGCCGTGGAGCTCGGAGTGGTCGCGTATGCCGCTCCAGTCTTTGACGTCGTCTTCGATCTTGAGGTGGACGAGCCCGATGTCCGCGGGAACTTTGAGGCCGGTGTATTCGATGAAGCCCTTGATCTGGTTTGAGGCGCAGATGATGGCGTCGGGTTGGTGGTCATCGAGCCAACGCCGGAACTCGGGAGGGCAGGTCTGCTCGTTGAGGCGGACGGGGGTGGTGAGGAGGACGGGCGGGATGAGGTCTTCCGGGGGGAGGCCGGCCTGGGCGACGGCGAGGGCGCCGCGGGCGCGGCCGCCGTATTTGGTGTCCCACCACTGGGTGACGGCGAGGCCGATGCGGCGGTAGCCGAGGGTGCGGAGCTGGTGGTAGCAGAGCCGCACGTTCATGAAGGTGTCGGTATCGACGTGGTGGAAGCCGGCAAGGTCTGGGCGTATGCCTTTTACGCGCTGGGAGAAGACGTCGCCGGCGTTACCGACGAGGGCGACGGAGTGGTTCTCCCAGTCGGCATTCAGGATTTCGGGGTAGGAGATTTCGGGCAGGATGAGGCCGTGGAGGCCGCGGGCGCGGAGGACGCGTTCGAAGAGGGGGAGGCGGCGTCCGCGTTCCGTGGTGTTGAGGCCGGCGATCCAGATGGGGTCAAGCTTGAGGCCGAGGGCTTCGGCGCGCTGGCGTGCGCCGTCGTAGACGGGGCGTGTCCAGGGGTATTTGGTCCAGAAATCCTGATCGGGATGGTCGTTGATCCAGGCCAGGGCGACGTGACCGGAGACTTCGCGGCCGGAACGCACGCGGGCCTGAAAGAGGGAGAGGAGGGGGTCGCGCTTGTAACCAAGGCGCTCGGCGACTTCGAGGACGCGGGCGGCGGTTTCGGGGAGGATACGGGTGTCTCCGCGCAGCGCCAGGGAAGCGGTGCCGAGGCCAACGCCGGCTTCGCGGGCGATGTCTCTCAGGCCGATGCGTTTATTCATGGTGGGCGTTAGCGTGCAATGCGGTGGTTTCGCGGCGCCAGGGGGGTCAGCTTGGCTGTTGGTTATAGCTCCACGATGCGAGATTTTCCAACTCGGAAATGAACGGTTCAAAAGGGGGCTTGCCGGGTGTTGCAATCGGGGGGGATGGCCCTAGGATTCGAGCCCGAAGCCGTGCCGCAGAGGCACGGCGAGAACGCCGACCGCATGGAATCACCAAAGACCGAAGCGCCCTCCCGCGGGGTCACGCCCTCAGAGCTTGTGCCGTTGGTGGTGGATCTGGACGGGACGCTTTTGCGGACGGACACGCTGGCGGAGGGTTTGCTGGCGCTGATGAAGGCAAACCCGGTGGCGCTGGCGGGCGTGCTGCTGAGCCTGATCACGGGCGGGCGCGCGGGGATGAAGCGGAGGCTCGCGGAGGCGCTGAGTCCGGAGGTTTCGCGGCTACCGGAGCGGGAGGGCCTGTTGGCTTACATCAGGGCTGAACGCGCCAAAGGGCGTCGGGTGCTTCTGGTTACGGCGGCGGATCAGCGCGTGGCGGAGGCCGTGGCGGCGCGGTTCAGGTGCTTTGATGGGGCCATCGGTTCGAGCGGTGGCGTGAACCTGAAGGCCGGGAAAAAGGCGGCGCGGCTGGTGGAGCTTTTTGGTGAGCGGGGGTTCGACTACGCGGGCAACTCGGGGGCGGATGTCGCGGTGTGGAAGCGGGCGCGGCGGGCGTTGGTGTGTGGCGGTGCGCGTGGGCTGCGGGCAAAGGCGGAAGCGGCCTGCGGGGTGGAGGCCGTGTTCGAGGAGGAACTGCCGCCGGGGGGGCGCGTGAGGCTCTGGGCGCGGACGTTGCGCGCGCATCAGTGGTCGAAGAATGTGCTGCTTATCGTGGCGTTTTTGGGAGCGCACGCGTGGGACCGGCCGCTGGCGTGGGCGGCGTTGGGTCTGGCGGTCGCGGGCTTTTGCCTGTGCGCCTCAAGCGGCTACATCCTGAATGATTTGCTGGATATCGACGCGGACCGGAGCCATCCGCGGAAGCGGAACCGGCCGTTCGCGCATGGGGACGTGCCGCTGTGGGCGGGCATGCTTGCGGTGCCGGTGCTGGCGGGGCTGGCGGGGGCCGTCTGTGTGCTGCTTCCCCCACCCTTCGCGGTGTGCCTTGGGGTGTATTATGTGGCGACGGTGGCTTACTCGTGCGGGCTGAAGCGGGTGGCGCTGCTGGATGTGCTGATGCTCGCGGGGCTGTATACGGTGCGGATTGTGGCGGGGGGGCTGGCGGTGGATGTGCCGCTGTCGTTCTGGCTGCTGGCGTTTTCGATGTTTGCTTTTGTGAGCATGGGGTTCGTGAAGCGGTACGCGGAACTGGCGGACGGGCTGAAGGCGAACCGGCTGGATATCGCGGGGCGCGGGTACCGTGCGGACGATGCGGGGCTGGTGGCGCACATGGGCGCGGCGAGCGGGTACGTGGCGACGTTGGTGCTCGCCTTTTACCTGCATAGCGAGGAGGTGCGGCTGTTGTACCAGCGTCCGGAGGCGCTATGGGGTGCGAGCGTGGTTTTCCTTTTCTGGATCAGCCGGCTGTGGTTGAAGACGCACCGGGGCGAGATGCATGATGACCCGGTGGTGTTTGCGCTGCGGGACCGCGTGAGCCACTTGTGCGGCCTGCTGTTGCTGGCGATCTTATTCCTCGCGCAACCGAAACCGCTATGAGCGCCATGCAAAGTGCCGAGAGCTGGGGGAGAAACCCGCGCGCGCGGGAGCAGGCGTTGCTGGCGCTCCACTGGCCGGATGAGCCGCTGCCGCAGCGCGGGGGGCCGCTGCTGCCCTATGGGTTGGGGAGGTCTTATGGGGACAGCTGCCTGAACGAGGGCGGGACGCTGCTGCTTACGCGGGGGCTGAACCGCTTCCAGGCGTTTGACGCGCAGACGGGCCTGCTGCGCGTGGAGGCGGGCGTGACGCTGGAGGAGATTTTGAAATTCGCGGTGCCGCGGGGTTGGTTCCTGCCGACGACGCCGGGGACGAAATTCGTGACCGTGGGCGGTGCGCTTGCCAACGATGTGCACGGGAAGAATCACCACCGGGCGGGGACGATCGGGTGCCATGTGCCGCGTTTTGAGTTATTGCGCAGTGATGGCAGCCGCCGGGTGTGCTCGGCCCGCGAGCACGGGGAATTGTACCGGGCGACGATTGGCGGGCTCGGGCTGACAGGCCTGATTACGTGGGCGGAGTTGAGGCTGGTGCGGGCGAGCGGGTGGATCGACAACGAGAACATCCGGTTCGGCAGGCTGGACGACTTTTTTGCGCTGAATGCGGACTCGGAGTCGCGCTATGAGCACACGGTGGCGTGGATCGACTGCATGGCGCAGGGCGCGGCATTGGGCCGTGGTATCTACATGCGCGGGAATACGCTGCCGCCGGGGCCTGAACGGGAGGCCCGGGTGCATGCGGAGGCGAAGCTGCGGTTTCCGGTGGAGGCGCCGGGGTGGCTGTTGAGCGGCCCGACGGTGAGGGCGTTCAACGTGCTGTATTACTGGAAGCAACTGCGGCGGGCTTCGCGCAAGGTGGTGCATTACGAGCCGTTCTTCTACCCGCTGGATGCGGTGCACGACTGGAACCGCGTGTACGGGCGGCGCGGGTTTTTCCAATACCAGTTTGTGGTGCCGGCGGCGCAGGGCGTGGAGGCGACGCGGGAGGCGCTGCGGCAGATCGCGAAGTCCGGGCAGGCGTCGTTCCTTGCGGTGTTGAAGACTTTTGGGAGGCCGGCGTCGCCGGGGCTGTTGTCGTTTCCGCGGCCGGGGATCACGCTGGCGCTGGATTTCCCGAACAACGGCGCGGTGACGCAGGCGTTGTTCGAGCGGCTGGACGGGATCGTGCGCGAGGCGGGGGGCGTGCTGTACCCGGCCAAGGATGCGCGGATGAGGCCCGAAGATTTTCAGTCGTTTTACCCGCAGTGGCGCGAGCTGGAGGCGCTGCGGGACCCGGCGTTTTCGTCGAGCCTGTGGCGGCGGCTGACGGCGCGGTAGGACCGGAGCCGGCCATGGCGGAGGACTCACTTCTCACCTGAACGTTTCATGAAGACAGCGCTGATTATTGGGGCGACCTCTGCGATCGCGGTTGCGACGGCTGAGGTGCTCGCGGCAAAGGGGGTGCGGTTGCACCTCATGGCCCGCAACGCGGGGCGTGTGGAGGCGGTGGCGCGGGACCTGGCCCTGCGGCATGGGCTGGAGGCGGCTCCGAAGACACAGGCGGTGGATTTTTCGGACGCTGCCGCGCAGGTGGAGGCGCTGGAACGGGCGCTCGCGGATTTGGGCGGGCACGCGGACGTGGTGCTGATCGCGCACGGGCTGCTGCCAGACCAGGCGGAATGCGAGGCCGAGGCCGGAAAGGCGGAAGCGTGTTTTGAGGTGAACTTGCTGAGCGTCGTGCGGTTCCTGACGCCGCTGGCGACGCGGTACGCGCTTCGCGGTGAAGGCACGCTTGCGGTGATTACGTCGGTCGCGGGGGACCGGGGCCGGAAGCAGAACTACTGCTACGGGGCGGCGAAGGCGGGGCTGTCGGCGTTCCTGTCGGGGCTGCGGAACCGGCTCGCGCCGAAGGGGGTGGCGGTCCTGGACATCCGTCCTGGTTTTGTGGATACGCCGATGACGGCGCACATGCGGCGGGGTGTGCTGTTTGCGACGCCCGAGCGGGTGGCGCGGGACATCGTGCGGGCGGTCGAGAGGAGGGCGGACGTGCTGTACACGCCGTGGTTCTGGCGCCCGATCATGGCGGTGATCCGGGCCATCCCGGAACGCGTGTTCAAGCGGATGACGATTTAGGGCAGTTCCCTTCCAAAGTCGTCGCGTGGGCCGACGCCGCGGCGAGCGTGGACGGCGCGGGCCGGTTCTGTCGGCTGCACGGCCCCAAGGTGCGGGGCACCTCGAAGGGAAGGTGCCTTAACGTCGGCGGCTGGTGGGCTGTTCTTCGGGCTCGATAAACTGCTCGTCAGGCAGATGGCGTCCGTAGGGGTTGCTCGTGACAGCGTCTTCCTTGGGCTGCTGGAGGGCGTCCGTGAAGGAGCCGCCTTTGAAGCCGGTGACTATGACGTCAATGTTCCACAGCTTTTCCACGCCGAGGCTGCTGCGCAGGACCTGGGCCATGGCGTCCTGGAGGCGGGCAGTGACTTCGGGGAGGCGGACGCCGGCGGCAAACCGGACGCGAAGGACCATGCTGAGCACGCCGCCTCTGGCTTTGCAGAGCATGCGGGGGCGTCCGACGACGCCAAGCTCGGAGGCGACGGCCTCCGCGATGTCCTGAAGGGCGCCGGGCGAGACGCCGACGTTACCGGCGGCGGTGCGGAAAACGGGGATGGGACGGCGCCCGTAGCGCAAGACACGGTAGCCCAGCAGGAGGAAGAGCAGGCCAAAGACGCCGCCGAAGATGTACCAGAAGCGGGGATGGAGGAGCAGGTGCTCGAAGAAAGTGGGCCAATCGTTCATAGCGGGAGACGCGGAGCCGGCATCCTGCCGGACGCGAAAGGGTTGCGCTGAGGCCCGGAAAAAAAAGGGCGGGCTGCTGCGCTGGCGTTTATCAAAACGGATGGAACAAGCCTTGGAAAACCAAAAATGTCCGGGACGCCTCGGAGGCGGGGCGGCCTGTGTGATGGGGCTTTTGCCGATCCGGCCAGGGGGGGGGTGCCAGAAAACACACGGG
>CAZQIE010000040.1:0-26194 GCA_964593675.1 uncultured Opitutales bacterium
CAAACAGCTCGGTCACAATCTGTACAGTCTAAAATGTCGATTGGCCCTAGCCCGCGCCCAGGGCAAGGCCGGCATCCTCCTCCCGCCCGCCTCCGCCGAAGAAGCCGCACTCGTCGAAGACATCCCCGTATTTCCCGTTACCTCCCTCGACGAAGCCGTGCGCTTCCTCACCGGCAACGCCGACATCCAGCCCCTCAAGCCCACCGACAGCCCCTTCCGCCGCCCACCCGACGCCGCCCATGCCCTCGACTTTGCCGAAGTCAAAGGCCAGCACGCCCTCCGCCGCGCCGTGGAAATCGCCGTCGCGGGCGGACACAACCTCCTGATGATCGGCCCCCCGGGCTCAGGCAAGAGCATGATCGCGAAACGCATCCCCACGATCATGCCCGAACCCACGCTCGACGAATTCCTCGACATCCTCTGCATCCAGTCCGCCGCCGGCATCACCCTTGCCCAGGAAAACCGCTGTTTCCAGCGCCCCTTCCGCTCCCCGCACCACACCATCTCCGACGTCGGCCTCCTCGGTGGCGGCGCCATCCCCGGCCCCGGCGAAATTTCACTCGCCCACCACGGTGTGCTGTTTATGGACGAGCTTCCCGAGTTCAAGCGGTCCGCCCTTGAGGTGCTCCGGCAGCCCCTGGAAGACGGCGAGGTCAGCATCTCGCGCTCCGCGGGCAAAATCTCCCTCCCCTGCGCCTTCATGCTCGTCGCCGCCATGAACCCGTGTCCCTGCGGCTTTTTGGGCGACCCCAAGCGCGAGTGCCGGTGCACCGCCCCTCAAGTCCAACGCTACCGCTCCCGGATCTCCGGCCCCCTCCTCGACCGCATCGACATCCACATTGAGGCCCCGGCCCTTACCATCGACGAACTCCGCAGCGAAAAACCCGGGGAAGCCTCCGCTGCCATCCGCACCCGTGTCGTCCACGCCCGCGCCCGCCAGGCAGGCCGCTTCCGGGCCCCCGCCCCCGCAAGGTCCCTCGCTACCGGCCCCCATCACCGCCTTACCCCCTGCAACGCCCGCATGAGCCAACGGCACATCCGCGAGCACTGCCGCATCGACAAGGCACAAGGCGACCTCCTCCAGCAGGCCATGGAGCAACTCGCGCTCTCCGCCCGCGCCTACGACCGCATCCTCAAGGTCGCCCGCACCATCGCGGACCTCGCCGAATCCGACGCCATCCAGACGCCCCACCTCCTCGAAGCCATCCAGTACCGCACCCTCGACCGCACCCTCTTTTATTAGGGCAGTCCTGTTTCAATTCACCCAGGGCCGACGCTCCGGCGACCACGTACGGCGCGGGCCATCAATTCGCGGCACAGCTTAGCGCACATTTAGCTCAAGTTGTCGGACCTGTCGGATTTCCCGCCCCCATCCTCGCGTTCGGCGTGAGCCAAGTCGTCATGCCAAAACAAAAACGGCCCCGGGCGACCGACCCGGAGCGGCTTTTGAACCCCGACGCGGCGAACAGCGCGCCCTCAGTGCTTTGACTGCGTCAGATTGAGGCGGTCCTTCGCCTGAACGGGCTTCGACGAGACCTTCTGGGACGCCCGCGCGTGCGTGGCAGGGGCTTCCTTCGCCCGCTCGTCCAGGTGTCCCCGGACAATCCGGTGCAGCTCGTCGGCAGACGCCTTGATCTCCGCCGCCTGCGCGCTCAGTTCCTCAGCGGCGCTTGCCGTTTCCTCCGAGCTCGCCGCATTCTCCTGCGTCGACTGGTCCATTGAGGCCACCGCATTCGCGATCTGCGTAACGCCCTTGTCCTGCTCCGACGACGCCGTCGCGATTTCGGCCACCAGTTTGTCGACCTCTTGCGCCTTCTCCACGATCTTTTCCAGATGGTGCAGGACACGGTCGCTCACCGCCGCCCCGGCATCCGTGCGCTCAATCGCCTTGGCGATCAGCGCCGACGTGTCGCGGGCAGCTTCCGCACTGCGGGCCGCAAGGTTGCGGACCTCGTCCGCCACCACCGCAAAACCCGCCCCCGCTTCGCCCGCACGAGCCGCTTCCACCGCGGCGTTCAGCGCCAGCAGGTTCGTCTGGAACGCAATCTCATCAATTGCCTTGATGATCTTCGAGATGTCCGCGCTGGACGATTTCAGCTCGCCCATAGCCACGGCGAGCTCGCGCATCTCCGCAGCCCCGCTTTCCGCTGTCGACCGCGCGTCACTGGACAACTCCTTTGCACTCGACGCACGCGCCGCATTGTGGCGCACCACGCTCGATGTTTCTTCCAGCGCTGCCGACGTCTCCTCCAACGAAGACGCCTGCGTCGCCCCGGACTGCGCCAAGGTCTGGCTTGCATTGGACACCTGCACGGCCGCCTCGGACGTCTGCGACGCCCCCATAGACAGCCGGTCGGCCACCTCGTCGATCCTCCGCGACAGCCGGCTCGTGACCACCCAGAACGCGAGACCGGCAAGCAAAACCAACCCACCGCCTATGCAGCCTTACAGAATCGCAGCCTTTCTCCCGTCATCCCGGATCTTGTTCACGCCCGCATAGAATTCCTCTTCATAGGAACTGGCGGCTATAACCAAGTCCCAGGGCGAGAAATAGCGGAAACGGGCAAGCTTCCACCGCGGCTCCGACTCGCCCGCGTTCTGCCACGGGTACCGCTCCTCCCCCACCTCCATCGGCCCAAGGCCTTCTTGCAGATGTCCTGGATGAACAGGCGCCCCGTGCTGTCCTTCGCCTCCCAAATGACTTCGCCGTCCCGCTTGCTGCCGGAGGACAATGCATACACGCCCTGCAACGGCGGCTTTGCGTGCAGCATGTAAATATACCCGGTCTTGCCCACCCGCACCTGGACCAGCGTTTCCTTGAGCGCCCGGATGCTCTCACCATCTGACAACCCTGCAAACAGCATGCCCACAATCTTGCCGCTCGAATCCCGGATGGGCTCGTACACGGACGTGCACCATTCGTCCACGACCTTCACCCGCCCGCGGAACGTCTTCCCGGCAAGGATCGTCGCGACCACCGGCGTGTCCGCCCCCGTGGCCGTCTTCGCCGGTATAAAGGTCGACACGCCGCGTTTACCGTCCTTCGTAACCACCGTCGTACTCACCCGGAGCATGTCGCCCGCTTCGTTCATGCGCTGGAAGATAGTGATTACCCCGCCCACGTAACGCTGCGCATCGTCAATGAACGGCGACGGTGTCTTGGGGTCCGTGTTCGCCCCAAGCCATTCATTACCAATGAGCATCTTGGGCAACTCCACCTTTTGCGCCTGCTTCGTCTCCTGATTCACAGCCTCCCAGCCGTGCGTCTCCGCCGCCGCCGACGACACGCCACCCTGCTCATTCAGGCGTATCCGCAAGCGCCCCAACATCCGGTCCAACCGACCGATCAACTCCTTATGCTGGGTTTCGCAAAGTCCGTACGCTCCGTTGGCGATGTGGTCCAGATCTTCCCGCGCCAACGTCTCAGCCACATTCTGCGCGAGCTTTACCGAACGCTCCGATTGCCAGAGCGAAAGCCCAGTGAGGGCCAGAAAAAGCAGCCCTAAGCTGCCGATACCAAGTAGGAGAAACCTGGTCCGAAGGGGTAAACGGTTCATGGTCGTTCTCTCCGAGTTTGAGGGGTTTGAAATCCTGCCGACTTCCGTTAACACATTGTATCAAAGCGGGCACCTTCGATGCAACAAGATTAGCTTCTTAACTCCTTGATTTTTGGCAACATCAATCGTTGCCAGAATTAGCGAGAAATCCCCCTCCGGCCCGATTCCCCGCACTCCCTAAAAAAAACACCGCCCGGTTTGGGCGGTGTTTCTCGAAAGCCGGTATCGCAGCCCAGTCAACGAGCAAAACCTAGTCCTCGGGGTAGGTGTCAAAGTCGAACCGGTTCGAGTAAGGGAGCCAGTCACTGTTGCCGCTCTGTCGCGCCCCCGTCTGCCCCACACGCACGGTCTGCTGGTAACCCGAAACCTTGTAGGACATTTCGTAAGAGTCCATCGGGTAGTCCTGCCGCTTTATCTCGCCAGGCTTCAAGACGGTGCGCCGAGTTCCCCCGGAATATGCGAGCAAGACCGTCACTTCCGCATTCAGCTCGTTCACGAAAACGAACCGGTACATATCGCGACCCAACCCACTTGTTCCCGTAAAATTCTTGATCTTCTTCTCCCGCTCCGGGGTCATCGGAACCTTCCCCGTCGGCTTTTCCGCCTTCCCGGGCGTCTCTCCCGATTCGCCCTCGGATTGCGCCTGCCAGAACGCAGGTCCGGTCAAACCGGCCTTCGGAAGATAGGCGGCGAGAAAACCGCAGAGAGCAACGAGCAGAGCCTTGAGCGTCAGCACAAACATACAGGTTTAAGAATGAAAGGCCTTACTACGGACTGTAACGACCTTTTCAAGGCCGATCTGTCCTGAGTTTCCTAACTGTTTGTCCAATGCGGAGAAACTTCCGCTAACGCCCACCCAACGCCTGCGGAACTGGGATCGAGTACGTCTCCTGATACAAGGTCACGAACATGCGCCCTGACGTCGTGCCAAACGGGATCATCATCCACTTCGCGTTGTTCTTGTCCGTGATGTCCACCTTCTTGCCCGGCTGCGCGTCCGCGAAATACCAGGACTCGTAGCGCCCCATAGGCACGTCCAGCCTCACAAAGTCACCCGCAGGCGCCCGACACGAATACGAGCCCTTTTCCCCCTTGATATGCACCGTCGCCCCGCCCGGAAGCTTGTTTTCGATCACGTACCGCAGCACCCCGTCCGGAACCTTCTCGCCCTCCGCCGCCTTCTTCTTGGCATCCCGCACCTTAGCCGCCTCCGCATCCTTGGCCGCCTTCGCCTGAGCCTCAGCCTCCCGCTTCTTCTTCAGCTCAACGTCCTCCTTCGGCGTGATCGCGCTCTCATACCACGGCTTACTCCCGCCGGCTTTCTCCATCTTCTGACATTTGTTCCACATGAAGAACAGAGCGAGCAAGGCTGCGATAATCAGAATGGATTTCATGCTGCAATTCGTGGGGGTTCAAACGGCAATCCGAGGGTCGCCACCAGACTAGCCTCGGGACACCGCGTTTCAAGCTAACGCTGAATCATTTATCCACAAACACGCCCCTCCGGGCATCACCGTAGAAACTACGCACGAAACGGCCCAGCCACCAACCGAACGCCCGCAGCGTCCCTCACCGGCTCGCTCTCGAGCCATCCCTGCGCTTAACCCATTGACAGCCTCCGCAAACCCTGCCAATCAAACCCCGTCCCGCGCGCGGCGGATTCCTCCCCGGGCCGGCGAAACTCCTCACGTTTTTAACATGACCACCATAGTTGATATCCGTGCGCGCGAGATCCTCGACTCTCGCGGCAACCCGACGATCGAAGTCGACGTTGAGCTGGAATGCGGTGCCATCGGCCGCGCTGCCGTCCCCTCCGGCGCCAGCACCGGCGAACACGAAGCCCTCGAGCTCCGTGACGGCGCCCTCTCCGCGAAGGACGCTCCCAAGGGCGTCGACGTCAAGGCCCGCTACCTGGGCAAGGGCGTGCTCAAGGCGGTCAGCAACGTGAACAAGCTCATCGCCCCCGAGCTCGAAGGCATGGACGCCCTCGACCAGGTCGGCGTTGACACGCTGATGCTCAAGCTCGACGGCACCAAGAACAAGGCCAAGCTCGGCGCGAACGCCATCCTCGGCGTCTCCCTCGCCACCGCCCAGGCCGCGGCCCAGGCGCTCAACCAGCCCCTCTTCAAGTACCTCGGTGGCCCGAATGCCAAGGTCCTGCCCGTTCCCATGATGAACATCATGAACGGCGGCGCCCACTCCGACGCTCCCATCGACATCCAGGAATTCATGGTCATGCCGGTCGGCGCCCCCTCGTTCCGCGAGGCGCTCCGCATGGGCACGGAAGTCTTCCACTCCCTCAAGAAGGTCCTCAAGGCCCGCAACCTCTCCACCGCCGTCGGTGACGAAGGTGGCTTTGCCCCGATCCTTGAGAGCAACGAAGCCGCCCTCGAAGCCATCGCCAAGGCCGTGAAGGACGCCGGTTACAAGCTCGGCAAGGACATCTACATCGCCCTCGACGTCGCCTCCTCCGAGCTCTACGACGCCAAGCGCGGCAAGTACGTGTTCAAGAAGTCCGACAAGTCCGAGCGCTCCGCTGACGAAATGGTCGCCTTCTACGCTGACCTCCAGAAGCGCTACCCGATCCTCTCCATCGAAGACGGCTGCGCCGAAAACGACTGGAAGGGCTGGAAGGCTCTCACCGACGCCATCGGCAACAAGACTCAGCTCGTCGGCGACGACCTCTTCGTCACCAACACCGAGTTCCTCGCCAAGGGCATCAAGGAAGGCGTTGCCAACTCCATCCTCGTCAAGGTCAACCAGATCGGCTCCCTCACGGAGACCCTGGACGCCGTCGAGATGGCCAAGGAAGCCAACTACACCGCCGTCATCTCCCACCGCTCCGGCGAAACGGAAGACACGACGATCGCGGACATCGCGGTGGCCACCAACGCCGGCCAGATCAAGACCGGCTCGCTCTGCCGCACCGACCGCGTCTGCAAGTACAACCAGCTCCTCCGCATCGAAGAGCTGCTTGGCGACAGCGCGATCTACGGTGGCAAGATCCACAAGCTCTAAACCAAAGCTTGGAGCCGGGCGCCTCTCACCAGGCGCTCCTAACAAAACCCCGAAGGCCCCCGCGCCTTCGGGGTTTTGCTTTCCCCACCCTGCGTATCCACAAAATGGATACACCCCCTGGAGCCTATTCAGTTCAAGTTGTCGCACCTGTAGGACATCTCTCCCTTCATCCGCGCTCACGCGAGCGCGAGCCAACGGATCCAGCGGACCCAACGTTCCCCTTTCCGAACCCCGCGGCGTTGCGCTATACTACCCGCCCCTTTATCCACCCAAGCCCGGTTCCCACCCGCCATGACTCCCGCACGCGAATATCCCGAAATCCTCGAAAGCTGGTGGATCTCCGAAGCCTGCCGCGTCACCGCCGCCAGCGACCCCGAAGCCGCCCTCCCCGCCCTTGAGACCGACGTGCAGGCCCTCAGCGACCTCTTCACCGTGGCGCGCCCTGACCGTTACCGCGATTACGGCACCCCCCGCAGCCTCGCCGCCTACGGCATCTTCTTCTTCCCCCAAAGCTACGTGCGCGCGCGCCTGCCCCTTTCGGAAGCCCTGCAGTTCCGCGGCTGGAAACCTGCGGACTCCGCCCTCCGCGTCCTCGACCTCGGGGCTGGACTCGGCGCAGCCGGCCTCGGCGCCGCCCATTGGCTGCTCGGTGCAGGCCACGCCCGCTCCATCGAGCTCCACGCCGTGGACCACTCCCCCGAAGCCCTGCGCCGCCTATCAAGCCTTTCGGCAGACCTTGCGCCGCACCACCCCGGCCTGCGCGTCCACACGCACCGGGCCGACATTCGCGAGCCCGGCCGCCTCCCCCCTGCCCTCCCGAAGACCTTTGACCTCGTCATCGCAGCCTTCGCCCTCAACGAAGCCGTTCCCGGCGCCCAACCCGAAGCCCGCCTCGCGTGGCTCAAGACCGCGGCCTCGCTCCTTTCCCCCGGCGGCCTCCTCCTCGTGCTCGAGCCCGCATTGCGCGAAACCGCGGAACCCCTCTCCGACCTCGCGGATGCCGCCGTCGCCCAACGCCTCCTCCACCGCTGGGGTCCCGACCTCCACCAAGGCCCCTCGCCCCTGCGAGCCGAAGGCAAATACTGGCCCCACGAAGTCCGCGCCTGGACCGTCCCCGACAGCCTTGCCCGCGTGAACCGCAGGCTCTGGCGCTCTGTAGGCGACCTCAAGTTCGCCTATGCCCTTTTCTCAAACACCCCGCCCCCTCCCCTCCCCCCTGGGCCGAAATTCTTCCGGCTCGCCTCCCCCTGGAGCCTCATGAAAGGCGGCTTCGTCGGCACCGGCATCGCCACCGACGGCAACAAATACGCCTATGAAATGCCCATCCGCGGCCTAGAAAAAGCCCGCGTGCGGGAACTGGAAAAAATTGAGCGCGGCAACATCCTCGAAGTCTCCGCCGCCGACCCCATGAAGCTCCCCGGCCACTTCCGCATCTCCGGTCCCGACGCCATCCTCCGCCACTACTCCCCGCGCTAGGGCACTTCTACCTTAAGTTGTCGCATGCGCCGACGCTGCGGCGAGCGTGGACGCCCCATCCTCGCGTCGGCGGAAGTAATGGAATGAAGTGAACAGGGCGAAAACTTGAAATAGAAACGCCCTGGCCTGAGCCCCGCGCTCAGCCTCCCTGCTTTGGCTTTGCCGTCTGCTTTCCCGTGCCCTGCTGCCCCGGGACCGGAGCCGCCGCAGGCGCCTTCGCCGCCTCGTTCGCGGGACGCACGCTCTCGATAAGCCAAGTGCCGCCCTGGCGCACCCACACAACATCGAACGTCCCCCGATGCCGCTCCTCAGGCCTGCCCGGCAGTCTCACAAAAGCCTCGGTTACGAGCGTAGTGGTCGCGCGGATACCGTCTGGATGAAAATAAACCGTCCTGCGCGGAAACGTGACACGGGCGGACTCCGCGAGCGCCTGCATCTGCGCCAGCAGCGGCAAGATGAGCTCCCGGCGGTTCACCGGCTGGAACCCGTGGCCAATGTCGATTTCAGGCGCCTCCACGAAAAACGCCCCCACCTGCTTGGCCTTGCCCAACGCATCCAGCGGACCTTCTTCCTCCGCCTTGCCGAGCGCCTTTCCGAACGCGCTGATGCGGGCGTTCAAAGTCTGGTTTTCGATATTCGGGCGCGCCCAGGCCGTGAGCGCGCCCCCCAGCAGACACGCCACAACGAGCCACAACCGAGTCTTGAGCAAAATCCCCATACCGCCCCCGTTCCCCCCCGCCATCTACTCGCGCTCGGGCAGCGCGCCTTCTTCCATCGCGGCCCGCACCACCGCGGCCACGTCGCGGCGCGGATAGAGTTTTTCCGCACGCTGGACGAGGTCGCGGACCTTCACCGCGTTCGCGGCCAGTTCCTCGGAACCATAGACCAGCGCGAAGCGCGCGCCCGTCTGGTCCGCCTGTTTGAACTGCTTGCCAAAGTTCGCCTCCTTGAGCGCGTATTCCACGCGCAGCCCCGCCTGCCGCAGGCGGCTCACGTCCGCGAGCGCCGCCTCGCGCTCCTGCGCACCGCCGATCACGACGAAGACGTCGGGCTTGTCCACGTACGGCGGCACGAGGCCCTTTTCTTCCAGCAGGTCCCGCAGGGTGACGTCGCCCATGCCGAAACCCACGGCAGGCAGGTCGGGCCCGCCCAGCTTCTTCACGAGGTTGTCGTAACGGCCGCCACCGGCGAGCGCGCGCGCCGTGCCCACGGTCTGGAAAAGCTCGAACACAAAGCCCGTGTAATAGGCGAGGCCGCGGACGACGCCAAAGTCGATGCGGACGAAGTCGCCAAGGCCCATCGCGGTGAGGCGTCCAAGGAGCTCCGCCCAGTCGCCAAGGCGGGCCTCAAGCTTGGCGCGGATCTCGGGCGCGCAGTCATGGCCCAGGAAGAACTCGCGAAGGCCGTCAAGGGAGCGCAGGGCGACGAGGGTGTGGATCTTGCCCACGAACGCGGCAGCGCCATCCCCGAAATATGCCTGGAGCTTCTCGATGATCTTTTCCGGCGCCTCGCGCTCGATCTTGTCTACGATCGAGAGGACGGCGAGCGCCCGGTCGTCCACGATGCCATAGGCGGCGAGGTAGTGGAGCCAAAGGGTGCGGTCGCTCAGGCGCACAACGAAGTCGCCCGGAGCAAGGCCGAACGAGGTGAGCGCGCCGATGGCGAGGGCGATGATCTCCGCGTCCGCGCCCGGCCCGGCTTCGCCGAGAAGGTCGGCGTTGAACTGGTAGAACGAGCGCAGGCGGCCCTTCTGCGGGCGCTCATAGCGGAAGTTTTCGCCGATGCAGAACCACTTGATGGGGCGCCGCAGGCTCGCGGCCTTGGAGCCCACGAGGCGCGCCAGCGTCGGCGTCATTTCCGGGCGCATGGCGACGTGACGGCCGCCGCGGTCCTTGAAGTCAAAGAGCTGGCTGACGATTTCCTCGCCGGATTTCTGGGTGAAGAGTTCCAGGGGCTCCAGCACGGGGCCATCAAATTCGGAAAAGCCGAAGCGCGAGGCGGCATGACGCCACTGGCGGAAAATGTGGTTACGGATCGCGCAATCCTCCGGGTAGAATTCCCGGAAGCCTGGGAGGGTCTGGAACATGGCGGGTGGCTGGAAAAGGTGGGCGCGCGGCCTGAGGGCGCTCTTAGGAAATGAAGAAGCCGGCCGCAGGGGCCGGCGTCAAAGATCAAACGCGGGAGTGGGGAAAGTTTAGGCCTGGGTGACACCGCCGGGGCGGATTTTGTTCAGGTCAATGTTCTTGAGTTCCGCTTTAAGCTCCTTGCCGGCCTTAAACTTGATGACGGCGCGGGTGGGGATAACAACGTCCTTCTCGGGCTTGTTCGGGTTGCGGCCGATACGGCTCTTGCGGACCTGGACTTCGAAGACACCGAAGTTGCGCAACTCCACATTGCGGCCCTGGGAGAGGGCGGCGGCAATGGCATCAAGGGTGAGTTGGACCGTCTCCCGGACTTCCTTCTGCGGGAAATTCGTTTTCTCGTAGATCTCCAACACGATATCCCGTTTCGTGAGGTTTCCGGCCATAGGGTGTCCTTATTAGAGATTAAAGGAGGGGTGTTTCTGACCTTAATTTATTTATTATGCGATACTTCCGTGAGCGGGATGGCAAGCCTAAAAGTTTCCGGTCAGGCGACCAAAAAAATGGGTAAAGCAGCGGGTGGAAAGGGGTTCTGGGATTGACGAGCGTGGTAAAGGGTCCCTGTGGGTCAGGGCGTGGCGAACCGGCGAAGGCGGGACTGGTCTAAAGGGGAAGTGTACCCGGGGGCATCCGTCGGCAAAACGTTGCGCCGGAGGACAGGGCGCCCAAGGATAACGCAAACACACCAGCAGGACGCAGCATGAGCGACAAAGGCCCCCATAACCCGTTGGAAGAATTGCAGCGGCAGCTTCAGGAACTGCTTCGTGGCGCGGGCTTGCGCGGCGGGGCGGCACCGGAGCCGGAGCCGGCGGCGAAGCCGGACGCCAGCGAGTCGGGCGAAGAGGCGTTGAAGCGGGTGAAGGCGTTTTCGCTGAAGCCGCGCGAGGTGCGGGATTACCTGAACCGGTATGTGGTGAAGCAGGACGAGGCAAAGAAGGTGCTGTCGGTGGCGATCTGCGACCACTACAACCACGTGCGGCAATGCCTGGCGGAGCCCGAGCGTCTGGGGCGGGAATACAGCAAGCAGAACATTTTGCTGCTTGGGCCGACGGGCGTGGGGAAGACGTATCTGATGCGCACGATTGCGCGGCTCATTGGCGTGCCTTTCGTGAAGGCTGATGCCACGAAGTTCTCGGAGACGGGCTACGTGGGGGCGGACGTGGACGACATGGTGCGCGACCTGGTGCGCATGGCGGGCGGCAACGTCGAGCTTGCCCAGTACGGGATCGTGTATGTGGACGAGATCGACAAGATCGCGAGCGAGCCGGGGATGGGCGGGCGCGATGTGAGTGGGCGCGGCGTCCAGATAAACCTGCTCAAGTTGATGGAGGAGACGGAGGTGAGCCTGTTCGGGCCTCAGGACATGATGGGCCAGATGCAGGCGATGATGGACTTGGGGCGTGGGGGGAAGGCGCGGAAGCGCACGATCAACACGCGGCACATCCTGTTCATCGTGAGCGGGGCATTCGACAAGCTGGCTGAGAACGTGCGCAAGCGTGTGGGTTCGGCGCGCATCGGGTTTACGGCGGGTGATGCAAACGAGGACGTCGATACGTATGATTTCCTGAAGCAGGCAGAGACCCGCGATTTTATCCAGTACGGCTTTGAGCCGGAGTTTATCGGGCGCCTGCCGGTGCGCGTGGCGTGCGAGCACCTGAAGGCGGACGACCTCGCGCAGATCCTGGTGTCGTCGGAGGGCTCGATCCTCCAGCAGTATCGTGACGACTTCAGGGGCTACGGGATCGACTTTGAGATTACGTCGGAGGCGATTCGGGCCGTCGCGGAGCGCGCACACGGGCAGAAGACGGGAGCGCGGGGCCTGCTGACGGTGCTGGAGCGGGTGTTCCGGGACTACAAGTTCCACCTGCCGTCGACGGCGATACGTTCGTTCGGGGTGACAGACGAGACGGTGCGGGACCCGATGGGGACGTTGAAGCGGCTCATGGCGGATCACCTGCACCTTCAGGACGGCGTGTTACGGGAAGACGTGCAGCGTTTTGCAGCGTCGTTCCAGCAGGCCTGGGACCTGAAGCTGGAATTCGAGGACGAAGCGGTACGGCTGCTGATGGAGGAGGCGGTGGAAAAGGACCGGACAATCCGGTCGCTTTGCGAGGAGAAGTTCAAGGACTACCCGCATGGGCTGAGCCTGATCTCCCGGAACACGGCGCGCAGGGCCTTTAAGGTGACGCCGGCGGCGGTGGCAGACCCGGATGGGGAACTGTCGCGGTGGGTGGTGGCGAGTTTCAAGGACGCGGAAGCGAGCGGGAAGAAGGACGCCTGAGGGAGCGCGGTCGGGACCCGGAGGGGCGCGTCCACACTTGCCATGGGGGGCGAGGGAGGCATGATCGCGCGCATGGATATCGGAGCGATTTTCGACTGGGATGGCGTGGTAATCGACTCGTCGGCGGCGCACGAGCTGAGCTGGGAGCGGCTGGCGGTGGAGGAAAAGAAGACGCTGCCGCCGGGCCATTTCAAAAAGGGCTTTGGGCGCAAGAACGCTTTCATCATCCCGGAAATCCTGGGCTGGACGAACGACCCTGCGGAGGTGGATCGTCTGGGCAAGCGCAAGGAGGCGCTGTATCGGGAGATCCTTGTTGAACGGGGGCTTGAGGCGCTACCGGGGGTCCGGGAGCTTTTGGCGGGGCTGAAGGCGGCGGGTATTCCGCGGGCTATCGGGTCTTCGACGGAATTGAAGAACATCCAGACGGCGCTGCCGCTGTTGAAGCTGGAGGGCTGGTTCGACGCGATCGTGACGGCGGAGGACGTGAGCCAGGGCAAGCCGCATCCGGAGGTGTTCCTGAAGGCGGCGCAGAAGCTTGGGCGCGCCCCGGCGTGCTGTGTGGTGTTCGAGGACGCCCACGTGGGGATCGAGGCTGCGCGGGCCGGTGGAATGAAGTGCATCGCGGTTGCAACGACGCACCCGGCAAACACGTTGCAAGGTGCAACCCGCATCGTGCACAGACTGACGGATGTCACGGCGGAGGGTGTGGCCGCTCTTTTCGAGAGCGCGAAGGTGCTTTGACCGGTTTTTGGGGTGCTTGGAAAAAATTCTTTGCCAAGCGTATTGACTCCTGCCGCAGGATTGCTCACATTCGCAGCCCTTCATTGCTGTGGGGCCGTAGCTCAGTTGGAAGAGCGCATCGTTCGCAATGATGAGGTCGTCGGTTCGATCCCGATCGGCTCCACCAAATCTTTCACGCCGTCCGGTTAATAACCGGGCGGCTTTTTTTTGCGCCGTGGGGAGGCTGGGGCTTTGGCCGGCTTATTGAGGGCTGATCAAAAGAGTGCGGAAGGCCGGGCAGAAAAATACACGGCAAGCTCGCTTTAAAGCGATTTTCACTATTTCGTACTTTTGAGAACGGGGTGTCAAAGATCTGGAAAGGCTAGGTGCGTACAAACCTAGCCGAGTTCGTTAGGCACTGGTTTTCAGGAAGAAGTGGAACTCATACAGGATCGTGCAAACGAGAGGGCCGTAATCGCCCCAACGGTTCTGTAAGAAGAAAAGGCTTTTAAGTTGGTTTTGAATTTGCTAGCACCCACAACGCGAACCCAATCAACTGCTTTTAGAACCTGACACAATTTTTCAGCGAGGAAGAAAGAAGGACCATGGCCAAGAAGAAGTCGCCTGAGAAGAAGGATGCCGGAAACAAGCCTGCGGAAGCCCCCGCTGCCGCGTCGGCTCCTGGTGCGAAGCCGGTGGCCAACAAGGCTCCTGAAGCGAAGAAGGAAGCCCCGAAGGCTCCCGCCGCTCCGGCGCCTGCCGTAAAGCCGGTGGAAGCCCCGAAGGCCGAAGTTAAGCCTGCCGTGAAGCCGGTGGAGGCCCCGAAGGCTCCTGCCGCTCCTGCGGCTGCGGTGAAGCCGGTGGAAGCACCGAAGCCGCAGCTTGCCACGCCGGCTGAGAAGCCTGTGGCGCACGCGCCGGTGGCTCCTGCCGCGAAGCCGGTGGCCGCGACGTCGAAGACGACGATCGTTGCCAAGGTGAACGTGGGCTGGGGCAACAGCCTCTACATGCGCGGTGAAGGTGGCGGGCTGAGCTGGGACGTCGGCATCCGCATGGAGTGCACGAAGGACGACGAGTGGACGTACACGGTTTCGAATGCGAAGACGCCGCTGACGTTCAAGTTCCTGCGCAATGACGACGTGTGGAGCATCGGCGAGAACGTGATCGCGGCGCCGGGTTCGACGGTGGTTTGCACACCGGCGTTCGAGCGCTAAACACGCCAGGGTTTTGCCCTGCAAAAAAGCCGTCCGAGACCCCTTGGGGATTCGGGCGGCTTTTTTTGTTTCAGGGGGCCGTAGTATCGCCCGCTTCAGCGCTGGAGCTGTCCAGCAGATGAGGCGGCGTGGGCGGAGCCCCGATTGCGGTGCTACGGGTTTGCCGCGGCGTGAAGGGCGTCAAGGCGGCCCTTGATCCACTCGGCGGCTTCTTTGGGGCGCTTATAGGGAATGGCCTCCTGGGTGAGGGTCTCGCAGTGGAGGGTCACGCGGGCGAAGGGCTTGGGAATCTTGAAGCGGTCCCAGCTATTGAGCGTCCAGGCGCGGTCAATTTTCGCCGCCATGACGATGATGGGGGCACCGGACTTCAGGGCGACGAGGGCGGCACCGGGGTTAAAGACGTGGAGGGGCCCGCGTGGGCCGTCGGGCGTGATGCCAACGTCAAAGCCGGCGCGAAGGGCGCGGATGAGCTCGCGGATGGCTTGGGCGCCACGCCAACTGCTGGAGCCCCGGGCGGTCTCGAGGCCAAGGTGCTTGAAGACGGCGGTAAGCCAGGCGCCGTCTTTGGAGGCGCTGACGAGGGCGCAGAGGCGGCGGCTTGGGCGGAAGCGGCGGGAGGCGACGGCGACGATGATCTCGTTATGCCAGAAGACGTAGACGATGGGGCGCTGGGCGTTGCAGAGGAGGAGACGGTGTTCGGGGGAAAGGTCGATCCGGAGGGAAGCGAGCCAAAGCTTGATGACGAGGCTGATGGGCCAAAGGAGGAACGCCTTCCAGCCAAGGATTTGGTGGGTGATGCGCTTCTTCTGGTCGGGCGATTCCTGAGGGGGGGCCTCAAGCTCTTGGGTGTCGTCTGTCATGACAGAGGGGCCTCATTGTGGAAACCGGAGGCACGCGGGCAAACCCGAAGATCTGCGCGTGACGGAAGAAAGCGGTTTGCGCGGTGATTTCAAAAGGCGCAGGCGCGGTGTGGGTGCGACCCGCGGGTTGAGGACCGAGGTGTACGAGAGGCGGTGTCTGGATGTGCTCAAGTGTTGGCACGGATCAGGCGATGAAGGCGCGTGAAGGAGGGAGAGAAAATGGGAGGGGCGTTTTGCCCGTACCTGCCGGAGGCTCCGGCGGAGCAGGACTGGCGGGCGCTGCATGTGTTCCGTAACGGCGATCGTGGAGGGGCGTTCTACTACACGGCGCTGCAATATGGTCAGTATCTGTGGGGGAAGGGGCTGCCGGCGCGGGCGGTGCTGGCGGTTGACCGGGGTCTGCTCGCAGCGGTAGAGCCGGGGGAGGCGGTTTTGGTGTTGTGGCCCCTACCCTACCGTGCGCTGGGGTGGATGTTCCGAAACCGGCCTGAGGGGGTGTTTCTGGGGAACTTGAGGGTGCATTACCAGCACTTGGCGGATCGCGTGCTGGAGCCGCGGCAGGCGCAAAAGCGTGCGCGGGCGTGGGCGGCGTGGCATTTGGTGAGGCTGGTTGCGCCAGAGCTGCCGGGGGATGCCCGGCATAGGGTGCGTGAGCCGTCGCGTCGGGAAGCGGGGGCGGAGCTCCGCAGGCATGGGATCTCCGGAGAGGTGGAGATTTGGGAGAGAGCGTGTGCGGAGGCGCTGGGGTAGCGCGGGGTTAGGGTCTGCGCGCTTCCTGCAGGACGGGAGCCAAGACGACGCGGAAGCCGACCGTCTGGGAGGGGGTGTTCGCGGGAAGGCCGTCGGGACGGGCGGCGACGCGGGCCTGCACGGCTTCATCGTCCCAGGAACCACCCCTGCTGGCACGCTTGGCCGTGGGGGGGGCGGTTTCAAAGGCAGGCGCGTCCGCGAGCTTTCCGCCGGGGAGGCGTCCGTAATAGATGTCCAGGCACCATTCGCGCACGTTGCCAGCGGTGTCGTGGAGGCCCCACGGGTTTGCCGGATACTGGCCGACGTGGACGGTGGCGTGGGGGCGTTCGGACTCTATGGTGCCGCGCTGACGGGGATAGGTGCCACGGAAGTTGCCGTGCGTGCGGTCCGCAGTTTCGCCCCAAAAGAAGGGGGTGGTGGTGCCGGCGCGGGCCGCGTATTCCCACTCGGCTTCGGTGGGCAGGCGGTATTCGTAGCCGAGGGGGATGCGGCCTGCGGCACGCTCGCGCTGGGTAAGGAGTTCACAGAAACGGCGGGCGTCTTCCCAAGTAAGGGTCTCGACGGGGCGTTCAGGGCCGCGGAAGGTAGAGGGGTTCTGGTTGGTGATGGCGGCGTACTCGCGTTGGCGGAGCTCGTAGCGGCCGATCCAGAAGCCTTTGCTGAAGGCGACGTGGGTGGTGGGGCCTTCGCCGGGGAGTCGGGCGTGCTCGGTGAGGGGGCTGCCCATGACGTAGCTGCCGGAGGGGGCCCAGGCGAGCGCAAGGCCGAGGTAAGGGATGGCGTATTCCTTGCCGGGCACGGGGCCGGGCAGGGGCACGAGCTGGGCGTCCCAGGTAAAGGACTCGTTGGGCCGGAGGGAGAGCTGGCGCTTGAGGGTGAAGTAGTCAACGGCCGCGACTTCCACGGTGTGCTGGGCAGCGTCCGCAGGAACGGGGAAGGAACCGTCGGGTGCGGCGGCGACTTGGGTGCCGTCAACAAGAACGGAGACGGGGCGGGAGGGATGCGCACGGACGATCAGGCGGCCGGGCTTGGGTGCGAGGTCGAGGTTTACCGGGGAGGCCTGGCCGTCCTGAACGGTGACTTTTACGGCGCTGGACTGGAACTCGGGGTGCTGGAGTGCGAGGACGTACTGGCCTTCGGGGACGCCCTGAATTTCGGCGAGGGCAGCGACGCGGGCCACAGGGGTTTCTCCGGCATAGAGGATGAGGGAGGCGCGGGCGCGCTGTTCGGCGGAGAGGGGTTTCCCGGCGAGGGTGAGGGCGAGCTGGAGCGTGCCGGCTTTGGCGGAGAGCTTACCGAGGTCAACGGTGAGGGTGGACGCGGGTTCAACGCGGAGGGTGCGGGTGAGCGGGCGGCAGCGCTCAAGGGCGGCGCCTACGGTGATGGGGACGCCCGCGGGGACGTCCGCCACGGTGATGGGGGTGCGTCCGACGGGTTTTTCGTTGATATAGAGTTCCGCGCCTGCGGGGTCGGTGGTGAAGGTGACGGTGGCGGGGTAGCCTTTGAGGAAGGCGGACTCGGAAAGGGTCTGCTCGGCCTTCAGGGTGAGCGGCCCGACCTGGAGGGGTTCGTAGTTTTCTTTTTGCAGGTTCAGCGTCCAGGCCCCGGCCAGAAGCTTGTCAGGGACCCGCAGGAGGCCACTTTCAGGAACGGTGCCGAGGGGGATGGGAGCACCTTTGGCGGGGGTGGCGGTAACGGTGGCGCCGGGCGTGCTGGTGAGTTCGAGGATGCCCCAGGCGGGCTGGAGGTTAATGTCGAGCTCGAAGGTGTCCTCGCTGATCTGAAGGGGGATCTTTGCGGGGAGGTGGTTGGGGGCGCTGATGGTAAAGGTGTAGGTGCCGGCGAGCATGTTCAGGCGCAGCTCGCCGTCGGTGGCTGGGAAGGTGAGGTTTCCGGGCTTGATGGCAACGTTGGCGCGGGGGGGCTGGGTGCGGATGAGCAGGCGCGGCACTTTGCCGGGTTTTGCGATTACAGCGACGGGGCGTTCCCCATTGGGCCCGGCGGGAACTTCGTCCTGGTTGGAAAATACGAACCACAGGGCGCCAATGCCAACGGTAAGGAGGACGAAAAGGGCGAGGATGAGAAGCTGGGTGCGGCGGGGAAGGCGTGAGGCGGCCTTGCCTGCGGGCTTGGTGGAGCCTTTTGCGGGCTTGAAGGGGACGCGGGTGGCTTCCTTGAGGGTCTCCAGGTTCTGGAGATCCTTGAGCATGGGGGTGGCCGAGGCGTAGCGTTGCTCGGGATCGCGTTCAAGGGCCTTGGCGAGAAGGACGTCCCAGCCTTGGATGAGGTCGGGGCGCTGGGGGCGGACAGGCTTGTAGGGGACGGGGGGTTTTGTGCGGGAGAGGAGCCAGTAGGCGATGGCGCCGGCGGCATAGACGTCAGCGCGAAGGTCCGGAGACTGGCCCATGCGGATTTCGGGCGAAAAGAGGTCGGAGGTGGAGACGGGGCGTTTTTCTGCCTCGGAGTCCGCGATGGGGGGGACGACGGCCGAGACGATCTGTTCGAAGAGGTTGCGGCCCGTGGTCTGGTACAGCCCGAATCCGAAGACTTTCACCTTGCCGTCGGTGGTACAGACGATGCGGCTGGGGCTGAGGGAAAGGTGGGTGACGAGGTGGTTATGGCCGTATTGGAGGGCGAGCAGGATTTGCTGAAGGACGCCGCGAACAAACTCGGGCTCAGAACCTGGGGAGGGAGCGCCGGAGGCGGAGGGTTCGGGGGCTGCGGCTACGAAGTCGGAGAGGGAGATGACGTCTTCGCCGTCGGCGACGAGGATGCCGTATTGCTGGGCTGTGACCATCCTGCGGAAGCGCAGGATATTGGGGTGGTCGAGCGCGGCGATGCGCTCCATCTGCTCCTTGAGGCGGCCCGCGACAAGGGTGTCCTTCGTGACCATGGGGTGAAGGACGTAGAGGAGGCGTGGGGCGTGCTCACGAAGGTCTTCCCCGGCATAGAGCCCGCCGAAGATGTCGAAGGCGATGAGGCGGCTGAGTTTGTAGTCGCCAAGGAGGTCGCCCGGGCGGGGCATGTCCGCGGGCAGGCTTGGGCTGGCAGGAGGTATGGTAACGGACACGGGTTCTGGGGTTGGGGCTTAAAGCAGGTTCACATCAAGCCGCCGCGCGTTGAAGCCGCGCGGGGAGGGACGCAAGCGTCCTTCAGTTTGTGCAGGATGGCTGGCGTTTGAACATGCTTAGCCGTTGGGGCGGAGCGTGGCGGGGCCGTCTTTGCCGGCGGTGCGGTGATAGGTGCCGGTGGCTTTGTCGCGCTCGTATTTGGTGAAGCCGGCCCGTTCGACGTTCTTGGTGTCGAGGAGCTTCTTTGTGTGGCCGGGGGTGTATTTGCTGGCGATGTTCGGGGCCACGTATACGCGTTTGACGGGCTCGCCGGTCTGCGGGTGTTTGACGAGGTGGGGCTCGTTCATGCCTTGTTCCACCTCAAAGACTTCTCCTTCTGAGCCGTCGGCTCGGACCACTTGGTAGAGATAGATGGGCATGACTTCGGATTTTGAGGGGCTGCGGGGTCACTGACAAGCCCGCGCACGGTGGATTGCTTCAGTCTAGGTCGAGGGAGACGGGGCAGTGGTCGGAGCCGAGGACGTTGGGGTGGAGGGTGACGTCGCGGACGCGTGGGACGAGGGGTGTGGAGACGAGGAAGTAGTCAATGCGCCACCCGATGTTGCGTTCGCGGACGCCCGGGCGGTAGGACCACCAGGTGTAGTGGCCTTTCTCGTCGGGGTGGCGCTGACGGAAGACGTCGACGAAACCGGCGTCGAGGAGGCGGGTGAAGCCTTGGCGTTCCTCGTCGGTGAAGCCGGCGTTTTTGCGGTTGCTTTGCGGGTTGGCGAGGTCGAGGGGCTCGTGGGCGCAATTGAGGTCGCCGCAGACGATGACGGGCTTCTGGCGTGCGAGGGTGGCGAGGTGCTCGCGGAAATCGGGGTCCCAGTGGTTTTTGCGGTAATCGAGGCGGATGAGGCCGCGCTTGGAGTTGGGGACGTAGGCGGAGACGAGGTAGAAGTCCGGGAACTCGGCGTTGAGGACGCGGCCTTCGCCGGGGTGCTCAAAGGTGGCGCCGGGCAGGTCGGTGGTGACGTTGAGGGGCTCGACGTTGGAGAGGATGGCGACGCCGGAGTAGCCCGCCTTGACGGTGGCACCGTGCCAGTAGCGGTAGCGGAAAGGCAGGGCGAGGTCTGGGGCCTGGTCGGGGGTGAGCTTTGTCTCCTGGAGGCAAACGATGTCGGGTCGGACGGCTTGCAGGAAGGGGTCGAAACTGTTGCGGAGGACGGCGCGGAGGCCGTTCACGTTCCAGGTGGCGAGGCGTAAGCTCATGGGTTTGCGGAGGTTATCGGTCGTTCGCGAGGCGGGTCAAGTCGGCGGGACGCAGCGGGGTTGCGCACTTGCGGGGGCTGGACAAAGGCGAGGCTGGGAGGACAGGACCCGGGTGAGGGGCGGGTTGGTGCAAAAAGGTGAGAAGAGGGTGGCGGGACGCTTGCATGTTGCCATGCGTGGGGGGATGGGGAAATGGAGGGTCGAAGTAGACGCAGAAATCCGAGGGTTGGGGCTTCGCCCGATAGTGTCCTGTAAGTTCAGGGTTATGCGATGCTTACAGAATAGGGCGCGACGCGGAGGCAGGGGACGGAGGTTTGCAGGGGCGGTGGGGCACGCGAACGGCTAAGCGAAAGCGATGCCGGCAGGACCGGGCGCGGCGGGCAGAACCGGCCGGGGTTTTCAAACAACGAACAAGGAGAAGCAGCAATGCCACGAGGACAGGATCGAAACAAGGATGACGATCGCGCAAGCGCAGCCGAAATCCAAAAGGCCCTCAAGGGAATGGATTATCCGGCGAAGAAGGAGGACCTTCTGAAGCACGCGAAGGGGCAGAATGCGCCGAAGGACGTGATTTCGGTGCTAAACCGGATGCCCGAGCAGGAGTACAACAGCGCAGTAGATGTGAGCAAGGCACTGCACGAGGCGGAAGGTCGCGCGGCGTAAACGGGTGTGCGGGCACACAAGCAGGGCGCTCCTTCCGCGGGGCGCCCTCCTTTTTTTGAGAGGGCTTTTCCGGCGGGTGCGCGCGACCGAGGGCGTTCCGTGGGGGAGGCGGCTTGGCGTGCGGCGGGGGCTGTGTGGGAGCCGGGCCGGTTCAGAGGGGGACTCCCCTACTCTTTTGTGCCTTCGGGCAGGGGTGGTGGCGGGCGTCCGTCGAGCCAGGTGTCGATGAGTTGCTGGCGCACGCGTTCGAATTCAGCGACGAGGGTGGGTGTGAAAGCGATGGCTTCGTCGGGGTTGGGCGCCTTGCAGGCCTGCTCAAGGGGAGGGCCATTTCGCTGAGGGTGGTGGCGCTATAGAGGGCGGAGGAGCCTTTCAGCTTATGGGCTTCGGCGCAGACGACTTCGAGGTCGCGGCGGTCGGCAGCGGCTTTGAGGAGGCGGACGCTTTCGGCGGCAGACTGGATAAAGGTGGCGACGAGCTGGGCGGTGCTTTCGCGACCGACTTCCTGCACGAGGTAATCAAGGGTGGATTCGCCTGGTTCTTGCACGGGTTCCTGGTCTGGCGACGCGAGAAGGTTCCAACGTCGCAGAAGTTCGATGAGTTCCTGTTTCCTGAATGGTTTGGCTAGATAATCGTCAAGTCCTGCAGCAAGGCAAGCTTCGCGCTCGGAGGACATCGCATGGGCTGTTATGGCGATAATGGGGGGCAACGGGGTGGCTCCGTCGGCGCGCCTGCGGATTTCGCGGACGGCGTCGAGGCCGGTGATGTCCGGCATTTGTACGTCCATGAGAATGACGTCATAGTTCCGGGCGAGTGCCATTTCGATGCCTGAATGTCCGTTGGGAGCGAGGTCGACTTCGAAGCCGAGGGATCGGAGTTGAAGGAACATGACTTCCTGATTGGGAGGGTAATCTTCGACGACGAGGGCACGGAGGCCTTCGGCGCGCCAGTGGCCTTGGTGGGTGTTGGGGCGGTTGGAGCGGCTGATGGGGCAGGAGCCGGGGCCGGCGACGTGGAGGGGGATGCAGAAGGCGAAGGTGCTGCCTTTGCCGGGTTGGCTTTCGACTTCGATGGTGCCGCCGAGGCGGTTTACGAGGCGTTGGCTGATGGCGAGCCCGAGGCCGGTGCCGCCGTAGCGTCGGGTGAGGGTGCTTGGATGGGCCTGGGAGAAGACGCGGAAGAGCTTTTGCCTGTTCTCGGGTGAGATGCCGATGCCGGTATCGGAGACGGCGAAGCGGATGAGCACGCGTTCGGGCTGGTCGAGTGCGGGGCCTGGTGTGACGAAGAGGGTAAAGCCGCCGTCGTCGGTAAATCGAATGGCGTTGTGGGCGAGGTTGATGAGGACCTGGCGGAGCGCGGGGGCGGGGCCGACGAGGTTACAGGGGACGTTTTCGGCAAACTCGAGGCGGGCGGCGATGCGTTTTTTAAGGGCAAGGGGCTCAAGGCCGGTCATGAGGTCCTCGACGAGGTCCCGCAGGTTGAAGGGGACTTCCTCGAACTCAAAGGAGCCGGCTTCGATTTTGGAGAAGTCGAGGATCTGGTTGATGATGTGCAGGAGGGACTCGCCGGCGTTGAGGATGGACTGGACGTGGTAACGCTGTTCGTCGTTGAGGTCCTTTTCGTAGAGGACTTCCGCGAGGCCGATGATGCTGTTCATGGGCGTGCGGATCTCGTGGCTCATGTTGGCCAGGAACTCGGTTTTTGTGCGGGTGGCGGCCTCGGCTTCGCGTTTTTCGGCGGCGAGGCGTTCTTCCCGTTCGCGGAGGGGGGAGATGTCGCGGAGGATGGTGGAGATGAAGCGGGTGGGCTCGCGGGCGGTGCCGTGGGCGGCGACGACCTGGGAAACGGGGATGCGTTTGCCGGTCACGGGCTCGACGAAGAGGTTTTCGCCGTGCCAGCAGCCTTCGCGCAGGGCGATGGGTACGGCTTGTTCGAGGAGGATGGAGCCGTTGTCTGCGGGATGGAGGCGAGCGAGGGAAAAGGGGGAAAAAGGTCCGGTAGCGGGCTGGCCGGTGCGGCGTCGGGCGGCCCGGTTCATGTGGAGGATGTTGAGGTTGAGGTCGGCAATGAACACCATGTCGCAGGTGTTTTCGTAGAGGCCGAGGAGGCGGAGGCTTTCGCTTTCAGACTTGCGGCGTTCGGTGACGTCGAGGCCGATGGCCATGCCGCCGACGATGACGTCGTCGGTGCCGCGGACGGGCGAGACGTGGACGTCAAACCAGAGGCCGTGCAGGGTGTATTCGGCGCGGCTGGAGCGGCCTTCGAGGGCGTTCTTGAGGAGGGGCTCGACGCACTGGGCCATGTCGGAGGGGATGGCGTCGCGGACGAAGCGGCCTTCCAGCTCGGTGGGGGAAAGGCGGAGGCGGGAGAGTCCTTGGCCGCCAGCGACCTGGACACGGAGGTCCGTGCCGTAAAAGATGAGGAAGCCGCCGGGGAAAGCGGTAAGGAGGGTGCGGTAGCGTTCCTGGGTGCGCTGGAGGGTGGCTAGCGCTTCCTTGCGGTCGGTTATCTCGGAGAGGCAGAGGAAGAGGGTGTCGGGCTGGCCTTCGGCGTGGACGCGGGAGAAGACGAGGCGTGCCCAGCGGGTGCCGAAGGCGGGGCGGGCAAAGCGTTTTTCTGTGATGTAACAGGGTGTCGCGCCTGAGAGGAGGGCCTGGAGCGCCGGGGCGTCGGGGACGAGGTCCTGCGGGTTAAAGAGGTCGGACCAGCGGAGGCGGGGGAGTTCGGCGCGGGAGGAATGGGTGAGTTCGCAGAAGCGGTCGTTGGCTTCGTGCCACTCGCCGCGTGGGCTGACGATGGCAAAGCCAAGGGGCGACTGGTCGAAGGCAGCCTGAAGCCTCGGAGCTCGAATGTCGGAGGGTTCGGGGACTAAGGGGCGGTCCGGCATCAGCGCATACGGTACCGAGGCTTGGTGCCGTGGCAAATGGGAGGCCTCCCCATTTTTTTGGGGCGGAGGTCCCCAGGGAGGGGGTGGGAGCATCCCCAGGGCACTCGGATTCCCGGGCAAAAAAAAACACCCGTCCGGCTGGAACCGGGCGGGTGTTTTGCGGGGATGCGTCTTTCCCGGAGGGTTAGACGAGTTCCTTCTCGATGATGTCTTCGAGCTTTTCGATGTCGGCTGCGAAGAGGCGGATGCCTTCGGCGAGCTTTTCGGTGCCCATGGCGTCTTCGTTGAGCATCCAGCGGAAGACCTTCTCGTTCATGTTGATCTTCTGGATGTCGGACTTGAGGGCGGCATCGGGGTTCAGGCGGCGAACGACGGGGGCGTCGCTCTTCTGGAGGTCAGCGAGGAGGTTCGGGCTGATGGTGAGGAGGTCGCAGCCGGCGAGGTTGATGATCTGGCCGACGTTGCGGAAGCTGGCGCCCATGACTTCGGTCTTGTGGCCAAACTTCTTGAAATAGGCGTAGATGCGGCTGACGGACTGGACGCCGGGATCGTCTTCGCCGGTGTATTCCTGCTTGTTCTTGGCCTTGTACCAGTCATAGATGCGGCCAACGAAGGGCGAGATGAGCTGGATTTTGGCTTCGGCGCAGGCGATGGCCTGGCAGAGGGAGAACAGGAGGGTAAGGTTGCAGCGGATGCCTTCCTTTTCGAGGACTTCGGCGGCCTTGATGCCTTCCCAGGTCGAGGCGATCTTGATGAGCACGCGCTCGCGGGGGGTGCCGACGGCTTCGTAAAGCTTGATGAGCTTGCGGGCCTTGGCGATGGTGGCTTCGACGTCGAAGGAGAGGCGGGCGTCAACTTCGGTGGAGACGCGACCGGGGACGATCTTGAGGATTTCGGTGCCGAAGAGGATGAGGAGGTGGTCGATGATGTCGTCGACGCGTTCGGCGGTGCCTGCGGAGCTGGGCTTGCTGTCTTTGACGGCCTTCTCAAGGAGGTGAGCGTACGCGTCCATGGTCACAGCCTTGTAGATGAGGCTGGGATTGGTGGTGGCGTCGTGGGGCTCATAGGCGCGGATGCTTTCGAAGTCGCCCGTGTCAGCCACCACTTTGGTGAACTGCTTGAGTTGCTGGAGTTGGTTGAGCTTGGTCGCGGTTGCCATTGTATTAAGAAAGGAGTTTGGGATTACACGATGGGGCGCCGGAAAAAATACCGTGCCCGTAATAGGGGCAAACTAGCGCGAGGTTTTGGGCGTTGTAAAGGCGATTGCAGCGCTGGCGGAGCAAACGGGGTCTATCATCGGACACGGTAGTGTGATGTTCCTAGGGCAGTCGTTTTTCAAGTCGTCGCGTGCGCCGACGCTGCGGCGAGCGTGGAGGCCCCTGCCTCGCGTCGGAGCGGAGGGAAACGCAAGGCGCGCTTTGCGCGACAACCTGAAGCGGGACCGCGCTAGGGCTTGGGGACGCGATGGAGGGTGGCCATTTCGGGAGCGGTGAGGGCGCGGTTGTAGACGGCCAGGCCGCCGAGGAGTCCGTCGAAGCCTTCGCCGCCGGGGGCGTCGCCGTCCGGGTAGGAGGCCCACTGGAAGCGGTTGCGCTGGCCGACGGTGAAATCGGCACCGGCGGGTCCGCCGTCGAAGATTTGGGCGGGGTAAGGGAAGGGGTTATGGTCGGCGAGGGTGTCGAGTTGGCCGTCGAGGTAGACGCGCAGGTCATGGCCGTCCCAGGTAAACCCGACGGTGTGCCATTGGCCGGGGGTGAGGGTGGTGGCGCCTGTGGCGTAGGAGAAGCAGGCGATGTGGCCGGGGGTGTGGCCGCCGGTGCTGGAGATGTACCCGTGGGCCTGGTTGTTCGCGGGGGTGCGGGTGAGGCCGCGGCATTCGGCTTTCCAGGAGCCGTTGAGGAAGAGGGCGTATTGGCGTCGGTGGTCGCGTTCGTTCCAGACGCCGCCGATGAACTGCCAGAGGTTTGTGCCGTCCTGACGGAGCCAGGCGACGAGGGATACGGGCGTGGCGCCGAAAATGTTCAGGGGGCCGAGTTCAGCGCGTGGGAGCTGGAGCCATTGGCCGCGGCGCAGGCGGAGGGAGCGGGGGCCGAAGGGACCGGGGTCGCCGGTCTCGATGGGGCCGAGTTTTTCGCGCAGGTGGAAGCGGTTGGGGGTGCTGTCAACGCGGTCTTGTCCGGCGCGTTCCTGGAAGTCCCAGAAGGCAACGAGGCCGCCGGTTTCGAGGGGGTGAAGCTGTGGCAGTGGCATGCCTTAGGGCCAATCGACATATGGGTTACAGCCACAGGAGGGCGGAGGCGAGGTA
>CAZQIE010000041.1:0-25843 GCA_964593675.1 uncultured Opitutales bacterium
TTCAAACAGCTCGGTCACAATCTGTACAGTCTAAAATGTCGATTGGCCCTAGAGTACTTCTACTTTAAGCTCTCGCACCTCCTTAAATCACTTTTCCGCCCGCGCCGACGCGAAGACGGGGCGCCACGCTCGCCGCAGCGTCGGCGCATGCGACAACTTGAAACGGAACTGCTCTCACGCCCTCTCGCGGGCAAAACGGGCTACGGCGATCAGCGTTGCAATCCCCCGAACGGACCATTACGCCTGTTCGCCTTCAGAAATACCCGTGGACGCGGAGCTACCCGTGTCCACGGACAACCCATCCCACTTTTCTCTCACGGCAACGCGGCCCCGCGCGACGCGGCGGTCTCTTCCACAGCACTCCATGGCCCTCATCCCATTTTCCAGCCAGCTCATCGCTGACGTCGGCATCAGCATGGGCGACGAAGGCAAAGGCCGCCTCGTCTATGAAGTCATTGACGAGCTCAAGCAAAGCACCGGCAAGCCCAACCCCGTCGCCGTCGTCCTCAAGGTAAACGGCGGCGCCAACTCCGGCCACACCGCCGGGGGCCTCAAGCTCAACCTCCTGCCCGCCGGCGTGATCGACAACACCGTGGACGCCCTTGCCATTGGCGCCGGTGTCGTCGCCGACCCCCGCAAGTTCCTCTGGGAAGCCGTCCCCCTCGAAAAAGCCGGCTACAAAGTCCTTTCCCGCCTCGTCATTGACGAGCGCACCCTCGTCTCCGACGTCTCCCACCGCCTCCTGGACCTCGCCTGGGAAGACTACCGCACCCACGTCCTCGGTGAGGAACCCCGCGGCTCCACAGGCCGTGGCATCACCCCCGCCTATTGCGACGAAGTCGGCCAGTGGCAGATCTGCTATTCCGACTTCCGCGGCGGCCGTGACGCCTTCTCCCGCAAGCTCCACTTCCGCATCAACCGCGCCCTCCGCGCCATCCAGCACATCTGCCTCGTCACGCCCGACCGCTGGGACGCTTTCTTTGACAAGCTCTCCACCGCCGAGCACCGCGCCAACCAGGCCTCCATCGACGCCGGCATCTTCCCGACGGACGAGTTCGACTTCCACCGCTTCAAAGGCAAAGAACCCTACACCCTGAACTGGGAGCTCGTCGTCGAAACCTACTGGCAGGCCGGCCGCAAGCTCCTCGCCTCCATCCGCGACGTCCGCGAGCTCGTCCTCGGCACCCTCGCCGAAGGCCGCTACGTCATCGGCGAGTTCGGCCAGTCCTACTGGCTCGACAAGCGCCACGGCTTTGCCCCCAACGTCACGGCCTCCCACACCTTTACGCCGGAGTTCTACCAGTCCGCCGGCATCCCCGTGCAGCCCGTCCACACCATCGGCTGCTGCAAAGCTTACGACACCAAGGTCGGCACGCACGTCTTCCTGACGCAGATGGACGACGCCCACCCCCTGGCCAAGAAGCTCAAGCAGCTCGAGTTTGGCACCAGCACGGGCCGCCAGCGCATGGTCGGGTGGTTTGACGCCTGCGAAAAGGGCGACGCCCTCCGCTACGGCGGCTACCAGGACATCGCCATCAACAAGCTCGACGCCCTCTCCTATGACGGCGCCTGGTCCGACGGCGACCTCCTCGTCTGCACCGCCTACGAAGACGACGCCGGCAAGCGCATCTACGGCGTTCCCCGCGACGACGCCATCCGCGCCAAGCTCAAACCGGTGTACACGCGCCTGCCGGGCTGGCGTGAAGACATCTCGCTCGTGCGCAAGTACGAGGATCTCCCCTACAACGCCCGCCGCTACGTGGCGTTCCTCATGAAGAGCATCCTCGACGTCGCCACCCGCAACGGCACGTCTCCCGCCGCCACGCCGAACCTCCGCTACATCGGCGTCGGCCCCGGCCCTGCCCAGATCATCAAGGACGTTCCCCCTGTCGCCGAGGTCCTCAAGATCCTCGCGTAAGAAAACGTCACCTGCACCTGAACGAAAAAGGCCGAGGCATCACACCTCGGCCTTTTTTGCGCCCAAGCGCACCGGAACCGCACTCCCGTGCGCCGTCCCTCAGATCTCGTCCCCCGGGCGCACCGGCAGGCGCACGTAGAACGTCGTGCCCTGGTCCGGCGCCGAAATGAACCGCACCAGCCCCTTCAGGTAAGTCTCCGTCAGGAGCTTGATGCTGTAACAACCCAGACCGCGGCCCCGGCCCTTCGTCGAAAACGAGCGCTGGAACATCTGCACCTGCACTTCGCGCGGCATAACGGCCTCGTTCCACACGCGGAAAATGACGCCGTCGGGGTCCGCGTCGCAGGACACCCGGACTTCCCCCCCACGGGCCGTCGCCTCCACCGCGTTTTTCACGAGGTTGCCCAGCACACGGGAAACCAGCGTGCGGTCCGTCACGATATCCCTCGACGCGGCATCAGGCTCCACCACGATGCGACGATCCTTGGCTACGGGATGGCCCTGGCACCCGGCGCATACGCTCCGTACGACCTGCAAAGAGTTCACGACAGCCAGCTGTACGTGCAACTCCCCGCTCTCCGCGTTCGCCAGCTCACGCTGCGCGTTGATCTCGTCCACCAGCCGCTCCGCGAGTTCCGAGACGACGCCCACCAACTCCTTGTACTCCGACTCCTTAGCCGTCGTCAGCATCTCCGCCATGCCCCGCAGGCCCCCTGCCGTGTTCAGGACGTCGTGGAAAAAGATGCGTTCGAGCGCCTGCCGGCGTTTCTCATGCCCGACATCGTCGATGGCATACAGCGTAAAGGCGCCGCCCTCCACCTCGACAGGCTCCGCCCGCACCCGAAGGTCCAAAGATTCCAGCCCCGACCCCTTCTCAATACGACATTCTTGCACCGAGGCTTTTCCGGCGTGGCTTTCCAGGATCGCCCGCACACCGCCGCAGTACCGGCAAAACTCCGTCGTACCACACCCCCCCGGGGGCTGATGGGCGTGCGCACACCCGAAAACTTCCCCCGGCCTAAGGCCAACCAACGCCTTGCGGTCGCTGTAGCCCAAGCGGTCTAACAACGCCTGATTGGCATACACCGTCTGCCTCAGGCGCGTGAGAATCAGCACCATGGTCGGCAGCGCGTCGAGAAGCCGCGAGATCTGGCTCGCTGTTATCGTGTCATGCAACACCCACAGTTCGCTCTGGGGCGCACGGTCGCCCGGCGAGAACGCCGAAAGAGGGGGAGGACTCATTCTCGCCCTGTTATAACACCTCAACCTGCCTTTGGGAAGCGCCCAGCGCACCTGATCTGAAAATCGCTAGAAGTCCGAAACAGAACCTACCTACGCCATACCACGGCATGGTTTCGAAAACGAAATTTGAGACTCAAAAAAGACCATTTGGCTTTCTCTGGAGAATGCGCTATCATCGAACTTACTAACGGGACAAGGAACGCCCCTTACCCTTGCCCCTCCCCACCACTGCCAGCTACCACCACCTACCATGAAGCCCGCTACCCTAGCACGTTGGGCTGTGGCTGCCGCATTCTCGTTCGCCGCAGCCTACGCTGACACCCCCAGCCCCACCACAGCCCCCGCCCCGGAGACCGCGGTTGCCGCGCCCTCCACCCCCATCCCCGTCACCACCGAGCCGCAGGCGGCCCCGCCCTCGGATGAGGCGTTCCAGAGCCTCCTGAGCAGCCTGGATAAGTCCACCGACCTTGCCACCAAGAGCAAGCTCAACACCGACTACGTCCCAGGATTCATCACCGTCCTTGACGGCGAGGAAGCCTTCGACCGCGGTGCCCGGACAATCGGTGAGGCCTTTGACCTGATCCCCGGCACACAGCTCGGCTATCAGCAGCTCGGGAACCCCTACCCAATAATCCGTGGCATTGACCGCGACATCCTGTTCCTCATCAACGGCGCCCACGCCACCCTGCCGCAATCCATTGCGCCCTTTGGCCTCGCCCAAATCCCTATTGAAGCCGTCGAACGCATTGAAGTCATCCGCGGCCCGGCATCCGCCCTTTACGGCGAACACGCCCTGGGCGGCGTCATAAACGTCGTTCTTAAGGAAAATGCAAAGAACGTCTACGGGCGCTACGATGTCGAGACCCGCCGCTACACCGGAGGCGCGAACTTCTCGTCACGCCCACCGGAAAGCAACTTTTCAGTCAGCGGCAACACCTGGTTCTCCCGCCAAGGTGGCCCAAGCATGAGCGTCGGTCCCGACCTCGGCGGCCGCTTCATCCCGCCCAATGAGCGCGAAATGAGCTTTGGCGGCAACATCAACACCCAGTACCGCGACACCCACTTCGACGTCATCTACTTCAAACAGCGCCAAGGCGACTATTTCGGCAATCTGAATTACATGAGCGGCAGCACGGCCTACACCGAGAGCTCGGACTACGTCCTTACCCGAGTCAGCCAGGACATCCATCTCAAGCACGTCGAATCCACCGCCTATTACAGTTTCAGCTACAACAAACAGGAGAACGACGCCTACGTTCCACCCTTCGTTCCGTTCTTCGGCCCCCCAACGCCCCCCTTCCCGGCAAAACCGCCCTACCCGCCCATCTCTGCCTTTTACCAAACGCAGCATGAGCACCGCGTGGGCCTCGACAACCGCTTCACACTCCTCGACGACCACCACCTCCTCGTCGGCGGCGAAATTTCACACGTCCGCATTCCGGACTCCTACAACACCACAAACTACAACAACACCCTCTCCAAGACAGCCTCCGACGGCCAGCAGCGCACCGTCTACAGCGCCTACGCCCAGGACGAGTGGCACGTGACAGAGCGCTTCCACATCGTCCCGGGCGTCCGCATGGACGACTATACCGGCATCTACAAAAACATCCGCACCATCGTCACCCCCAAGGCCGCGGCCATCTACCGCGTCACCGACGAGCACACCGTCAAGGCCCAGTACGCCGAAGCCTTCACGCCCGCCGGCCCGAACTTCGCCGCTTCCGTGCCAACCCTCCCAGCCGAAAAAAACCGCACCTACGAAATCGGTCACATCTACAATAACCAGACGGACACGACCGTCCGCACCTCCCTCTTCCTGACCGAGTATAACGGCTTTGCCACCTTCAGGGTAGGCGGCAACGGCGCGTTGATCTACAACGCAAACGTCATCCATGCCGACGGCGCAGAAGTCGAAGCCACCCACCGCATCGTCTCCAACCTCACGGCCACCGGCAACATCAACTACGTCGGCTTCTCCGACACCATCGTCCAAGGCTTCGGGGACGGAGCCCGCTTCACCGCCCGCGCCGCCCTGGAGTTCGAGTTCCACCCCGGCTACTTCGCCACCGTCCAGTACCGCAAAGAAGGCGACCGCTTCCGCCTTCCCGGAGACACCCGTGGACACCTCACCGGCTGGGATGCCATCGACTTCTTCCTCGCGGTTAAAAATGTCCTGAACTCAGGCTTCGACCTCCGCGCCGGCGTCAAGAACATGTTCGATGACCGCATCGCCTACCCCTCCGAACTCGGCGCACCGTTCCGCGCATTCGCCAACGACTACCAGTTCGTGGGTCGCGAATTCTTTATCGCGGCCTCCTACAGTTGGAAGTAGACTGACAGAAAAGCTCACCCATGACCGAAGCCCTCCTCGATGCCCCGGCCGCTCGCGCCGACAGCACCATGGATTCTCCCGCTCAATTCAGCTTCCTGCTTGTTGAAGACAACCCCGCTGACGCGGAAATTCTGCGCATACGCATCGAGGAAGGCCTCGGTAAGCCCTTCAACCTTCGCGTTGTCCCCACCCTCGCCGGCACGCTGGACGAGATCCAGCGCCAGGTCCCCGACCTCGTCTTCCTCGACCTCTCCCTCCCCGACGCCTACGGCCTTGACCTCGTCCGCCGCGTCGTTGGCGCCCTCCCGGACGTCCCCGTTGTCGTCCTCACCGGCGAGTCCGACGAGGCAAAGGCCCTCCTTACCGCCGCCGCCGGCGTCCAGGACTTCATCTCAAAAAACGAGCTGGAGTCCCGGCTCCTGAGCCGCCTCATCCACTTCGCCATCTACCGCAAGCGCGTGGAGAGCGACTTGCGCCGTGAAAAGGAACGCGCCGACCGCGCCAGCCGCGCCAAGTCGGACTTCCTCGGCATGATTTCCCACGAGCTCCGCACCCCCATGAACATCATCATGGGCTTCCTGGAACTCATCCCCTCCGCCGACAGCGAAACCGACCGCAACGAGTATGTTTCGCACATCCGGCAGGCCTCCCAACACCTCCTTTCCATCATCAACGACCTCCTCGACGTCCGTCGCCTCGAGGAATGCACGCTCACCCTCGAAAACGAGCGCTTCCAGCTCGAAGACACACTCACCCGCATCCGCCAGTTCGTCCGCGCCCCCGCCGAACGCAAGGGCCTCGCCTTCGACATGCATTTTGAAGGCCCGACCACCCTCGCCCTGGTCGGGGATTCCGCACGCCTCACCCGCGTCCTCCTCAACATCCTCAGCAACGCGCTCAAGTTTACGGACTACGGCCGCATCGACGTCTTCGGACGCGCCACGCGCCTCCCCGCCGGGCTCTGGCAGCTCGAGTTCATCGTCTCCGACACCGGCTGCGGCATCCCGCAGGAAAAAATTCCCCTCCTCTTTGAGCCCTTCTGCCAGATCAACCCCGTCATGACCCGCGCCCGGGACGGTGCGGGCCTCGGCCTCTTCATCGCCTCGCGCGTCTGTTCCCTCATGCACGGCTCGCTCTCCGTTGAGAGCACCGTCGGCGCCGGCAGCCGCTTCACAGCACGCGTACAACTGCCCCCCGCCGATACCGCTGCGCAGCCCGCCTAAAGCCGCCTCGTGCATCACCCCTGCACAAGACCCTCTCCCTGCGGGCACCCTTCAGGCCTCGCTCGCACCGCTCTGTACCATGCCATAGCGTTTTGGCTTACCTTTACAGCGTTTGTCCTCTCGGCTGTACCGGCCCACGCCAGCGAAGACCGGCGCATACGCATAGCCCTCGAAATCTTCCCCCGCATCGTTGCCCTCGACCAGGATCTGCCCAAACGCCTGAACCGCGCGGGCCAAGTGGAACTCTGGGTCTGCGCCCAAACCCAGGCTGACGCCGACAGCCTCGCCTCGGACCTCCGCACCCTCGCGCCCTCCAACATCCGCGGGTACCCCATCGCCATCACCCCCCATACGGACGACGCCGCAACCCACCATACCGACCCACCTACCGCCATTTTCATCGGGGACATCCTCTCAAGACCCGCCTTTGAATCCCTGCGCGACTGGGCCTCCAGCCGCAAAACCCTCCTTTTCTCCGCCTTTCCCGACGACGTCACCCACGGCGCCCATGCCAGCGTGTTTATCGGCTCACGCGTCCTGCCCTACCTGAACCGCAAGACCATCCTGCGCGACGGCATACACCTGGACCCCAAAATCTTCGCTCTGGCGAAAGTGGAGGACCAGCCATGACGCGGCTTTTCGACACCCTCGCCTCGCGCATCATCGCGGTCTTCGCGGCACTCACCCTCCTCGTGATCGCCGCGGGTGTCGCTTACTGGAGCTACGTCACCGTCCCCCTGCTCAAGCGCGGGGAACAGACGAAGGTGGACCTGCTCATCAGCCCGTATGCCGTCATCCTCGAAGAAGCCCTGCCCACCGCAAAACCCGCGGACCTGCGCCGCATCATTGACCAGCTCATGGTCCTGCAGGATCCCCGGACCTCGCAGCCCCTCCTCGCCGGCATCGACCTCCAGACCAACGGCCAACCCGCCCTCATCCTCCGCAACAACGTCCCCCCCGGCACCGACTCCTTTCAAGCGGAAGCGATCCTCTTCTCCCGGGAAACCCTCGAGCCCCTCGGCGTCCTCAAAATCTATTACAACCCATTCTTTTACAACGACGCCCGCGCCGACGCCCGCAACAAACTCATCTGGGCCTTCCTGGTACTCGGCGCCGCCTTCACCGCCCTTTTCTGGTTCTGCGCACACCTCCTGTCCCCCCTCAAGCGCCTCTCCCGACGCCTTGGGGACCTCCATCCGGACGCCCCCGAGCCCGTTTCACTGGGCTCGCTCTGGCTCGGCCGTGAAGTCCGCACCATCCACCACGCCGTAAACGACCTCATCACCCGCCTCAACAACGCCCGCATCCGCGAAAAAGCCGACCTGGAGGCGCACCTGAACAGTGAACGCACCTTGCGCGAGCAAATCGAGGCCCAGGCACGTTCGCTCGAAAAGTCCAATTCCCAGCTCTCCCAGTTCGCCTACGTCGCCTCCCACGACCTCCAGGAACCCCTCCGCACCATCACGAATTTCGTCCAGATCATCGACAAGCGCTACGGGGACCGCCTCGACGACCAGGGCCGCCAATACTACGCCTTTGTCCTCGACGCCGCACGCCGCATGCGCGCCATGATTGAGGACCTGCTTTCGTACTCCCGCGTCCGCAACCGACCCCTCGAACGGCAATGGGTGGACATGTCCGCCCTTCTTAAGGCTGTCGAAGACTCCCTGCGCCAGCTCATCCGCGAGACCGGGACCGTCGTCGAACGCCATAACATTCCCGCCATCTGGGCGGACCGCTTCCTGCTCGAACACCTTTTCCAAAACCTCCTCACCAACAGCATCCGTTACCGCTCAGAAGCTCCCCCGCACATCCGCATTACGGTAGAGGAAAGGCCCACGGACTGGGTGTTCTCCGTCGCCGACAACGGCATCGGTATCGCACCCGAGCACCACACCCGCATCTTCGAGATCTTTAAGCGCATCCACGTCCAGGACCGCGCCAAAGGCACCGGCATCGGCCTGGCCATCTGCAAAGAAGCTGTGGAGGCCCACGGAGGACGAATCTGGGTCGAATCCACCGTTGGCAACGGCGCCACTTTCCGGTTTAATATAAGTAAGCCTACCACCCATGCTGACCAAAGCCATGAACATCCTTCTCGTTGAGGACAACGAGGCTGACATCGTCCTTACCCGCGAAGCCCTCAGCCACAGCAATACACCCCTGAACTTGGAAGTCGTTCAGGACGGGGAGTCCGCGCTGCGCTTCCTCCGCAACGTCCACAACCCCTTTGGTAAACTCCCTGACCTGATCCTCCTCGACCTCAACCTGCCGGGCATGAACGGCATGGAGGTCCTCGAAAACATCAAGGCCGACACCAAACTTCGGACCATTCCCGTCATCATCCTCTCCACCTCAACTGCCGAACGGGACATCAGTTGCGCCTACCAGCGCCACGCCAACACCTACATCTGCAAACCCTTCGAGCAGGAACAGTACGCCGAGATCGTGCAGGTCATTGAGCAATACTGGAAAAAGGCGGCCCTCGCCCGCACAAACGGCTCCCTCTACAGCGGCTCAAACTGACGCGTCGCCCAAGCACGCGACTTTTGCCGCAACAAAAAAAGCGGCCCGAACACCCCTGCTCGGACCGCTATGCTACATACCCTTACGCCCTCCTGCCAGAGGGCGTTTTGCTTCAACAGGAGGGACTACTGCCAAGTCCTTCCTGCCTGCTGGAGCAAAGCTTCGCAGAACTGCCGGACCACGACAACCGCGCCCGAATCGAATCGTTGAATTGCGCCGCGCGCATGACGCGCCAGGCAGCGCACGACAACCGACGCAGCCGGTTCCGGCCCCCTTACCACGCCGCCTGCGCGGCCCCTGCGTAAAGCGTAGCCATGAGCGAACCCGCAGCCATGGCGCAGAAAAGGTGCGTCAGAAGCGAGGCCTGAAGCCGCAGCGCCTCCGGGTAAGGTGCGTCGCCACCGGGCGGCCGCCGCCACCGCCGCACGCGCGCATCTACCGGCGGCTCCGTGGGCAGGCCCAAGCCCGCGACAAAAGGCACGCAAACCAGGCCGACCCACGCACTCGGGCTCGGGAAAGTCGGGGCGCACACCAGCCCAAACAGCCCCACCAGCGCCACCACCAGCGCAGACACCGACCGCCGCACCGCAAGGTCGCGGTTGCCCTGCCGGAAAACCACCATCACCGCACCGGCGAGCAACACCACGTGGAGCCCACCGAGCAGCGCAAGGTTCCCCGCCGCCCGTGGCGCCCCCAGCATCCCCGGCACCGCGCGCAGCACCCGCCAAAGCTCGTCACCCAGCTCTCCCCACCCCACACCAGCCAGGCGTATCAGCAAATTCACTACAACAAAAACGCCACCGAGGAACCAAGCCGCGCGCGCCGCCGTGAGCCGCTGCACCCAGAAGGCCGCCAGCACCGCCAGGCCACCCGCGAGAAAAAGCTCAATCCGCGTGAAAAGTAGGAGCCCGAGAGCCGCACCACCCAGGGCAAAGGTCGCGTCCGCGCGCCAGCCCAGCCGCCTTGGCTCCACCCACAGCACAAGCAGGCTCAGCGCCAACAGGGCGGCCCCCAGCGAATCCGCAAACGCGGGCCGTACCGCAAAAAGATCAAAAGGCAACCCCGGGGCCGTCGCCCGCGAGGCCGCTCCGGAAGCCGCAAGAAGCCCGAGTATAAGCGCCACATAAGCGGCATACGCCGCCGTGAAACGCGCCCGCCCAGCGAGCCAGCCCGCAAACAGCATGAGCGGCACGGTGAGAAGCGGCCCGTACACCAGCACCCCCGCAGGCCCAGGCCCGCCAAGCTTCACACCGTGCCTGGAGAGCGCCAGCGGGACCGCCGGCACCAGGCCGACGTCCCCTGCCTGCGGCACGCCTTCGGGCTGCAACGCCGCCGCAACATACATCTGCGCGTAGGCCGAGCGCACCTGCGACGCTGACTGCGGAGCCGCCTTCCCCGCGTGCCACAGCCAGCCCATCAGCGCCACGAGCCCCAACCCGACCATCACCCACGCCCGCCGCCACGCCTGCGGCGAGTCCGCGTCCGCCAGCCTCAGCAGGGGCGGCACCGGGCGGCCCTGCGGTGCGGTTTGCTCCTCCGTCCGTGACCGGTCCTCGCGACGTCTGTTCCGAAAGCTCATAAAAAAATCCCGTGGCTACCGCATCAAAAATTCCGCAAGCGCCGCGATCACCGCGTCCTGCTCGCTGTCCTGAAGTTTTGGATACAGCGGCAGGCTCAGGCAGCCCCGGTAGAACGCTTCCGCGCCCGCGAGGCGCTGCTCCCCGTACCGCCGCTCATAATACGGGTGACGGTACACCGGCACATAATGCACCTGCGTGAAAATCCCCCGCGCCCGCAGGAATGCCCACGCTGCCGTGCGCTCCGCCTCGTCACGAAAATGGACGACATACAAGTGCCAGGCATGCCCCGCATCCGGCCCCGGCAGCACCATTCGCCCCTGGAACGGAGCCCCCGAAAACGCCGCCGTATAACGCGCCGCGAGCGCCCGTCGCCGGTCCACAAAGCCCGGCAGCCTGCGCAATTGCGATATCCCCAGTGCCGCCTGCAGGTCTGTGATCCGGTAATTGTACCCAAGCTCGGTCTGCTCGTACAGCCAGCCCGGCGCTGAAGGGTCCGCAGAGTCTGGCGCGTTCGGCCGCCGAATCCCATGTGACCGCAGCGACCGCAGCCGTTCCGCGAGCCCGTCCTCATTCGTCGTGACCGCACCGCCTTCACCGCAGCACACATGCTTGACCGGGTGGAAGCTCAGGATCGCCATCTCCGTGTGTGCACAAGACCCGCTTGCATGCGTGCCGCCGTCCGTCGCCCGGTACGTGCCTCCAAGGCTATGCGCAGCATCTTCGACCACCCGCCACCCGTGCTCCCGCGCAAGCGCCTGGAGACCCGGCAGGTCCGCGACTCGTCCCGAATACGACACCGGAATCAGCACGCCCTTCCGGCCCCCCCGCGCCAACTCCCGCAAGCGGTCCTCCGCTCCCTCAAGCGCCATGACCCCGGTCCTCGGGTCCACATCCGCAAAAGCCGCATCCGCTCCCGCATAAAGGAGCGCGTTGGATGACGCCGCGAACGTGATAGGCGAGGTCACCCCCACGTCCCCCGGTCCGAGATCCAGCGCAAGCGCCGCGAGGTGCAGGGCCGCCGTCCCGCTCGACACCGCAACCGCGTGCCGCGCCCCCGTTACCTCGCACAGGCGCTGCTCAAACGCCGCCACCGTTGGCCCCTGTGTGAGCCAGTCCGACCGGAGCACCGCGGCCACCGCCGCAACGTCCTCCTCATCTATCCACTGCCGAGCATACGGGATCTGCCCCATGCGTCGTATACTTCCGCCCCCGCGCAATCCTTTCCAGTTTATTGTTTGTGGAGAGCACGAACGCGCCGATTAGTTGAGGAACAGCCCCCATCGTAGCCCCACGGCTGCCCCCGCCCCTTCCCTAACCCGCAAGCCACTCCCCGCCCGTACCGCCTACACGCAAGCAGCGCTTGACAAAGAAATCAAACGACTGTTTTAATCAATCGTATGAAAGAGGTCCACAAAACCGGCCGCAAGCACCCGCGCCACCCGCCGCCAACGGGCGTCCCGGCCTCCGTGGAACCGCCTTCGACTGAGGCGGAGACGCGCGAGCGCGTGCTCGATGCCGCGGAAGCCCTGTTTGCTGAAAAGGGCCTCGACGGCACCTCCGTGCGCGAAATCACTGCCGCCGCGCGCGCGAACCTTGCCGCCGTCCACTACTATTTCCAGTCCAAGGACGCCCTTTTCCTCGAAGTCTGCCGCCGCCGCATCCGTCAGGTGAACGACCGCCGCTACGCCCTTCTGAAAGAAACCGAGGCTCACGGCGCCCCCACCGTGGAAGACGTCGTGGACGCCCTCGTGCGGCCCGCCTTCGAGCTCGCACGCGTGGCGCCCCTCGGAGGCCTCCTGCTCACACGCATGATCCGGCGTCACGTGCGCGAGCCCGATGGCCTCTGCGGCCCCCTCATGGCCGCGGAGATTGCCCCGATGCTGGAACGCTTCGGCACGGCGCTGCGCCGCGCCCTGCCCGGCCTCTCGCCTGCGCGGCTTTCCGGCGCGCTGCATTTCGTCATCGGCGCCATGCTCCACAGCCTCATGATGCTCGCCCTCGCGGCCGAGGCTAAGAATGACCCCCGCTTTACAGAGAAGCTCGCAACACACGATGCCGAGCGTCAGGCCCGCGACCTCGTGAAATTTGCCGCCGCCGGCCTGCGCGGCCTTGCCGGGGAGAAGTGACCCATGTACCGCCTCGCACTCAGGATGCTCTTCGGCGACCGCGGCAAGTACCTCATGCTTGTCAGCGGCCTCACCTTTGCCAGCCTGCTCATGGCCCAGCAGGCCTCCGTCTTTGTCGGCGTCATGTCGTGGACGTTCGGGACCGTGCGCAACATGCGCGCGAACATCTGGGTGGCCGACCCCAAGGTCGAGCAGGCCAACGACAACAAGCCCCTGCGCGACACGGACGTCCACCGCGTGCGCTCCGTGGACGGCGTGGCCTGGGCCGTCCCGCTTTACTCAGCCGTCCAGCAGGCCCGCATGCTCGACGGCTCCTTCAAAATGATCCAGCTCGTCGGCATCGACAGCACCTCGCTCGCCGGCGCCCCGCAGGAAATGCTCAAAGGCAAGGTCGAGGACCTGCGCCTGCCCAACACCGTCATCATTGACGACTACGGGATCGAGCGCCTCAGCGAAGGCCGCGGACGCCCCCTCGACGTCGGCGACGTCTTCGAGATCAACGACCGCGAGGCCCGCATCGTCGGCATCTGCAAAGCCGCCCGCTCCTTCACCGGCGGCCCCTACGTCTGGACCACCTACGACCGCGCCGTGCTCTACGCCCCGCCGCAGCGCAAGATGATGACCTTTGTGCTCGGCGACGCCGCCCCCGGCCACGACCCCGCCGAGGTCGCCCGCCGCATCGAACGCGAGACCGGCCTGAAGGCTTACACGGAGCGCGAGTTCATGTGGTCAACTGTCTGGTGGTATGTCCGCAACACCGGCATTCCCATCGCCTTTGGCACCACCGTCCTCCTCGGCTTCATCGTCGGTGTCGTCATCAGCGGGCAGACGTTCTACGCCTTCGTCCTCGAAAACCTCCGCCACCTCGGCGCGTTCAAGGCCATGGGCGCGGGCAACGGGCTGCTCTGCCGCATGCTCGTGCTCCAAGCGCTGGCCGTCGGGTTTGTCGGCTACGGCGTCGGCATGGGCCTCGTCACGGTGTTCGGCCTCGCCGTCCTGAAAAAGGGCATGCCCCCGTTCCTGCTCGTCCCGCACATCATGCTCGGCGTCTTTGCCGTCGTCATGCTCATCAGCGCCGTGTCGGCCATCCTGGGCATCCTGAAGGTCGCCAAGGTCGACTCCGCAATGGTCTTCCGCCTGTAGTTGAATCATGGATACGGACCACAAGAGCCACCACCACAAGCCGCACGGCCACCACCGCGCCGCCGTGTCCGTGCATGCCGTGGAAAAGAGCTTCGGAGAAGGCGAGGCCCGCACGCGCGCCCTCAAGAACACCCATTTCGAGGCCCGCCACGGCGAGCTCATCATGCTCGTCGGCCCCTCCGGCTGCGGCAAAACCACCCTCCTCAGCATCATCGCCGGCACCCTGCACGCCGACGCCGGGGAAGTCCACGCCCTCGGCAAGCCCCTCCACACGCTCAGCGAGCGCGACCTCACCCGCTTCCGCGCGGACAACCTCGGCTTCGTCTTCCAGTCCTTCAACCTCATCCCCACCCTCACCTGCGTCGAGAACGTCTCCGTGCCCCTCCTCATCCAGGGCAAGCCCCGGCGTGAGGCCGAGTCCCGCGCCGCAGCACTCCTGGAACGCGTCGGCCTGAAAGGCCGCGAAGAGGCCCGGCCCTCCCAGCTCTCCGGGGGCCAGCAGCAGCGCGTGGCCATCGCGCGCGCCCTCGTCCACGAGCCCCGGCTCCTCATCTGCGACGAGCCCACGTCCGCCCTCGACCGCCACACCGGCGCGCAGGTCATGGAGCTCATCCGCGAACTCACCCGCTCCCCGGACCGCTGCGTCGTCGTCGTCACCCATGACCACCGCATTTTCCGCTTCGCAGACCGCATCGCCGAGATGGAGGACGGCCGCATCCGCCACGTCTGGGACGATCCCCACGCCATCGCCAACAAATATTCCTGACATGCACGCGCACACCCAAACCCGGCGCCACCTCAAGCCCGCCTTCATCCTGAACCGCGTCACGGTCTGGCTCGCCCTCCTTGGCGTCGTTTCCGCGTTCGCCCTCATGGTCCGCCTCCGCGCGGAAAAACCCGTGCTCCCGCCGCCCGTGCCCCCGCCAGCCAAGCCCTACGCCACCGCGGTCGCGGGCTCCGGCATTGTGGAGGCCTCGCGTGAGAACACCGCCATCGGCGTGCCCGCGCCCGGCCTCGTCCAGCGCGTGTGCGTGAAAGTCTGGGACCGCGTCGAACCGGGCCAGCCCGTGCTCCAGCTCGACGACCGCGACCTGCGCGCCCAGCTCGTCGCCCAGGAAGCCGCCGTCGATGTGGCCGGCGCCTCGCTCCGGCGACTCGAAGACCAGCTTGCACGCCTGCGCGCCGTGAAGGACCCCCGCGCCGTCAGCACCGAGGAAGTCCGCACCCGCGAGAACGACGTCGCCGTCGCAAAGGCCCAGCTCGACGCCGCACGCGCGCAGGTCTCCGCCACCCGCCTCCTCATTGACCGCATGACCGTCCGCGCGCCCATCGCCGGCACCATCCTCCAGGTCAACACGCGCGAAGGCGAATACGCCGGCATCGCGCCCGCGAAACCCCTCCTCGTGCTCGGCGACATCGACAACCTCCAAGTCCGCGCCGACGTCGACGAACAGCTCGCGCCCCGCGTGCGCCAAGGCGCCCCGGCCACCGCCTACCTCAAAGGTGAAACCGATAACCCAATCCCACTTGAGTTCGTCCGCATCGAGCCCTTCGTCATCCCCAAGGTCTCGCTCACCGGCGGCAGCATGGAGCGCGTCGACACCCGCGTGTTGCAGGTGATCTACCGCTTCCGCGCCGACCCGAACAAGCCCGTCTATGTCGGCCAGCAGATGGACCTCTACATCCGGGAGCCGTTAATGAAAACGCCATCGAGCCATGCCGCCCTCCGCGGCGCTGTCCTCACGCTCGCCGCCGCCCTGGCCGGCTGCACGCTCCCCGTCCACGAGCAGAAGCCAACCCCGCAGACGCCCCAAAGCTGGGCGGAAGCTCCCGTCGCCCCGGATCAGCCCACCCCGCCGGAGCCCGCGCAGCCCACCGCCACGGAGCCCGCTCCCGCTGCGGCGCAGACGCCCCCGCCACCCCAGCCCGCGGCGCTTTCCGACACCTGGTGGCGTGTGTTCGGCGACCCCGTGCTCGACAAGCTCCAGGAGCGTGCGCTTGCCGCGAACCCCGACCTCGCCCGGTCGCTCGCTCGGGTTGACGAGAGCCGCGCCCTGGCCCGCGGCGCCGGCGCCGACCGCATGCCCACGGTCAACGCCGAGCCCTCCTTCTCTCGCGGAAAGACTTCCGGCACCCTCGGCGTACCCCTCCAGGGCGGCACCGCCAACACCTTCACCCTGCCCGTCTCCCTGCGCTACGAAGTCGACCTCTGGGGCCGCGTCCGCCAAAGCCTGCGGGCCGCCGCTGCCGAAGCCGCGCTTGCGGAAGCCGACGCCGCGGCCGTGCGGCTCGTGCTCAGCGCCGAAGTCGCCCGCACCTACGTGCAGCTCCGCACCCTCGCCGCAGAAGCCGGAGTCGTCCGCGCAAACTTCGATTCCCGAAAGGAGAACCTCAGCCTCCAGGAGTCCCGCCGCGCAGCCGGCCTCATCACGGAAGCCGACGTCTCCCGAGCCAAACTCGAAGCCGCACTCGCCGAGTCCGAGCTCAGGTCCATCCAGCGCCAGGAAGCCCTCGCACGCCATGCCCTGGCCGTCCTGCTTGGAGAGCCCCCCGGCAATGAGCTCGCCGTCCCGGAACTCGTGGCCGCCAGCGAAGCGGTCTCCGCCGTGCGCGAAGAAGCCGCCGCCCGCGAAGCCCGCGGCAACGGCCCCTCCGTGCTCCCGGAGCCCCCCGTCATACCCGCCGGCCTCCCCAGCGACCTTCTCAAGCGCCGGCCCGACGTCGCCGCCGCGGACCTCGCCCTCGACGCCGCCCTGGCACGCATTGGCGTCGCCAAGGCCGCCTTCTACCCGACCCTCCGCCTCACCGGCATGGCCGGCTGGCAGAGCGCCGAACTCCGCGACCTCATCGACCCCGCCAGCCGCGTCTGGTCCATCGGCCCCTCCATCACCATCCCCTTCCTCGAAGGCGGCCGCAACCAGGCCAACCTCGACGCCACACGCGCGCGGTTTGCCGAAGCCGTCGCCACCTACCGCCAGCGCGTCATCGGCGCCTTCCGCGACGTTGAGGACGCCCTGTCCGACCTCAAGTGGCTTGCCGAGCAGGAGCGCGCCCAGCGCGAAGCCATGGCCGCCGCCCGCGACGCCCTCGAACTCGTCACCGCCCGCTATAACCGCGGCCTCGTCAGCTACCTCGAAGTCATCACCGCCGAAGACCGCGCCCTCCAGACCGCGCGCGCGGCCACACAGCTCCGCGGCCTGCGTCTCGCCGCCACCGTCCAGCTCGCCCGCGCCCTCGGCGGCGGCTGGCAGGGCCTCCCCGCAGACGCCATCGACCAAGCCACCCCAGACCTCGACCCCCTCCCCTCGATTCCTCAATAGCAGGCTCCCCGGGCCTTTCCGTGACAGCGTCTGGGGCGGGAGCCTCATGGGAATTCCCGCCCCCGCGTGTTCATTGGGGGCATGAAAGCCATCGTCTCTTTGCCCATCCCCGAGCCCCTGACCGAGGCGCTCCGGCGGCACGACCCCCAAGCCACCGAAAGCCTCAAACAGGAGCTCCTCCTGCCCGAGCGCCGAGACCGCCTTGCCGGTTTCCTTCTCGACTACTGCCTTAACCCACGCGGCAGCCCCGCGCCCTCCCAGATCGAAATCCGGGACCTCCATATCGACACGGACGACGGCCATGACCGTGCCGACATCGAGTTCGTGGAAAGCTGGTACAAGGGCGCCATGCACGTTTCCGGGGAAGCCACACAACGCGCCGCCGTGGACGTTGATGTCGATTTCCAGAACTCACAGGTTGTGCTCAGCCACGAAACCTACGCGGAGCGCGACCCCAAGGACGACATCTGACACGGAAGACCCATCCTCAAGACCCTACCCTAAAAGACGTTACGACTCTATTGCGGTTGAAAAACGGCACAGGGACCCGGGCAAACGCAAGCCCGCAGCCGTCTTATGTTACCGTTATCAGCGCTCACGACTTCACATAACGGAGCCTCCGTGCATATTTATTGCCGTCGCCGCACAAGGCGCTACGGCAGGAGCCCCCCCTTGGCCTGCTCCAGCCGACAAATTCTTTACACATTTCAGCGTAACTGCCAGGGGTGGCGGTTACGCTGAGGTAGCAACAGAGTGCGCCATCTTGAAGCAGGGATGGCAACAGGGTGAGCCGCTCAGGAAAGCAGCCTGGGCGGCTCTTTTGTTTCCACAATCCCCGTACGCTGACAGTCCCATAACGGCTCATTGACCGAACCCGCCCGAGGGGCCAGAATCGCCCTTCATGCACGCGCGCCCTTGCCCGAGGTATCGCATCCCCTACGCGCTCGTGGCCCTTGCCGGGCTCTTCCCGCCTGCCGCACACGCTGGCGTGCCACCCGGCCTAGCCGGCGGCTTTAACGCCCTCACGCCGGAGGCAATAAACGCCCGCGTGGGCACCATGATCACCAGCCTTCAGGCCCACGATGCCTTCGTCGGCGCCTCCCTCGGTGTCATCGACCAGAACGGCTACGCCTTCTACAACTACGGCCGCCGCAGCGAAGCCGACCCCACCGCCCCCAACGAACATTCCGCATACGAGATCGGCTCCCTGAGCAAAACGTTCCTCGGCGTCCTCGCCGCCAACACTTACGGCAGCGCCGGCCTCAACACGCCCTTCGCCCCACAGATGCCGCCGGGCATAAACCTCCAGCAGCGCGCGGATGGCGTGGACATCACCCTGCGCAACATCGTCACCCACCGCTCCGGTTACGGCGAATTCCCCGCCTTCAACGTCGTCCCGGACTCCATGGCGGTGATCAACAGCATGATCTCCGGCGTTGCCAGCTACAACGCGTCCACCTTCTCCTCCATCGTCAACACGGCGCCCCGCCCCGATCTCGAAGGCCAGACCTTCAAATACTCAAACGTCGCCGCCGGCATCCTCACCTACGCCCTCGAGACCAAGAACGGCGCCAGTTTCGACCAACAGGTCAAGACCGTGATCGCCGCCCCGCTGGGCATGACCGAGACAGCCGTATCCTACACGCCTGAAATGGCCGCAAACCGCACGGCCGGCTACACGCTCGACCCCGGCTCCCGCAACGCTGTCAACGATATGGATTTCAGCGCCACCGTCGTTGCCGGAGCCGGCGGCCTGCGTTCCACAGCCAACGACCTGCTGATCTACATCGGCGCAAACGTGGGCCTCACCTCCGCAGACCCCCAGTTGCGCGCAGCCCTGGACCTCGCCATGCAGCCCCTCGACGACCCGCTCGGCATGTTCTGGGTCGTCTCCCCGGATGGCGACAAAGTCTATTTCGAAGGCATGACCGTCGGCCACGAGGCCTGGGTGGTCTTTTCGCGCAGCCAGAAGCGCGGCGTCGTGCTCCTGCTCAACACCGCATCCGGACGCTTTGACTGGTTCATGGAGGCCACGCAGTCCTGCGTCATGGACCTCTATGCGGCCATGATCCCCGAGCCTGCGACAAACGCCACCATCACCGCGGCAGCCGCACTGGCCGCAACCGCCCTGTACCGCGGCCGGCGCCCGAAGCGTTAGAGCACTTCCACTTTAAGCTGTCGCACCTCCTTAAATCACTTTCCGCCCGCGCCGACGCGAGGATGGGGCGTCCACGCTCGCCGGACCGTCGGCGCATGCGACAACTTAAAGGAGAACTGCTGCAGAGCCCCTCCGCGCTCGATCACGCATAGGCGGAACCGCGGCGGTGCGCAGCCAAGCGTTACAGGGACTCGCCCCGTCCGCGCGAGCTACGCAGACCGCCAGTCGTCGTCGTCACCGGGCATCGGCAGCGCGCTCGCCTTTGCCGCTGCCTTCTTTGCAGGAGCCTTCGGCTGCCCGCCCTCCAATTTGGCCGCAGGCCGGCTCTCCGCCTTTTTCGACACCGTCGCGGGGACCGGCGCTGCCTCACCGCCCTTAACGTGCGCCTTCGCGTTCACCAGCGCCTGCAACTGCTCCACCGCCACCGCAAGCTGATCCGACCGCGTATGCAGCTCGCCCGCGGCCGACGCGCTTTCCTGCGCACCCGCCGCATTCTGCTGCGTTGTCTTGTCCATGTCCGCCACCGCGTTGCTGATCTGATCAATCCCCTTTGTCTGCTCGCTCGACGCCGTCGCAATCTCCCCAACAAGCGACATCACCTTCTTCGTCGCCTCCGTCGTCTTCGCAAAAGCCTCGCCCGTGTCCTTCACCAGCTTCGAGCCGCTATCAATCGTCGTCGCAGACTTCTCGATGAGCGACGTCGTGTTCCGCGCGGCCTCCGCGGCCCGCTGCGCAAGGCTGCGGACCTCGTCCGCCACCACCGCAAACCCGGCGCCCGCCTCACCCGCGCGCGCGGCTTCCACCGCCGCGTTCAGCGCCAGGATGTTCGTCTGGAACGCAATCTCATCAATCGTCTTGATGATCTTCTGCGTCTCCGCGCCTGACGCCGCGATTTCCGACATCTGCCGCGTCAGGTCGCCCATATAGTGGCCCGCCTTTTCCATCTGCGTCGAGGCCTCATGCGTAAGCGAGTTCGCCTCACTCGCATTCTCCGCATTGTGCCGCGTCATCGACGCGATTTCCTCAAGCGAAGACGACGTCTCCTCGACGCTCGCCGCCTGTTGCGATGCGCGGTCCGCGAGGTCCTGGCTCGCCGCCGCAACCTGCGTTGCCGCCTCCCGCGTCTGCTCCACGACCGTGCCCAGCTCCGACGCCAGCCCGTCCAGCTGTCGGCTGATTGAGCGCGAGACACCCCAGGCCAGTACGAGACCCACCACAAAGCCCACTCCCGACACCACAGCCAGCACCAGCGTCAGCCGCTCCGAGCGCTCCAGCGCCCCCGTTGCCAGCCGGTTCGCATCCTCGTTTGTGCGCTTCACGAGCTGCCGGATCAAGTCGATGGACTTCTGTTCCGCCGCCCGGCTCGGCCCCAGCAGCTGCTTCCGCGCCCCCTCCAGGTTTCCCTTCTCACGCAGTTCGTTGAACACAACGTTTGCATTCCGCCACTCCGTGATCGACTCCTTGAAGGCCGCCCACAACCGCTCTTCTTCCAGGTCCTTCTGGATCTTGTCAAAATCCGCGATCGCCGCCACGTAGTCCGCTCGCGCCGCCTTGATCTCCTCAAGCTGCGCCGTCACCTCCGTGGTCGGCAGGCTCGCGTCCATCAACGTGCGCAAGGCCCGCGTCACGCGGTAAGCGTTCGTGCTGATACGCTCCAATATTCCAATTTCGGGAATCGATTTGTTTGCGAGGAAACGGGTATCTGCATTCGACTTGTGGAGACCCACGTAGCCGGATACGCCGAGGGCGGCGATAACCAGCATGAGTGCGGCAAAGGAGAATGCGAGACGCCGGCCAATAGTCCAACGGCGGGTAGACATGACTTCGGGGGGGTTAGGGGTTATCAGGACTTGCCCTATATCGACTCCATCGCGAGCCAGGAAAGCGCTCTCTCTCAGGGTAGCGCAGGCTGCATCGCCTATAAGCGACTGCTTTACCAATCTTGAAAGAAGCTACTAGCCCCGGCAAGCAAAACGACGCAGAAAATAGCCTCCCGCACCAGTCCATCACGGCCCGCAAACGTCCAGAGTCAGCTTGAACGAAACCCGTGCAACCTTTACAACGGAAGCATGGCGAAGAAAGAGCCCAGCACGGCTCCTACCCTAAACCTCAAAACTGTCGCCGAGACCGCAGGCGTGTCCGTCAGCACGGCCTCCCTGGCCCTTCGCGGCAACCCCGCCGTCGCCGAGCGGACCCGCCTCCGCGTCATGCAGGTCGCTGAGAGCCTCGGCTACCGGACCGATCCCGCTCTCGCAAAGGCCATGACCCGCCTCAAAATCGGCAACCGTGCCACGCAAGTCATCGGCATCGTCAGCGGGTTCAGCCACCCCGTCCTCCGCGCCGGCCCCGATTTTAGCAGCTTTTGGAATGCCGCCTCAATTCGCGCGAAAACGCTCGGTTACAAACTGGACGAGTTCTGGCTCGGCGCCCCCGGCATGAACCCGCACCGCGTCGAGCAGATCATCCGCGCCCGCGGCATCGAAGGCATCGCCCTTACCGAAGCCGACGCTTTCCTCGAAGACCCTGAAGTCACCCTCGACGGCATTGCCGCGGCCTGCTCCGGCTCCTGCGCAGCGTCTCGTAAAATCAGCTCCGTCATATCGGATTCCTACCTGAATACGATTATCGCCATCGAGCACACCCTCCAGCACGGCTACCGCAAGATCGGCTACGCGAGCCTCTGCTCGGGACACCGGCGCAACCGCGAAGAGCCGCTCGCCGTGATCAACCACCTTGCAGCCAAGGGACGCCTCCCCTGTCCACCGGCCGTTTACATCTGCGACGGTGCCGAACCCGCCCCGTTCCTCGACTGGTTCCGCCGCGAGCGTCCCGAAGTCGTGATCTCCACCGTAATGGCCGCCCGTTGGCTCGAAGACGCCGGTTACAGCATCCCGCGCGACGTCGCCTTCACCAGTATCAACACCTCCGCCGACGGCAACAGCAGATGGGCCGGCATCGACTCGCAACCCAACATCCAGGCCGATGCCGTCGTGGACCTCGTCGTCTCTCAAATGGCCACCTTCGACTACGGATTCCCGAAAGTGGCCCGCCGCGTCGTCATTGAAGGCCGTTGGGTAGACGGACCCTCCCTGCCCCACAAGCACGCTTAAAGAGCGCGCCGCCTTTCACCGCCTCTGGCGCCACGGCGGGCCGTCCGGCGCCCACCGCCTGCCCTGTGCTTCCCGCCCACAGCGCGCCCCACCGCCCAGAAAACCAGGGCCCGCAAGCGAGGCCACCCCTGTGGCATCGTGGGACAGCCCCGCCCCGCCTCCCCGCGTGGACCGCTTCCGGCATTGCAAAGCCGTGCGCCACGGCCAAACCTTTTCCCACTCCCTTTCGCATGCCCATGAAGATCGTCCTCCTCGGCTCCGGCCGCGGCTCCAACGCCGAAGCCATCCTCGAAGCCCAGGCCGCCGGCCGCCTCGGCCGCGCCACCGTCGTCAGCATTGTCTCCGACCAGCCCAAGGCCCGCATCCTCGAACTTGGCCCCCGCTTCGGCGTGCCCGCCACCTTCATCGACCCCGGCCCCTTCAAGACAAAGATGAGCGACGAAGCCGAAGCCCGCTACGTCGAGCACATCCGGCAGACCGGCGCGGACCTCATCGTCCTGGCCGGCTTCATGCGCGTCATCAAGACCACCTTCCTCCGCGCCTTTGCAGGCCGCATCATAAACCTGCACCCCAGCCTCCTGCCCAGTTTCCCCGGCCTCCATTCCATCAAGCAGGCCTACGACTACGGCGTCAAAGTCACCGGCTGCACCGTCCACTACGTGAACGAGGTCATCGACGGCGGCCGCATCATCGACCAGGCCACCGTGCGTATTGAATCCACGGATACGCTCGAGACCCTCGAAACCAAAGTCCACGCCGCCGAGCACGCCCTCCTCCCCGCCGTCATCGCACGCCTCAGCCAGCAAGCCTAGCCGACGCGCACGCGGCGGCTGACCGCACGCCAGACGCGCCCGCACCTGGGGCGACCCGCACGGGGCCCCCGTTCACGAACCGGCAAAAACACACCCGCACGCGCCACCCATGCCCTCACCGCACCATCTCGGGTCCCAAAAGGCCACGGGAGTCGTCACCCGCCTCACCCTCGTCCGCCACGGCGAGACCGGCTGGAATGCCGAAAGCCGCCTCCAAGGCTGGAAAGACTGCCCCCTGAGCGCCCGCGGCGAAGCCCAGGCCCAGGCCCTGGCCCGGCGCCTCGCCAACGACCAGCCCTTCGACGCCCTCTACAGCAGCGACCTCGTACGCGCCCTCGCCACCGCCGCCCCCATCTCCGCCGCCACGGGCCTGCACATCCGCACGGAACCCCGCCTGCGCGAGCGCAAAATGGGCATCCTCGAAGGCCTGACCGCCGCCGAAGCCGAAGTCCGCCACCCCGACGTCATCGCCGCCTGGCGCGACGGCGGTGAAGATTACACCATTCCCGACGGCGAATCCGTCGTCACCATGCGCGCCCGCGTCCTCGCCGCCATGGAGGACATCGCCGCCGCCCACCCCGGCGCTCACATCGCCCTCGTCGTCCACGGGGGCGTCATCCGCCGCGTCCTCGAAAATGTCCTCAACCTCCCTTGGGACGGCCTCCGCCGCTACCTCCTCCTCAACGCCTCCGTCAACGTTGTCGAACGCACACCCAGCCACTGGACCCTCGTCACCTTCGGCGACGTCTCCCACCTGCGCCACCTCGAAACCCTCGACGACACCCGACTCGGCCCACCCGAGCCCCGCCCCGACAACCGCCTCCCCGCCCATTAGGGCCCATTCACATCAAGTTGTCGCGCCTGTGGGATCTAACCTCCTTCCTCCGCGCCCACGCCGTGCGTGACCGCAGCGTCGGCGCACGCGACACCTTAAAGGAAAAGTGCTGAAGACCAGCCCTTCGCGGGCTTGCCCTCGCCCGCCCAACCCGCCAGAAACGCCGCAACCATGATGATCGAAGTCCGCACCCAGATACCGAGCGACCTCGCAGACCCCCTCGAAGACCACTTCTGCGAGTATGTCGGCGTCTCCCCCTGGTCCCTCTTCAACGAAGCCCCAGGCCGCCCCTACTTCCTCTCCGGCTTTTTCCCCACCGAACCCGAAGCCCTCGCCGCCTGGGCCGAACTCCGCACCCTCTTCCCCGCCATCCCCGAGCGCCCCGACCTCCGCAAAATTGAGGACAAAGAATGGCAGGAAGCCTATAAGGCGTACCTCAAACCCTGGAGCTCCCGCGGCCTCCACTGGGTGCCCGTCTGGGAACGCGACGCCTACACCGTCCCCGCCGGCGAGTTTGCCGTCTACCTCGACGCCGGCATGGCCTTCGGCACCGGCAGCCACGAAACCACCCGCCTCTGCGCCCAGCGCATGCTCGATTTCCGCGAAGCCCGCACCCCCGCCGCCCTCCCCAACCTCCGCCTCATCGACGCCGGCTGCGGCTCCGGCATCCTCGCCATCTCCGGCGCACTCCTTGGCTTCGGCGACATCTTTGGCTTCGACCGCGACCCCGAGGCCGTCCGCGTCTCCCGCGAAAACCTCGCCTTCAACGGCCTCCCCGCCTCCCGCGTCGCATGGATGGAAGGCGGCCTCGAAGCCGCCCTCGCCGGCGGACGCCAGGCTGACCTCCTCCTCGCCAACATCCAGGCGGACGTCCTCGTCATCCACGCCGACGGCCTCCTCGACGCCACCGCCCCCGGCGGCACCCTTGCCATGTCCGGCATCCTCGCCCGCGAACTCGACAAGACCCGCGCCACCTTCGAGCGCGAAGCCACCGCCCGCTGGGGCCACATCCAGTCCGTCGATACCCGCGTCCTCGGCGAATGGGCAGACCTCGCCCTCGTCCGCCCCGCCTGAAGCCACCGAAAGCACCCTTTCGCCCACGACGGCGCGACCATAATGCGCCCCCTACCCGCATCCCAGCGCAGCGGCAGATCCGGCCGTGCAGTTCAACATAGACGGCCCACGCCGTGCGTGGCCGCAGCATCGGCGTAAGCGACTGCTTGAAACGGAACTGCTCAAGCCGCGCGTGCTCGGCGCGGAGCGGCAAATTGAGGTAGAGCCCCTCTACTCGCCCGTTCTGCGCAGCCGCGCCTCAACACCCGGCCCAGGCGACCAGCGGACCTCAAGCACACCCCCCTTCCGGTGCAACGGCAGGTGCAATACCCGCACACGCGCTCCCGGAATCTCCACCTGCAACGCCCACACCTCACCCACATAAAAAGCGCCCTCCGCGGACCTCAAAGCCCAGTGCGCCGGCCCCGTGTAGCTTTCTCCGGCCTGCCCGCCACCCACCTC